>DATGLH010000119.1:0-3630 GCA_035294225.1 Trebonia sp.
CGAGACCCGCGCCACGGTGCCGGCCGACGGCGTCGATCTCGTCCACGAAGACGATGGCGGGGGCGTTGGACTTGGCCTGCTCGAACAGGTCACGGACCCGGGAGGCGCCGACACCGACGAACATCTCAACGAAGTCCGAACCGGAGATCGAGTAGAACGGCACGCCCGCCTCGCCCGCCACCGCCCGGGCAAGCAGCGTCTTGCCGGTACCGGGCGGCCCGTAGAGCAGTACGCCCTTCGGGATCTTGGCGCCGATCGCCTGGAACTTCGCGGGATTCTGCAGGAACTCCTTGATCTCCTGCAGTTCCTCGATGGCCTCGTCGGCGCCGGCCACGTCGGCGAACGTGGTCTTCGGCGTGTCCTTGGTGATCAGCTTGGCGCGCGACTTGCCGAAATTCATCACGCGCGATCCGCCGCCCTGCATCTGGGCCAGCATGAAGAAGAAGAACAGCGCGATCACGATATAGATACCGAACGTCTCGATGAGGCTCACCAAGACATTGGTCTTGGGGATCTGCACGTCGTAGCCGCCCGGCAGGTCGCCGTGGTCGTACGCCTTCTGCAGCATCTGCTGGAGCTGCTGGCCCTGCCCGGAGATGAAGTTTGCCTGGTACTGCTGGCCGCTCTTGGTGGTGATCTGGATTGTCTGGTTCTTATCGGTGAGCACCGCCGACTTCACCTGGTCGCCGCGCTCGATCATCTGCACGACCTGCGAGGTGTCCTTCTGCTGGTAGGTACTGCCCGAGTTCGCCCAGCCGAGCGTGATCGTGATGACCAGCACCGCGAGAAGGACCAGCAGTAGCGGTCCGCGGAAATAGCGTTTCAAATCCATTGCGAGCGACCCCCGCGGCTTGGGGGCCGTTCCCTCCTGACCAGCCTCACGTCCCGCCGACCACCGGCGGCACTGTCATGCCTGCTCCGCACTGACGGCCGACTGCGCCGACCGCACACAACACAATTAAGGAATACCCGACGGTACATCAACGCTATCCGGCGCGGGATGTGTTCCCCCCGCCTCCGGGCGGAATCGGCGGGGCGCCCCCCGGGGCTGGCAGCGCCCCCGCGGCCAGCGTCCCGATGAACGGCAGGTTACGGTAGCGCTCCGCGTAGTCGAGCCCGTAACCGACCACGAACTCGTCCGGGACGTCGAACCCGGTGTAGGCGACCTCGACCTCCATCTGCGCGGAGGACGGCTTGCGCAGCATCGTGCACACGGCCACCGACGCGGGATCGCGTGACCGCAGGTTGCCGACCAGCCAGGACAGCGTCAGCCCTGAGTCCACGATGTCCTCGACGATCAGCACGTGCCGCCCGCTGATGTCCGTGTCGAGGTCCTTCAGGATGCGCACCACCCCGGACGACTTGGTGCCCGACCCGTAGGACGAGACCGCCATCCAGTCCATCTCGACGGGCAGGTGCATGGCGCGGGCCAGATCCGCCATCACCATCACCGCCCCCTTCAGCACCCCGACGAGCAGCAGGTCACGGCCGGCGTAATCGGCGTCGATCTGCGCGGCCAGTTCCGCGGTCCGCTTGCTGATCTGCTCGGACGTGATGAGGACCTCTTTCAGCGCGGGCCCCATGTCGGCAGCGTCCATGCACCGTCCCTTTCAGATCCCCTCGAAACACAGCCGGCCGTCCCGGCGCGACGCCCGGACGCCGCCGGGCAGGTCGATCCAGCGCTGCCCGTGCCAGTTGGTGACCAGTTCCGCAAGGCGCGCCACGTGACCCGCGGTGAGCGCGCCCGCCGGGCAGCCGGCCGCGAGGGCGGCGGAGCGCAGGACGCGGGTCCGCACCGCGTCCGGCATCCCGGCGAGGGAGGACGCGGACAGCGCGGAGCCACCACGGGCCCGTTCGGACGAGATGCTGTCAAGCACCTCCGCGTCGGCGCGGAGCTGATCCGCGGTGCGAGCCAGCGCCTCGGCGACCCCCGGGCCCAGCGCGGCCTCCAGCGCGGGCAGCGCGTCCAGCCGCACCCGGACCCTCGCGTAGCGGCGGTCCGCGTTGTGCGGGTCCTCCCACGGATCGAGGCCGAGCGCGGCGCACGCCGCGGCCGTGACCGACCGCCGGACCGTCAGCAGCGGACGCCTGAAGATGCCGCGCCGTGGCGGCATGCCGGCCAGCGACCTCGGGCCTGATCCCCGGGCCAGCCCGAGCAGCACCGTCTCCGCCTGGTCGTCCAGGGTGTGTCCGAGCAGCACCGCGGCCGCGCCGAGCTCGTCCGCCACCGCCGCCAGCGCGTCATAGCGCGCCGCGCGCGCCGCCGCCTCGGGTCCGCCGCCGCCGCGCACCGTCACGGGGACGGCGCGTACCGGCGCCAGGCCGAGTCCGGTGAGCACCGAGGCGACCGATGCCGCGCGCGCGGCCGAGCCGTCCTGCAGGCCGTGGTCGACGGTGACCCCCCCGCCCCGCAGCCCCGCCCGCGGTGCCGCGAACGCGAGCGCCGCGGCCAGTGCCAGCGAGTCGGCCCCGCCCGAACAGGCGGCCAGGACCAGCTCGCCGGCCGCGAGATCGCTGATGCACGCGCGCACCGCGTTGCGAACCGCCGCGACGGGCGGAGCCGGACCCACGTCAGGCGACCCGCGCGAGCCAGTCGGCGGGACGGGACAGCTCGGCGCGCGTGGGCAGCGTCTCCGGCGACGTCCACACCTTGTTGAACTCGGCCATCCCGGCCTCTTCCACGATGGTGCGCACGAACCTCGAGCCCTCCGCGTACTGCCGCATCTTCAGGTCGATGCCGAGGATGCGGCGCAGGATCTGCTCCACCCGGCCCGCGGAGCCGCGGCGGCGGGTGAACTTCTCCCTGATCTCCGCCACCGAGGGCACCACCTGCGGGCCCACCGCGTCCATCACGTAGTCGCCGTGCCCCTCGACCAGGGTCATCACGGCGGTCAGCTTGTCGAGCAGCACCCGCTGCGCCGGCGTCTGCATCGCCTCCACCAGCGACTCGCCGTCGCCGCCGCGCACCGCGCCGGCCACCGCGCCGGCCGCGGCACGCAGCCGTTCCAAGATCGCGCCCGGGTCGAGGTCCGAGGCCAGCAGGAACTCGGTCATCATCCCCTGCACGTACTCGCGCAGCCAGGGCACCGAGGTGAACTGGACCCGGTGGGTCTCCTCGTGCAGGCACACCCAGCGGCGGAAGTCATGCGGGTCGACGCCGAGCTCGCGCTCGACCATGACGATGTTCGGCGCGACCAGGGTGAGCCGCCCGACGCTGGGCACGGCGCCGCCCTGTCCCGCGCCGTTGGGGGAAGAGCCGTTCGCGGCAGGGCTGCTTTCGCCCGGCGGCAGGAACAGCTCGTACTGGCCGAGTACCCGCGTGGACAGATACGCCAGGATGAGGCCCGTCTGCACGCCGGTGACCCGTGACCCGACCGAGCCGAGCACAGAGCCCGCCGCGGGCACCGCATGGCTCCGCTCGGCGAGCTTTTCCGCCAGCGGCTCGAGCACCACGCGGAACCCGCCCACGTTGGCGCGGATCCACCCCGGCCGGTCCACCACCGCGACCGGCCCGGCCGAAGCCTGGCTGGTCAGCCCCGTGACCTCGCGGACTGGCTGCTGGACGACGGCGGTAAGGCCGCGTAGTTCGGCCACGACGGCGCGGGCGTCGGCAAGGCTGACCTGCGGCCC
>DATGLH010000120.1:0-17594 GCA_035294225.1 Trebonia sp.
GCCGGCGCGTCCGCGGCCGGGCGGACGGTGCCGATCACGCGCCACCGCGCGGGCAGCGCCGCCGAGGGCGGGAACGTGGCGGCCAGCGAGTGATCCTCGCCGCCGGTGAGCGCCCACTCCCGGGCAAGGGACGCCGGGGACACCGGGGGCGCGGGGGAGTCAGCCGCTTCCGTTCGGGATGGACGGGGAGCGGCGGCGGCGACGGCGGCCGCGGCGGCCGCGAGCGGGCCACCGGGCGCGAGCGCCGAGCTATCGATGTCGATCCAGACGCCGCTGGCCGCGGCCACGTGCCCGAGGTCGGCGACCAGGCCGTCGCTGATGTCGATCATCGCCGTGGCGCCGAGCAGCGCCGCCTCCGGGCCGGCGTCGTAAGCGGGCGCGGGGCGCAGGTGCGCCGCCACCAGGCCCGGATAGGCCGTCACGCCCGCGGTCAGCAGCGCGTAGCCGGCGGCCGAATGGCCCAGCGGCCCGGCGACGGCCACGATGTCCCCGGGCGACGCGCCTGCCCGCCGCACCGGCGGCCGGCCGGCCAGGTCGCCGAGCGCGGTGACCGAAAGCAGCACCGAATCGGCGCGCGCGGTGTCGCCGCCGACGACGCCCGCCCCCGCCCGGCGGGCCTCGGAGGCCAGCCCCTCGGCCAGGTCAAGCGCCCACTGCGCGGGCAGCGAGCCGGGCATGGCGAGCGCCACGAGCAGCGCCGTCGGCACCGCCCCCATGGCCGCGATGTCCGCCAGGCTGCGCGCGGCCGCCTTGACGCCGATGTCGCGCGCCGACGACCAGGCAGGCAGGAAGTGCCGCCCCTCGAGGAGCAGGTCGACCGCTGCCACGACGCTGCCCGAGGGGGCGCCGACGACCGCGGCGTCGTCGCCGATGCCGACCGATGTCAGCGGCCCGGCCGGCATCCGGGCGGCGAGCGCCCCTATGACGCCCCACTCCCCCAGGCCGGCAACGGACCCGCTGGACCCGGCACCAGACCCGCTGGACTCAGCTATCACGTCCTCCAATGCTGCACCACCACGCAATCGAGGCTAAAACAGCCCCACCAGCCCGATACCGGTCTGGACCACTACGGTACCGTGACACATCAGGGGCAGCTCGCCTACGCTGCCTCCGGGAGGACGCCATGGTGCAGGCATACATCCTCGTCCAGACCGAGGTCGGCAAGGCCGCCGACGTGGCACGGCAGATAGCGGAGATCGCCGGAGTCACGCAGGCGGAGGATGTGACCGGCCCCTACGACGTCATCGTGCGCGCCCGCGCCGAGAACGTGGACGAGCTCGGCAAGCTGGTCGCGGCCCAGATCCAGGCTGTGGAAGGGATCACCCGGACGCTGACCTGCCCGGTCGTGCACATCTGAAGGGGCACGGCTCACGCGTCGGCGAGCAGCTCCGCCGCGACCGCCGCGGTATGGGAGCCGGCCCCGAGCAGGACCGCCGCGCGCAGATCCTCCGGCGTGTCCACGTCCCGCCGCAGGCCCGGCACGCCGTCCAGCGACAGCTCGACAGCACCGGACGAGGCGTGCCGGGCCCGCGATGCGCCCTCGAACATGGGCCGGAACGACCCGCCGGGCACGACCGCGTACATGGTCGTGCCCACGCCCGCGGCGTCCGGCACGAAGGCGGCGGCGCCAGTGCGGGACGCCGCGCGCAGTGCCCGGCTGAGCTCGGCCGGCCGGAGCGCCGGCAGGTCCGCGGCCAGCGCCGCGACCCCGCTTCCCGGCCAGCGGAGCGACGCTTCCGACGCGCCGTAGCGCAACGCGGCGTTGAGGCCGCCCGCCGGCTCAACGCCGGTGACGTGAGCGCCGAGCGCCGCCAGCCGCCGCCCCGCCACCGGATCGGAGGTGACCACGAGCACCCGGGCGACCTCCGGGCAGGCGCGGGCGGCGGAAACGGTGTCCGACGCCAGGGCGAGCGCCAGCTCGCAGCGCCGCTGGCCGGCCAGGACGGCGAGCCTGGACTTGGCGCGGGCTAGTACCTTGACAGGCATCACCACCGTCCAGGTGAACAGGGCAGACTCGGTCATGCAGGTGACCACCGGCAGACTTGGGAGCGCGACGTGCGGAACCGGACCATGGGAAGGCCTCCCCGATGAGCAATTCTTACTCGTACTCGCCCACGTGGCGGCTGATCTCGGTCATCGTGCTCGCCCCCTTGCTGCGCATCCTGGTCAGGCACAAGTGGTCGGGCCAGGAGAACATTCCCAAGACCGGGCCCGTGATCTTCGCGCCGAACCATCTGTCCTACGCGGACTGGGGGACGGACGCGCTGTTCTTCTACGCTTCCGGGCGTTACCCGACGTTCCTGATCAAGGACTCGGCCTTCACGGTGAAGGTCATCGGCCCGTTCCTCCGCAAGGCGGGCCAGCTCCCGGTGCACCGCGGCCGGGCGGACGCCGCCCTGGTGCTCAGGGACGCGGAGCAGGCGCTCGCCGCGGGCGCCGCCGTGGTCATCTACCCGGAGTCGACCGCGACCAGGGACCCGGACCTGTGGCCGATGGTGGCCAAGACCGGCGTCGCCAGGCTCGCCCTGGCCACGGGCGCGCCGGTCATCCCTGTCGCGCACTGGGGCACCCAAGACATTCTCCCTTACGGCAGCAAGAAGGTCCGGCTGTTCCCGCGCAAGACCGTGCGTACGGTAGCCGGCAAGCCGGTCGACCTGTCACAGTGGGCCGGCCAGCAGACGTCGGGGAAGTCGCTGCGCGCCGCCACCGCCGCGATCATGGCCGAGGTGACGTCCCTGGTGGCGCAGTTGCGCGGCGAGGAGCCGCCCGCCGTCCCCTACGACCCGTCCCGGTCATCCCGAACGATCGGTGGCGCCGCCACATCCCCTCAGCCGCCGCCCGCTGAGATGGCCGGCCCGGAGGCGAGCGCGGAGAATCCGACGTGAAGGCGGCGGTGCTGGGCGCCGGCTCGTGGGGCACCACGTTCGCTCAGGTGCTCTGCGACGCGGGCACGCCCGCGGTGCTGTGGGCGCGCGACCCGTCGGTCGCGGCCTCGATCACGGCCGGCCACCAGAACCCCAAGTACCTGTCCGGGATCGCGCTGCCCTCCACGCTGACCGCGACGACCGACCCGGCGGCGGCACTGGCCGGCGCGGACCTGGTGGTGTTCGCCGTGCCCGCGCAGACGCTGCGCTCGTGCCTCGCGTCATGGGCGCCGCTGATCCCGCCGGGCGCCTTGCTGGTCAGCCTGCTGAAGGGCATCGAGCACGGCACCTGCAAGCGGATGAGCGAGGTCATCATCGAGGTGCTCGGCGTCCCGGCGTCGCGGGTGGCGGTCGTCTCCGGTCCCAACCTGGCGCGGGAGATCGCCGAGCGCCAGTTCGCGGCGAGCGTGGTGGCCTGCTCCGACGAGTCGGGCGCGCGGCTGCTCCAGCGAGCCTGCCACACCGGGTACTTCCGGCCGTACTGGAACACCGACGTGACCGGGTGCGAGCTCGCCGGGGCGGTGAAGAACATCATCGCGCTCGCGGTCGGGATCGCGGTCGCCCTCGGCATGGGCGACAACACCCAGGCGACGCTGATCACCCGCGGGCTGGCCGAAATAGCCCGGCTGGGCGAGGCGATGGGCGCCGATCCGCGGACGTTCGCCGGCCTGGCGGGGATGGGCGACCTGGTGGCCACGTGCAGCTCGCCGTTGTCGCGGAACCGGACGTTCGGCCAGCACCTGGGGCAGGGCATGACCGCCGCGCAGGCGCGGGCGGTCACCCGCCAGACCGCCGAGGGCGTCACGTCCTACGCCCCGGTGCTCGAAATGGCCCGCAAGCACGGGGTGGAGATGCCCATCACGGAGGTGGTGGCGGCGGTGATCGCCGGCGACCTCCCGGTCGGCGAGGCCGCGACGGTGCTAGCGTCGCGTTCGGCCAAACCAGAATGGTATGGAGCTTGATGGAGCCTGAGCCGTGGAGATAGCCAGGTGGAGATAGCCAGGAGGCAGCTCGGCGAGAACACCAGGGCAGTGCACTTGCCGCCGCCGCCGGAGGCCGCCCAGCGGCCGCTCGGCACGCCCGTGTACCGGACCGCGGCGTTCGCCTTCGCCACCGCCGAGGAATACGCGACGGTGCTGAACGACCAGGTCCCCGGGTACAGCTACAGCCGGATCGACAACCCGACCGTGGACGCGTTCGCGCGCGCGGTCGCGGCGCTTGAGGGGGCGAACCTGCCGCGCTGGCCCGCCGCCCAGGCGTTCGCGTCGGGTATGGCGGCCATCTCCGGGGTGTTCTGGACGTTCGCGCGGGCAGGCGCGCACGTGGTGGCGTCCGCCGCGCTGTACGGGGGGACGTACAGCCTGCTGCGCAACGTGCTGTCCCGGTTCGGCGTCGAGACGGATTTCGTCGACATATCGGACCTCGACGCGGTCCGCGCCGCGATGCGCCCCTCGACCCGCATCCTCTACGCGGAGACGATCGCCAACCCGACGACGGCGGTCGCCGACCTGCGGCGGCTGGCCGACATCGCGCACGACAGCGGAGCGCTGCTCGTCGTCGACTCGACGCTGGCACCGCCCGTGATATGCCGCCCGCTCGAACACGGCGCCGACCTCGTGGTGCACTCGGCGACCAAGTACATCGGCGGTCATTCCGACGTCACCGGCGGCGTCGTCACCGGGCAGATCGAGCTGATCAGCCAGGTCCGCGCGACCCGCATCGACACCGGCGGGTCGCTCTCGCCCGACGACGCGTTCCTGCTCCGCCGCGGCCTGGAGACGCTGCCGGTCCGGGTCCGCCGCGCGTGCGCCACCGCGTCGGTGTTCGCCGCGACGCTGGCCAGGCATCCAGCCGTGGCCTACGTCGACTACCCCGGGCTGCCCACGCACCCCGGGCACGACCTGGCCAGGCAGATGTTCGACGCCGGCCCGGAGGGCGTGCGGTTCGGGGCGATCGTGACGGTCACCCCGTACGGCGGCCGGGAGGCCGGGCTCGCGTTCGTGAGCAAGCTGCGGCTCGCGGCCCCGGCGACCTCCCTCGGCGGCACGCACACCAAGGTCTCCCACGTCGCCTCGACGACGCACCGCCAGCTCGACGACCGGGCGCTGGGCGCCGCCGGGATCGACCCCGGAGCGGTCCGGTTCTCCATCGGCCTGGAAGACGCCGAGGACCTGGTCTCCGACGCCTACGTGGCCCTGGAGGCACTGAGCCGCTAGCGCCCCCGCGGCGCCTCCCGGCGCGCCCCGTGTGATTCCAGCGCGCCCCGTGTGACTCCAGCGCGCCCCGCGCGCCTCCCGGCGCGCCCCCCCCGCGCCTTCCGGCGCCTCCCCGGCGCGACATCACGGCCCTCACCGGCGGTCTCCATTTTGCTTAGCACACTTTTCGTATGGACATTCCGGATATTCCGGGCGCCGAAGTGGTCGCAGAGTGTGCGAACTGAAAACAGGTCAACTGATGTGACGAGGGGGACAGGTTGCGGCGGGCCCGGCAGCCGCCATCGGCATGGCCCACGTCGCGTCCGGAGCCGCGGTCGCGGCGGGTGAGCCGGCACCGTCCGTTCGGGAGAGATGAAGACGGGAGCGGAGCGGACCTGTACCGCGCGGCGACGGCCAGCCGGTATTCGCGGGCGAAACGGCGCGGCGACCTGCGGGCCGCTGGCCAGGCACTACCATCTGGGGGTTGACTGTGCAGGGAGGTGGGCGGATGAGCGAGCAGCGCAAGATCAGGGTCGCCGTCGTGTTCGGGGGCCGCAGCGCGGAGCACGCCGTGTCGTGCGCCAGCGCCGGCCTGGTGCTCGGGGCCATTGACCGCGACCGCTACGAGGTCGTGCCGATCGGCATCGCGCGCGACGGCCGGTGGGTGCTGACCTCGGGCGATCCGGCACGGCTCGCGCTCGGCCCCGGTGAGCCGCCGTCCGTCGAGGCCGTCGCCACGCCCGGCGTGTCGATCACGCCGCGGACCGGGCCCGGCGCCTGCTCGCTCGTCGTCACCGGCCCGGCCGAAGTCCCCGCCGACCTGGGCGAGGTCGATGTCGTGCTGCCGCTGCTGCACGGCACCTATGGCGAGGACGGCACCATCCAGGGCCTGCTCGAGATGGCCGGCATCCGGTACGCCGGCGCGGGGGTGCTGGCCAGCGCGGCGGGCATGGACAAGGAGTACATGAAGCTGCTGTTCGCGGCGCGCGGCCTGCCGGTCGGGCCGTACGTGGTGGTCAGGGACCGCGACTGGGGGCCGGCGGCGCCGGCCGCGGAGCGCAAGCGCCTGCTCGACGAGATCGCCGAACTCGGCTGGCCCGTGTTCGTCAAGCCCGCCCGCGGCGGGTCGAGCATCGGCACCTCGCGCGTGACCGGCCCGGGCGGCCTTGAGGCGGCAATCGAAGACGCCCGCCGGTATGACCGCAAGGTGCTCGTGGAGGCGGCCATCGACGGCGCCGAGGTGGAATGCGCCGTGCTGGAGGGGGCGGACGGCGGGGCGCCGGAGGCGAGCGTGCCGGGGCAGATAATCGTCGACCCGCGTTCGGAGTTCTATGACTTCGAGGCCAAGTACCTCGGCAGCGAGAGCCGGATGGAGATACCCGCGCCGATCCCGGCCGCGGACGCGGAACGAATCCGCCAGCTCGCGTGCGCGGCGTTCGACGCGATCTCCTGCGAGGGGCTGGCCCGGGTGGACTTCTTCTACACCCGTGCCGGGGAAATCCTCGTCAACGAGATCAACACCATGCCGGGCATGACGCCGGCGTCTGGTTTCCCGATGATGTGGGCGGCCAGCGGGCTGCCGCTGCCGGCGCTGATCGACCGCATCATCCAGACGGCCCTGGCCAAACAGGACGGCCCGCGGTGACCGCGGGCCGTCCTGGTCCCGGCTGGCTCCCCGGCGGCGCGCCGGGCCGCGGCGCCGGATCCGGGGCCCGGGTCTGGGGTCCGGGTCTGGGGTCAGACGGGCAGGGCCGGTCAGACGGGCAGGGTCTGGGAGACCGGGTACGTGGCCACCACCTTGCCGTTGACGGTCGTGTAGAGCGGCGGGCGCGCCCCCGGGTAGACGAGCGTGACCCGCGTGTAACGCCGCTCGGCCGGGTGTCCCTGCACGCTGGCGCTCCCCCACAGCATGGCCAGCACCGGGTAGTGGTGGATGTGCCCTGCCGCGCAATAGGGCTTGCAGTCGTTCTCCCATTCAGTGCCGTAGCCGCTGGCGAGCTCGCTCGTCCAGCTCGTCCAGTGCAAGCCCTGAAGGCCTATGCCCGCGTCCGCGCAGGTCAGCACGATGGTCCCCGGCTTCGTCTGCGGCTTGAGCCCGCAGTCGAGCACGACGTACCGCGGGCTGTGCGTGGTGGCGGCTCCGGCCGAGCCGGCCAGGCCCAGGCCAAGACCCAGTCCGGGGAGAGCGAGCGCTGCGATGGCTCCGGTGGCGATGCGTCCCGATATCATGATGTCCCTCACCGTCTCGGGAAGTTAGTGACATCAGTTGGAGACTGCTTTGCCCCCCGTCTGGTTGCACCGCTGGGTGCACCGCCGGCTGCACTGCGCCTGATCGCGGCCCCGATCGCGGAATCCGCCGCCATCGGCACGGCGGTGCCAACGACGGGCGGCGGCAACCGGGACAACGTCCCCGTGCCGCCGCGGTCGACGTGCGCGCCCCCCTGGTTGATTACTTCTTCCTGGCGGACCTGCCGCCCGACTTCGCCGGCGCCTTCTCCGGAATCTGCTTCTCGCCGTTGACGAGAGCCTTGAAGTCCGCGCCGGCCCGGAACTTCGGCACCGAGGACGCGGCTACCTCGATCGGCGCTCCGGTAGCGGGATTACGCGCGGTCCGGGCCGGGCGCTCGCTCTTTTCGAAGACGCCGAACCCCGTGATCGCGACTTTGTCGCCGCTCGCCACTGCCGTCTGGATGGTCTCCAGGACCGCGTTCAACGCCTCGGCCGCGTGCTTCTTGTCGCCTAGGCGACTCGAGAGCGCGTCGATCAGATCACGCTTGTTCATTATCCACTCCTGCGTTCCCCCACGGGAGGCCGCGCAGGCTGCTCGCCTGGAGCGCGACCCCTGACCAGCCCGAAATTAGGCGATCAGGCTCCGCAACACAATAACCTCAGCAAATATTGCCCGGCGTGTCGGCCCTGGTCAGGGCTTTCGCGGGCCGGAAAGTAACCCATATGGGGAAAATCCGCTCAGCGGAGTTTCCCGCCGCAATCGCGCGCGCCGGCAATGCGAAACGGCCGGCGCGGACGATTTGCGCCCGCGCCGGACGGCCTCGCCGCCCCGGAACCGCCCGTCCCGGGCGGTTCCGGGGCGGCGAGGCGGTTCCGGGCGGTTCTGCCTACAGGGTGGCCGGCAGCCAGGCGGGGCGCGCCGCCTCGAACGCGGCGATCGCATCCTCGTGCCGCAGCGTCAGGCCGATGTCGTCCAGCCCTTCCATAAGGCGCCACCGCGTGTAGTCGTCGATCTCGAACGGCGCGGCCAGCGGGCCGGCGAGCCCGCCGCCCGCGGCGCGCACCTCGCGCCCCGCCAGGTCGACGGTCACCGAAGCCGGCGGCTCGGCTTCCGCCGCGTCCTGCAAGAGCGCCACCGTCTTCTCCGGCAGCACCACCGGGAGCAGCCCCGCCTTGGTGGCGTTGGTCCGGAAGATGTCACCGAAGCGCGGCGCGATCACCGCCCGGAAGCCGTAGTCCAGCAGCG
Source organism: Trebonia sp. (assembly GCA_035294225.1). Taxonomy (GTDB): domain Bacteria; phylum Actinomycetota; class Actinomycetes; order Streptosporangiales; family Streptosporangiaceae; genus Trebonia. Next base: position 8,595 of record DATGLH010000120.1, read on the forward strand.
CCCAGACCGCGTGCTCGCGGGAGGAGCCGATGCCGAAGTCCGTGTCGGCCACCAAGATGGTGGCGCCGGCGTACCGCGGCTGGTTCAGCACGAACGACGGATCCTCGCGCCAGGCCGCGAACAGCCCGTCACCGAACCCCTGCCGGGTCACCCGCTTGAGGTACACGGCGGGGATGATCTGGTCTGTGTCCACGTTGCTGCGCCGCAGCGGCACCGCGCGCCCGGTGTGGGTGACGAATGGTTCCATGTGCAAGCCTCTCCTTACCTCGCGTTACGCGTTACCCGGCGGCGGCCGGCGTCACAGGTCGGCCGGCGCGGCCAGCCGGCCCGTGACAGCGGTGGCGGCGGCGACGGCCGGCGAGACCAGGTGGGTGCGCCCGCCCTTGCCCTGACGGCCCTCGAAGTTCCGGTTCGAGGTGGACGCGCTGCGCTCGCCGGGGGCGAGCGTGTCGGGGTTCATGCCCAGGCACATCGAGCAGCCGGCCGACCGCCATTCCGCGCCGGCCGCCGTGAAGACCTCGTGCAGTCCCTCGGCCTCGGCCTGCGCGCGGACCTGCATGGAGCCCGGCACCACCAGCATCCGGACGCCGGGGGCCACCTTCCGGCCGCGCAGCACCTCGGCGGCGGCCCGCAGGTCCGAGATCCGCCCATTGGTGCACGAGCCCACGAACACCGTGTTCACGGCGATGTCGCGCAGCGGCGTGCCCGGCTCCAGGCCCATGTACTCAAGGGCGCGGGCGGCGGCGGCCGGATCGGCCGTCGACGCCGGGTCCGGCACCGAGGCGGCCAGCGGCAGCGCCTGCCCCGGGTTGGTGCCCCAGGTGACGTAAGGGGTCAGGGCGGCGGCGTCCACCGTGACCGAGTGGTCGAACACGGCGCCCTCGTCGGTGGGCAGGCTGCGCCAGTAGTCGAGTGCCGTCTCCCAGGCGGCGCCGGACGGGGCGTGCGGGCGGCTCTCAAGGTAGCTGAAGGTGATCTCATCGGGCGCGATCAGCCCGGCCCGGGCCCCGGCCTCGATGGACATGTTGCAGACGGTGAGGCGGCCTTCCATGGGCAGCGACCTGATGGCCTCACCGCGGTACTCGATGACGTGGCCCTGGCCGCCGCCGGTGCCGATCTGCGCGATGATCGCCAGGATCAGGTCCTTGGCCGTCACGCCCGGCGGCAGCGCGCCGTCCACGTTGACCGCCATCGTCTTCGGCTTGATCTGCGGCAGCGTCTGGGTCGCGAGCACGTGCTCCACCTCGCTGGTGCCGATGCCGAACGCGAGCGCCCCCACCGCCCCGTGCGTCGAGGTGTGCGAGTCACCGCAGACGATCGTCATGCCCGGCTGCGTCAGCCCCAGCTGCGGGCCGATGACGTGCACGATCCCCTGCCCGGCATCGCCCATCGGATGCAGCCGGATGCCGAACTCGGCGGCGTTCTTGCGCAGCGCCTCCACCTGCGCCCGCGAAACCGGGTCGCTCACCGGGCTGCCCGGGCCGGAGAGCGGCACGCCGGGACCGGTGATCCCGGTTGTCGGGACGTTGTGGTCCTCGGTGGCGATCGTCAGGTCGGGCCGGCGGACCTTACGTCCCGCTGCCCGCAGGCCGTCGAAGGCCTGGGGGCTGGTGACCTCGTGGACCAGGTGCAGGTCGATGTAGAGCAGGTCGGGCTCGCCGGGAGCGCTGCGCACCACATGGGTGTCCCAGATCTTCTCCGCGAGCGTGCGTGGCGCACTGCTCATGTGGTCCATCTCCTTTGGTCGCTTTGAGTTGCATCTCACAATTCGAGACGTCAGTATCAGTACATGAGCAATGGTAGTGGTGTCGGCGTACTGGACAAAGCCGTTTGCGTTCTCTCCGCCGTGGAGAGCGGCCCGGCCACCCTCGCCCAGCTGGTCAATGCGACCGGCCTGGCCAGGCCGACGACACACCGGATCGCCGTCGCCCTCGAGCATCATCGCCTGCTCGCCAGGGATGTCCAGGGCAGGTTCGTGCTCGGACCGCGGATCGCCGAACTCGCTTCGGCCGCCGGGGAGGACCGGCTGCTGGCCGTCGCCCAGCCCGTGCTGATCCAGCTTAGGGACCAGACCGGCGAGAGCGCCCAGCTGTACCGCAGGCAAGGTGACGTCCGGGTCTGCGTCGCCGCCGCCGAACGGGCCAGCGGGCTGCGGGACACGGTGCCGGTGGGCGCCGCGCTGCCGATGACCGCGGGGTCGGCCGCCCAGGTGCTGCTCGCCTGGGAAGAGGGCGAGCGGATGCACCGTGGCCTGCGCGGCGCCAAGTTCACCGCCGCCACGCTTGCCAGCGTGCGCAGGCGGGGCTGGGCCGCCAGCGCCGCCGAACGCGAGCCCGGCGTCGCCTCCGTGTCGGCCCCCGTGCGCGGCGCGGGCGGCAAGGTGCTCGCCGCCATCTCGGTATCCGGCCCGATCGAGCGGCTGACCCGCTCGCCCGGCCGGCTGTACGGCGCGGCCGTCGCCGCGGCCGGCGAGAAGATCAGCGACCTGCTCCGCGCCGAGACCGGCCAGCACGCATGACAGCCGCGGGACCCTCGCGGGGTGCCAGGAACCGGCGTGAGCCGGCGACAACGATGCATGCGCCGGCTTGTGGCGGGGATCTTTCGCACTGAGCGCACAGTCTTTAGTCCTACCGCTGGCCGTACCTCCCGGTTTAGTGTCGAAAACAGGCTAATCGCCATAGCGCAGCGAATAGGGGTGCCCAGATGACAAGGTCCCGCCGATGAAGGTGGCTGTCGTTAAGGAGAACGCGCCGGGCGAACGGCGCGTCGCCCTGGTCCCGGAGACCGTCCCGCGGCTGATCCAGGCCGGTCTTGAGGTGCTGATCGAGCAGGGCGCCGGAAACGGCGCCTGGTTTCCCGACAGCTCCTACAGCGAGGCCGGGGCGACCGTAGTCAAGACCGATGACCTGTACGCGACGGCGGACATCATCCTCACGGTGACCCGCCCGGGCGAGGCCGGAGTGGCGAAGCTGCGCAGCGGGCAGGCGGTGGTCGGCATGCTGTCCCCGCTGACCGACCCGGGGCTGGCCGCCGAGCTCGCGCGGAAGGGCGTGACGGCGGTCTCCCTCGACGGCCTGCCGCGCACGCTGTCCCGCGCCCAGTCGATGGACGCGCTGACGTCGCAAGCCAACGTGGCCGGCTACAAGGCGGTGCTGGTCGCGGCGGCCGCGTACGGCAGGTTCTTCCCGCTGCTGATCACCGCGGCCGGCACCGCGCGCCCGGCGAGGCTGCTCGTGCTCGGCGCCGGCGTGGCCGGGCTGCAGGCGATCGGCACCGCCCGGCGGCTCGGTGCCCAGGTGAGCGGCTACGACGTGCGGCCCGCCTCCAAGCAGGAGGTGGAATCGCTCGGCGCCACGTTCATCGAGCTGACGTCGGTAGGCAACGCGGCGGGCGAGGGCGGTTACGCCCGCGAGCTCACCGCCGAGGAGCGCCAGGCCCAGCAGGCCGAGCTGGCCGCCCACATCGCGCGGCACGACGTGGTGATCACGACCGCGCAGGTGCCGGGCCGCAGGCCGCCCCTGCTCATCACCTCCGGCGCGCTGAAGGCGATGGCCGCCGGCTCGGTGATCGTCGACATGGGCGCCAGCCCGCTCGGCGGCAACGTCGCCGGCTCGGTACCGGGTGAGACCGTGGTCACCGAGAACGGCGTCACGGTCATCGGCGCGCAGAACCTGCCCTCGACCGTGCCGACCGCCGCCTCGAACGCCTACTCACGGAACATCTCGGCACTGCTGCTGCACATGGTGTCCGAAGGCGGGCTGAAGATCGACACCAGCGACGAGATCCAGGCCGGGGTCGTCATCGCCCACGACGGCCAGGTCGTGCACCCGGCCGTGGCGAAGCTTCTGGAGGCGCAAGGCGCCGGCACGGGCAAGCGAACCGAGGGAGACGCCGATGTCGACCGCCCTGGTAACTGACCTGACCATCTTCGTGCTGGCGTTGCTGGTCGGCATCGAAGTCATCGGCAAGGTGCCCGCCACCTTGCACACCCCGCTGATGTCGGCGGCCAACTCCATCCACGGGATCGTGCTGGTGGGCGCGCTGCTGATCGGTGTCACCGCGCACACCGTCGTGGGCTACATCCTGGCCTTCGTCGCCGCGTTCTTCGCCGCCGCCAACGTGGTCGGCGGCTATGTGGTCACCGGCCGGATGCTGAAGATGTTCCGGCGCAAGGCCCCGGTGCAGGCGGCCGAACGAGGCGTCCCGGTCCAGGCCGGCTCGGAGCACCGGTCCTAGGAGGCGCGGCCATGAACACCTTCACCACCGACATCCAGCTTGCCTACGTGCTCGCGGCCGCCTGCTTCGTCGTGGGCCTGCACCTGATGAACAGCCCGGCCACCGCGCGCCGGGGCAACCAGGTGTCCACGGCCGGCATGATCATCGCGATGATCGCGACACTGGTCCTGCTGATCCACCAGGGCACGGTCACCGCGGCCGGCTGGACCGTGCTGATCGTCGGCGCCCTGCTGGGCTCCGCGGTCGGCCTATGGTCGGCGCGGACCGTCCAGATGACCGCGATGCCGCAGCTTGTGTCCATGTTCAACGCGGTCGGCGGCGGCGCCGCCGCGCTGGTGGCCGTGAACGACTACATCGAGATGGAGTCCGCGCGCAGCGGCGTGCTCGGCACCACCACGGTCTTCACGCTGCTTGACGTGCTCATCGGCTCGGTCACGTTCACCGGCTCGATCATCGCGGCCGGCAAGCTCCAGGGCCTCATCACCGGCTCGCCGGTGATGATCAAGGGCGGCCGCGCGATCAACCTGGCGCTCATCGTGGTCGCGCTGGGCTCGGCGGCGTTCATGCTGACCACGGCGAGCCTGCCGGCGTTGCTGATCGTGGTGCTCGCCTCGCTGGCGTTCGGCGTGCTCATGGTGCTGCCGATCGGCGGCGCGGACATGCCGGTGGTGATCTCGCTGCTGAACGCCTTCACCGGCACGGCGGTCGCGATGGCCGGGTTCGTCATCAACAACTGGGCGCTGATCGTCGCCGGGGCGCTGGTCGGCGCGTCCGGCGGCATCCTCACCAAGCTGATGGCCGACGCGATGAACCGGTCGCTCGGCAACATCATGCTGGGCGGCTTCGGCACCGGTGACGCGGTCGTAGCCGCGGCCGTGTCCGGGGACGCGCAGATCCGCTCGATCGCCGCCGACGACGCAGCGATCCAGCTCGCCTACGCGTCCAAGGTGATCATCGTCCCCGGCTACGGCCTGGCGGCGGCCCAGGCCCAGCACGGGGTCGCCGAACTCGCCGCGCTGCTGGAGTCCCGCGGCATCGAGGTCAGCTATGCGATCCACCCGGTCGCCGGCCGGATGCCGGGCCACATGAACGTGCTGCTGGCGGAGGCCAATGTGCCGTACCCGCAGCTCAAGGAGATGGAGGAGATCAACCCGGAGTTCAGCCGGGCCGACGTGGCGCTCGTGATCGGAGCGAACGACGTGACGAACCCGGCCGCCCGCCGCCCGGGCACCGCGATCTCCGGCATGCCGATCCTCGACGTGGACCAGGCCAAGTCGATCATCGTCGTCAAGCGCTCCATGGGCCACGGGTACGCCGGCATCGACAACGAGTTGTACACCAACCCGAAGACGAGCATGTATTTCGCCGACGCCAAGAAGGCCGTCGCGGAGATGACTGCCGCGGTCAAGACCCTCGTAGGCTGAGCGATCCACGGCACTCATCCCGAACGGCCGGCCTGTGCCAGCGGGAAAGCACGGCCGGCCTGCGTCGGCGGGAAAGCACGGCCGGCCTGCGCCGGCGGGCGTCTCCGGCATGATCACGGAACTCCCGCAGGCCACCGCCGGGCACGCCCCGCCATCCGTACGGGGGAGCACTGGTGCACACGGCCTGCTCCGGGACCCCCACGACGCGATCGCCAAGAGCCCCATCCGGCACGCCTGCGGTGCCGGGAAGCCGACGGCGCGCGGATTTACCGCGGCTTTGCCGCGACGATCAGCTCCCCGAACGCCCGCAGCGAGATACGGGGCACCGGCAGCGAACCGCTGGCGGCGCTTACCGACGCCCCGGCGCGGGCCGTATCACCGTGGACATCCCCACCTGCAACGGGCACCCCGCCGCGAGCGGCCCGGCGGCCCGGCCCCTCCCCCAGGCCTCGCAGGCACCTTCCGTGGTGCTGGTGCTCAACCACGGCAGCGGTCACGCATTCCCGCCACGCTCGTACGCCCGCTTCCCCTGCTCGGTGGAACATCGGCGCGGCCCTTCATGATCATGAATGATTCTTATCGCTATAGCCGATTTTTCCTTCATAGTGAAATATATTTCGACGTCGCGCCGATGAGCTTTGAGATCATGCCGCACATGTGTCTCAGAAATCGCGAGAAACGCGGGTTGAATCCAAACCTGCCGGGCATACGCTGACAGGAGCCGCGACCAGCCGCTGACAGGAGCCGCGACCAGCGCGCGGTATCCGGTGAGTGGCGCGGCAGGCCGGTGCGGCCGCTGCACGGCCGACGGGCCGCGGTCCGGGGCGGAACCACATCCGTAACGGCGATCCCGAGGTGGCACGTTTTCCGGCGGCTGCGGGCGGAAAGGAGCAGGCGGAAAGGGGATGCCATGATGGCGCGGGAAACGGCGGCGCGGCGGCGCGCTGAGGCGGCGAGCGGCCGATGACGGCGGGCAGCGGGCTGGCCGGCCGGGTGGCGCTCGTCACCGGGGCCAGCGGCGGGATCGGGCAGGCGATCGCGCGGCGTCTGGCGGCTGAAGGCGCGCTGCTGGCCCTCGCCTACGGCACGCGCGCCGCACAGGCCGAGGCGCTCGCCGCGAACATCGCCGACGGGGGCGGCAAGGCCGTCGCCGTGCGGGCGGACCTGCGCGGGCCGCGGGCGCCCGGGGAACTCGTGCGGGCCGTCGAGGAAGCACTCGGTCCGGTGGACCTGCTGGTGAGCAACGCGGGCCTGGGACGCCGCCAGTCGCTGGAGGAGATCAGCAGCGACGACTTCGACGAGATGCTCGCGGTCAACCTGCGGGCACCGGCCCCGGTCGCCGGGACGGGCATGCTCCCCGGCGATCCGGGGCAGTTGCGCGAGCAGGTGCCGGCCGGCAGGCTCGGCCGCCCGGCCGAGGTCGCGGACCTGGCGATCGCCATCCTCGGCAACGCGTACCTGACCAGCCAGGTGATCTCCCTCGACGGAGGCATGCATCCCCGGTAACCCCGCCCCGGACGGCGCGTTATTCCGGGTCCGGCGGACGGCCGCCCAGGACGGCCACGGCGAGCGCGGCGGCCCGGACGGCGGAGGCCGCCGCCGCGGCTAGGTCGCCTCCGGTCAGCCACGAGGCGAGGAACCCCGCGCAGAACGCGTCGCCGGCGCCTGTCGTATCGCGCACGACGGCCGATCGCGCCGCGACCCGCGCCGGCTGGCTGCCCGCCACGGCGGCCAGTGCCCCGTCCGCACCGCACTTGATCACTACGGCGCGGTAATAGCGGGTGAGAAACGCCGCCGTCGCCGCCGGATCGGCCTGGGGGGTACCGGCCGCGCCGGCGAGCACGGCTGCCTCATCCAGGTTCGGGAAGCAGACGGCAGCGCCTTTTGTCCAGTCCAGGAACGCGCCGGGCGCGAGAGGTGCGAGGAACGCCGCGGAGCCAGGGTCGATCGTGAACGGCACGCCCCGGCGCCGCGCCCCGGCGATCAGGCCGAGCGCGACCTCACGCGGCGCCGGGTCGAAAAACGAGTATCCGGTCAGGTGCAGCAGCGCCGCGCCGTCGAGCAGCGCGGCGGGCACGTCGGCCGGCTGGAGCCGCAGGTTCGCGCCGCGGTCCGTGATCATCGTCCGCTCACCGTCCGGTCCCACCAGGACGACGATCGAGCCGGTCGGGGCGGACTCGTCAGGGGCCAGCAGCGCCCGCACCCCGAACCGGGCAAGCTCCTGGCGCTGGAAGCCGGCATCGCGCGCGCCCGCCCGCCCGGCGAACACCACGTCCAGGCCGAGCCTGGCCATCCAGGCGGCCTGGTTGGCCGCCGAACCCCCCGGGCGCGCGCTGATCGCCGCCGGATTGTCCTGCCCGTCCACCAGGGGCACCGATATCTCGGCCATGACGTCGTTGATCACGTCGCCGCACACCAGGACCCGCGGCCTGGTCATCCCCGGGTGCCCGAGCGCTCCGACCAGGCGATGGCGATCTGGCCCGCGAGAGCGACGTTGCCGCGCGCGACGTCCAGGTTGACCGCCACGCTCGCGCCGCCGGTGGCGCGCTGCATGTAATCGAGCAGGAACGGCGTCACCGCCTTGCCGCGGACCCCGGCGGCGTCCGCCGCGGCCAGCGCCTCGGCCAGCACCCGGTCGTGCAGTCCGGGGTCAAGCTGCCTGTCGGGCGGCAACGGGTTGCCGACGATCAGGGCCGATTCGTCGCCGAGCAGGTCCCTGGCCGCCATCACGGCGGCGATCTCCGCCGGGCTGTCCAGCCGCCAGTCCAGGTCATGGCCGGAATCCGTCAGGTAAAAGGCGGGGAACCGGTTCGTGCGGTAGCCCACGACCGCCACCCCCAGCGTCTCAAGCCGCTCCAGCGTGGCCGGGATGTCCAGGATCGACTTCACGCCGGCCGACACCACGGTGACCGGTATCCGGGACAGCGCGGTCAGGTCCGCCGACTCATCGAGCGACCCGGCGAAGCCGCGGTGCACGCCGCCAAGCCCTCCGGTGGCGAACACCCGGATGCCGGCCCTCGCCGCCAGTACGGAGGTGGCGGCCACCGTGGTGCCCGCGGTCCGCTTCCCGGCCATCGCCAGTCCGAGGTCGCGGCTGCTGACCTTGATCACCGACTCGTCGAGCGCGATCCGCTCCAGGTCGGCGTCGTCGAGCCCGGCCTTCGGCACGCCGTCGACGACCGCGATCGTCGCGGGCGTCACCCCGGCCGCGGTGAGCATTTCCTCGAACGACCTGGCCGCCGCCAGGTTGGCCGGGCGGGGCAGGCCATGGGAGATGATCGTCGACTCAAGCGCCACCACGGGCCGCCCGGCGGCGAGCGCCGCACGGACCGGCCCGGAC
>DATGLH010000121.1:0-6438 GCA_035294225.1 Trebonia sp.
GCGCCCATCTCCCTTCCCGGCCGGACCGTCATCTTCGACTACGGAGAGGTCATCTCGCTCACCCCGTCGCCCGCGGACCGGGAGGCGATCCGGGCGCTCGCCGGGGTTGACGCCGAGCCGTTCTGGCGGGCCTATTTCGCGCACCGGGACGGGCTCGACCAGGGCAGGGCAGGCGTGGCCGCCTACTGGCAGGCGATCGCCGGGGAGGTGGGAGCCCGCTGGGACGACGCCCGCGTGCACGAGCTGTGGGCCGCGGACTTCCGCAGCTGGCTGAGCATCAACCCGGGCACCATCGAGGTGCTCGCCGACCTCAGGGCCGGGGGCACCCGGCTTGCGCTGCTGTCCAACGCCGGCCCTGACTTCGGCAGCTACTTCCGGCACGGCCCGCTCGGCGACTTCTTCGCGGCATGCTACGTCAGCGGCGAGCTCAACCTGCTCAAGCCGCACGCCGCCATCTACCGGCACGTGCTCGGCGACCTCGGCGTCAGCGCCGCCGACGCCGTGTTCATCGACAACCGCGAGGCGAACGTGCGGGGCGCCGAGGCGGTCGGGATCACCGGCCACGTTTTCACCGATCCCGGCTCGCTGCGCGCATTCCTCACCTCGCTTGCCTGAAATTCCCCGCTGAATTCCAACCCCCCGGGCTATTCCGGCGTCCTGTAGAACGCCGGACATATAACGGGAGGAGCTGGAATGTTCCGTAATGTTCCGCGGCGCGGCAGGTGGGCCGCGCTCATCGGCGTTTTCTCCGCCGGGATCCTGACGGCTGCCGGGGTGAGCGCGGGGGCGGCCGCCGCGCAGCCGCAGGCGCGGGTGCCCTGGGCCAGGGTCGGGCCCGGCTGGGAACTCGTGCAGTACACGAACGCGACACCGGCGAAGCACGCCGCGACCACGCTGTACCTGATCGGCCCGGACGGCGCCCGGTACCCGCTGTATACCTGGCGCGCCTCGGCGAGCCTCCCGCCCGTGCTTGCCGCCTGGTCCGGAGACAAGACCCGGGCGCTGCTCTACGAGGCCGCGGACGGCCAGGTAACCCAGCTGAACCTGCTGACCGGCAAGCTGAGCCGGTTCCGCCTCGCGGGCCAGGCGCAGCCCGCCGGCTACACGCGGCCCAGGGGGCTGAACATCCTCGGCACCCGGGCCGGCGGCAGCGGCCGGGAGGCCGAGCTGGCCAGGTACAGCCTGGCCGGCACGCTTGTCAAGGTGCTGGCCGAGAACGACGGCCCCTCCATCACCGGGGTGTACTCCGCCGACGGCGCGACGCTCGCGGTCTCGGACGCCAGGGGCCTGCTGCTGGCCGGCAACGCCGGAGGGGTGATCCGCCGGCTGCCGGTGCCGGGCACCGACCAGAACATGGGCTGCGTTCCGGTGCGGTGGTGGAATGCCGGGACCATCCTCGCGCAGTGCTTCGCCAGGCCGTACGACATCGCCCGGCTCTGGCTGGTGCCCGCCAGCGGCGCCAGGCCGGCGGCGCTGACACCGCAGCGCACGCCGTCCGGGCGCGACCTGGGCGACATCGACGCCTGGCGGCTGCCGTCCGGCCTGTACCTGCAGTCGCTGGGCGCCTGCGGCACGCTGGAGTTCAACAGGCAGGCCGCGAACGGCTCGGTCACCCCGGTCAGCGTGCCGGGCACCCTCAACACCGACAACCAGGTCCTGACCGCGCTCGGCCCGCGGCTGCTGATCGACGCCCGCACCAGCTGCGAGGGCAGCGATTCGCTGCTGTGGTTCAACCCGGGCACCCGCGCCGAGCAGTGGCTGCTCAGGGCGCCGGCCGGCGCCTTCGGCGTGCTGGCGGCGGTCCCCTACTACAGCGGGGAAAACGCGCCCGCGCTGTAGGGCCGCCGCGGGCCCGTCTCCCCGGACGTCCGGGGAGACGGGCCCGCGCCCGGGGCGCCTCCCCCGCCTCTTGCTGTTATCAGAGCGCCGCCGGCCGGGCGGGGCGGCAATGGTTGAACACGCGGCTGCCCCCGGGGCATGCCGGCCGCGTTACCGGGCGGAGGCCGCGATTTCGCCGGGCTGGCGGGCCGGGAGAACGTCGCCGCGGGCGCCGGCTGCGGCTTCTCCTCCCCGGCCGCCTACACGCCGCGATCCACCCGGAGATCGTCCGGGCGAAGTCCGAGGCCCTGGCCGAAGGCGCGGCGGGCGGCCGCGCGGCCCTGGTGACGCGCCGGGGACGGGCCGGGCCTGCGGGCATCCGGCGCGGCGCCGGCGGCCGGGAGTGACCCGCGCATCGGGGAAGGCTATCCGGGACGCAGGCCGGTGAGCAGCCGGTCGAGCACCGTGCCCAGCTCCGCGCGGGCACGGGCGGGTTCGGCGGCGCGGGCGATGGCCAGGCCGGCCTCGGTGAGCATCGCGATGAGCAGCCGTGCCAGCGGTCCCGCCGGCACCGCGTCGATATCGCCGGCCTGCACGGCGCGGGCGAGCCACTCCTCAAGCAGGCCGCGGCCGTAACGGTCGACGAGCTCGTCCCAGGCCTCGGCGCCGAGCACGCGCGGGCCGTCAAGGAGCACGATCCGCTGGAAGTCGCCGCCGACGCAGACATCGAGGAAGGCGCCGACGCCCTCGCGGATGTCGTCGAGCGGGGACGCCGCCTCCGACGCGAGCTGCTCGTCGGTCAGCCGCAGCGCGACCTCCGCCGCCGCCTCCGCCATGGCCGCGCGGAACAGGTCGGCCTTGTCCCGGAAATGGTGGTACAGGGCACCCCGGGTGACGCGGGCCTCGGCGACGATCTGCTCGGTTCCGGTGCCGTCGTAGCCGTGGGCCGCGAACAGCCGCCGCGCCGCGGCGATCAGCGCCTCCCTGGTGTCGGCCGCGTGCTCGGCGCGGCGGGGTTGCGGTTTCGCTGGCATACATCCATCATGTTACATACAGCGTGTATGTTCAATGCGCCTGGCGCGGTGCCCGGCGCCGGATGAGACGGAGGCCCGGTCATGGCGATGCCGCTGCACCTGACGGTGAAGCTCGGAACCTACCTGCTGAAGCAGAAGCTCCGCGGCGTCAGGAAGTACCCGCTGATCATGGAGCTCGAGCCGCTGTTCGCGTGCAACCTCAAGTGCGCCGGCTGCGGCAAGATCCAGCACCCGGCGCCGCTGCTCAGGCAGCGGATGCCGGTGGAGCAGGCCCTCGCCGCGGTCGAGGAGTGCGGCGCGCCGATGGTCTCGATCGCGGGCGGCGAGCCGCTGATGCACCCGCAGATCGACGTGCTCACCGCCGAACTGCTCAGGCGGAAGAAGTTCGTCGTGCTGTGCACGAACGCGCTGCTGCTGGCCAGGCACATGCACAAGTTCAGGCCGGACCGCAACTTCGCCTGGATGGTGCACATCGACGGGCTCGGCGGGCGGCACGACGAGGCCGTCGCGAAGTCAGGGGTGTTCGACCGGGCCGTCGCGGCGATCCGCGCCGCCAAGGAGGCGGGCTTCGCGGTCTACACGAACACGACGGTGTTCAACACGGACTCGCCGCAGACGGTGATCGACACCCTCGACTACCTCAACGGCGAGCTCAAGGTCGACCGCATGGAGATCGCCCCCGGCTACGCGTACCAGAAGGCGCCCGACCAGAGCCGGTTCCTCGGCGTCGCCCAGACCCGGGAGCTGTTCGCCACGGCGTTCGCGGACGGCCGCCGGAAGAAGTGGCGGCTCAACCACTCGCCGCTGTACCTGGATTTCCTGGAGGGGAAGCGGGAGTTCGAGTGCACGCCGTGGGGCGTCCCGTCCTACTCGCTGCTCGGCTGGCAGCGGCCGTGCTACCTGCTCGACGACGGCCATGCCGCCACATGGCGGGAGCTGCTGGAGACGACGGACTGGAGCGCGTACGGGCGGGGCCGCGACCCGCGGTGCGACAACTGCATGGCGCACTGCGGGTACGAGCCGAGCGCGGTGCTCGCCACGACGAAGTCGCTGCGGGAGAGCCTGCGCGCGCTGGTGAGCCGCTGAGTAGCCTGGCTTCATGACCGTCCCGTTCCCCGAGCCGGCCGCCGCCGCCGCGTCCCGGACGGAGGTGTTCCTCCGGTACCTCGACTTCTTCCGTGACCGGCTGGCCGCCAAGCTGCGCTCGCTGCCGGCCAGTGAGCTGCGCCGGAGCCGCCTGCCGTCGGGCTGGACGCCGCTCGAACTGCTCAGGCACCTGACGTACGTCGAGCTGCGCTGGCTGGAGTGGGGGTTCGAGGGCCGTCCCGTGGCTGACCCGTGGGGCGACCGGCGGGACGGCCGCTGGTACGTCGCGCCCGAGGAGACCCTCGAGGACCTGCTCGCCGGGCTGGCGGAGCGGGCGGCCCGCAGCCGGGAGATCATCGAGCGCCACGACCTGGCAGAGGCCGGGGAGCCCGGCGACCGCTGGGGCGGGGAACCGCCGGCGACGCTCGAGCGGATCCTGTTCCACCTCCTGCAAGAGTACGCCCGCCACCTCGGCCACCTGGATATCGTGAGCGAGCTCGCCGGCGCCGCGACGGGCGAGTGAGGGCCGCCTCGCGGCTATGCGACGCCGGGCCCCGGCAATGAAATCACCGTGACAACGGAAATCACCGTGCCGGGAGCATCGCCGCTCCGCGGCGGCGGGCGAGGAGCCGCGGCCCGTTCGGGATAGACGGCAGGAGGACCGGGGACGGCGGGTCAGGGGACGTCGGCGAGCACCCGCTCCGCCCGGCCGCGGGCGTCCTCGCCGCTGACCTCCTCAAGGCTGCGGCCCGCGGGCTCGGGCAGGATGAGCGTGAGCAGCGCGCCGAGGAGGGCGACGCAGGCCGTGAGCAGCAGCGTGCCGCGCAGGCCGAGCGAGCCTTGCAGCACGGGGAACAGGAAGACGCCGAGGAACGCGCCGAACTTGCCGACGCCGGCCGAGATCCCGTGGCCGGTGGCGCGGACCGAGACGGGGAACAGCTCGCCGGGGAGGACGAAGGTCGTGACGTTCGGGCCGAACTCGGTGAAGAAGTAGCTGATCCCGTAGACGATGAGGAACGGCGCCACCACGGTGGTCATGCCGGGCACCGCCGCGATCACGCCGAAGCACAGGCCCATCATCACGAAGCCGGCGAGCTGTAGCCTGCGGTGGCCGATGCGGTCCATCCTGGCGATCGCGAGCACGTAGCCGGGCAGCGCGGCGACGGCGAAGATCGCCAGCTGGATCGCGATCGTGGCGGTCGCGGAGGCGCCCGGCGCGATCAGCGAGATGATCTGCGGGGTGGAGATCGTGTTGCCGTAGTAGGCGTAGTCGAGCAGGAACCAGCAGCCCGCGGTGCCGAGCAGGAGCGCCAGGAACCGGCGGCTGGCGAGGAGCCCCCTCAGGCCGATGGCGGGCCTGGCCGCGGCCCCCGCGGAGCCGCTGACGGCGCCGCCGGTGAACGCCGCGAGCTGGGCCTCCGCCTCCGCGGCACGGCCGGCCACCTGCGCCTGGTAGCGCGGCGACTCGGGCATCGTGCGGCGCAGGTAGACGACGGCGGCGGCCGGGACCGCGCCGAGGCCGAGCAGCACCCGCCACGTGATGCCCGGGCCGGCCCCCCCGCCGAGCAGCGCCAGGGCGGCCAGCGGGCCGACGACCAGGCCGAGCGCCTGCGCGGAGAAGACGAGGCCGACCAGCTTGCCGCGGTCCTTGCGGTTGGCGTACTCGGTCATCAGCACGGCGCTGACCGGGTAGTCGCCGCCGACGCCGAAGCCGAGCAGGAAGCGGAACGCGATCAGCACCGCCAGCGACGGGGCCAGCGCCGACCCCAGGGCCGCGATGACCATGATGGCGGCGACCAGCCAGTAGACGCGCGTGCGGCCGGCCAGGTCGGCGACCCGGCCGAACACGAGCGCGCCGAGGAAGGCCGCGCCGAGCATGACGGCGTTGAGCAGCGCCAGCTGGCCCGAGCCGAGGTGCCACTCGTGCTTGAGCAGCGTGGACACGATGCCGATGACGAACAGGTCGTAGGCGTCGGTGAAGAAGCCCATTCCGGAGACGAGCACGGCCCGCAGGTGGAACCTGCTCAGGGCTGCCTCGTCGAGGCGGTGCAGGAGGTCGCCGGACTGCGTCTCGGCCACGTCGCGGTTCCCTTCGTCGCGCGGCGGGCGGGCGCCTCTCGCCCGCCCAGCAGAAGCTATGCACGCGAAACGACCTTCAGCCGACCTGCAAGTGAACGGCAGGTGAACAGAGTTTCATGCGCAGGCGAATTGCGCTTCTCAGCTTCCTCTGCGATGTCGCTTCCTCTGCGATGTCCGCGGCTGACGCGCGCCGCGCCGGCCAGGTACCGCCGTCCGGGCCGCTGGTCGCCGGCTGGTCGCCGGCGGGCGGCCCGGGCCGCGGAGGCGGCCGGGGCCGCCTCCGCGGCGCCTCAGGCCGTGGGCGCCGACTCGGCGCTCTCGACGGCTTCGGCGATGAGCCGCCAGATGGCGCGGGCCAGCGCCTGGTCGAGTTCCGGATCGGTGCCCGTCGTGTCGTTGTCCATCTGCCCCATCCGAGCGA
>DATGLH010000122.1:0-13002 GCA_035294225.1 Trebonia sp.
GGGGTAACGTTCGGTTATGACCACCACCACGGCACCCTTCGGCCGGCTGATGACGGCGATGATCACTCCCATGACGCCCGACGGTGCCGTCGACTATGACGGTGCCGCCCGGCTTGCCGCGTACCTCGTGGACGACATGCGCAATGAAGGGCTGGTGGTCAACGGCACCACCGGCGAGGCGCCCACCACGACGGACGAGGAGAAGGAGCGGCTCATCCGGGTGGTGCTACAGACCGTCGGCGACCGCGCGAAGGTGGTGGCCGGGGTGGGCACCAACATCACCGCGCACACGATCGAACTCGCCCGCCAGGCCGAACGAGCCGGGGCGCACGGCCTGCTCGTCGTCACTCCCTATTACAACAAGCCCGCCCAGGACGCGCTCGCCGCGCACTTCACGGCCGTCGCCGACAGCACGGGCCTGCCGATGCTGATCTACGACATCCCGGGCCGCACGGGTGCCGAGGTGACGAGCGAGACGCTGGCCAAGCTCGCCGGGCACCCGCGGATCATCGGGGTGAAGGACGCCAAGGACCGCCCGGGCGCGACCTCATGGGTGCTCGCCCATACCGACCTGGTCTATTACTGCGGCACCGACATGCTCAACCTGCCGTGGCTCTCGATCGGCGCGGTCGGCTTCATCAGCGTCGTCGGGCACGTCGTCGGCGACCGGCTGCTTGAGATGATCGAGGCATTCACCGCCGGGCGCAACGCCGACGCGCTGCGTATCCACCAGGGGCTGCTCCCGGTGTATACAGGGATCTTCCGCAACCAGGGAGCGGTGCTGACCAAGGCAGCGCTTGACCTGCTCGGACTGCCAGGCGGCGGCGTCCGGGCGCCGCTGCTGGCGGCGAACGACGCCGAACGGCGCCAGCTCCGCGAGGACCTGACCGCGGGCGGAGTCAAGCTTCCCTGAGCGAGCGGGATATGCCGGGGTGAGCAGGCCACGCCGGCCGGGTGATGTACTGCGCTATACCAATGTGCTCAACTGAGACGGTGAATGTGACCGCAACAAATTGCCGCGGCGGGGCCGTGCCTTCTGGAGTGCTCTCGGGGGCGGACCGGTGAGCTACCCCCACCCGGAACTGAGCCCGCCGCCGCCGCTGCCCTCGCGGGGCCTGCGCGTTGTCGCCCTCGGCGGCCTCGGGGAGATCGGCCGGAACATGACCGTCTTCGAGTACGACGGACGGCTGCTGATCGTCGACTGCGGGGTGCTGTTCCCCGAGCCGGACCAGCCGGGCGTGGACCTGATCCTGCCCGACTTCCGCTACCTGGAAGACCGGCTGGACCAGGTCGAGGCGCTGGTGCTGACGCACGCCCACGAGGATCACATCGGCGCGGTCCCGTACCTGCTCAGGGAACGCGGCGACATCCCGCTGGTCGGCTCGCGGCTGACGCTGGGCCTGGTGAGATCCAAGCTGACCGAACACCGCCTGTCACCAGAGACGGTGGAGGTCATGGAGGGTCACCACCGTACGTTCGGACCATTCGAACTTGAATTTTTCGCAGTCAACCACTCGATCCCAGACGCCCTCGCCGTCGCGATCCGCACCCCGGCTGGCGTGGTGCTGCACACCGGCGACTTCAAGATGGACCAGCTGCCGCTGGACGGGCGGCTGACCGACCTGGCCGGCTTCGCGCGGCTCGGCGGCGAGGGCGTCGACCTGCTGCTGGCCGATTCGACCAACGCCGAGGTGCCGGGGATCGTCACCCCCGAGCGGGACATCGCGCCGGTGCTCGACGACGTGTTCGCGAACGCCGGCCAGCGGATCATCGTGGCCTGCTTCGCCTCGCATGTGCACCGGGTACAGCAGGTGCTCGATACGGCGGCGGCGCACCGGCGCAAGGTCGCCTTCGTCGGCCGGTCCATGGTGCGCAACATGGGCGTCGCCCGCGACCTGGGCTACCTGCGAGTGCCCGGCGGGCTGCTCGTCGACCTGCGCGAGGCCGAGGAGATGCCGACGAACGAGGTCGTGCTGATCTCTACCGGGTCGCAGGGCGAGCCGATGTCCGCGCTGTCCCGGATGGCCGGGCGGGACCACCCGATCCGCATCGCCGCCGGGGACACCGTGATCTTGGCCTCCAGCCTGATCCCCGGCAACGAGACCGCCGTCTACCGCGTGATCAACGGGCTGACCAGGCTCGGCGCCCGCGTCGTGCACAAGGGATCCGCGCTGGTGCACGTCTCCGGGCACGCGCCCGCCGGCGAGCTGCTGTGCCTGCTCAACCTGGTCAAGCCGCGCAACTTCATGCCAGTGCATGGCGAATGGCGGCACCTGCGCGCGCACGCGCGGCTGGCCGCGCTGACCGGCGTTCCCGACGACCGCATCGTCATCGCCGAGGACGGCGTGGTCGTCGACCTCGTGGACGGCAAGGCGTCCATCGTCGGCGCGGTGCCGTGCGGGTACATCTACGTGGACGGCCTCACCGTCGGGGAAGTGACCGAGTCCCAGCTCAAGGACCGGCGCATCCTCGGCGAGGAGGGCTTCATCTCGGTCATCATGGTGGTCGACGCGAGCAGCGGCAAGCTCGTCGGCGGCCCGGAGATCCACGCGCGCGGCTCGGGGATCGACGAGGGCTCGTTCGCCGAGGTGCTGCCCATGGTTGAGGAGGCGCTGGAGCGCGCCGCCGCGGAGGGCGTATCCGAGACGCACGCGCTGCGCCAGCTCGCGCGCCGGGTGATCGGCAAGTGGGTCAGCGACAATTACCGTCGCCGCCCCATGATCATCCCGGTCGTAGTCGAAGTTTAGTTCCACGGGAGTTCCTCGACCGGGTGCGGTCTCCCGGTGAGGGACGATAATTGGCCGATGACCATAATCGGTAGATGACCGAGGAACGGATCCGGGTCGCGCTGGCTGACGATGACGTCCTCCTGCGCGAGGGCCTGGCGAGCCTGCTTGAGCGTTCGGGCTTCGAGGTGGTCGGCCAGGCCGGTGACTCGGCGGGGCTCCTCGCGATCGTCCGCCGGGAGCAGCCCGGACTCGTCGTCGTGGACATCCGGATGCCGCCCGGCCACTCCACCGAGGGCCTGGAAGCGGCACACCAGATACGCGCGGAGTTCCCGGGCATCGCCATCTTGGTCCTGTCGGCGCACGTGGAGGTCGAGCACGCCATGGACCTGCTGGCGAGCGGCCAGCGGACCGGTTACCTGCTGAAGAGCCGGGTCATCAACGTGGACGACTTCACCGATACGCTGCGGCAGCTCGTCCGGGGCAGCTCGGCGGTCGATCCGGTGCTCGTCGCCGAGCTGGTCGCCGCCCGCCGCGCGGAAGATCCGCTCCAGGTCTTGTCCCCCCGCGAGCGCGAGGTGCTCGGGCTCATGGCGGAAGGGCTGTCGAACAGCGCGATCTCCCGCAAGCTCTGGGTGACCGAGGGCACGGTGGAAAAGCACGTGCGCAGCATCCTCATGAAGCTGCACCTGCCCGAATCCGACGAGGTGCACCGCCGCGTCCTGGCGGTGCTCACCTTCCTCGGCGCCCGCTAGTTCCCCGGATTCCCCGGCGCCCGCTAGTTCCCCGGCGCCCGTTCGGCCGGCCGGGCGGGTGCCTCGCCGAGGAGCCGCCGGATGCCCGCCGCTGACAGTTCCGCCTTCGGCAGGAACCCGGCCACGGGGCTTTCCGCCAGCAAGTCCGCGTAGTCCACGGCGGCGCTCGTGGAGGTCATGATCACGACGATGCCCGCGCTGACGAGACGGGGGGCGAGATCGAAACCGTTCTCGTCGCCGAGCCTGATGTCGACGACGGCAACGTCAGGCCGCAGGGTGCCGGCCTGCCGCAGCGCCTCGGCCGCGGACGACGCGGTGCCTGCGACCGTCACGCCCTGCCGGCCGAGGATGCCGCGCACGGTTTCGAGGAAGGTCCTGTCGTCGTCGACCAACAGGCAACGCATGGCCACGACTTCAGCGTGTCGCCACAGCCGCATGCGGCGCATTGCGGATAGCCGGAATTACCTGCGGGTACTCCCGGGTCGCCAGCGGTATCCGGGGGCGGCTGCGGCTCGGGCCGTTCCCCGCTCGCCCAGGGTGCGGGCTTCGCCGTGCCCGTCGCCTCAGATGCCCCTCAGCCGATGAGGCAGGGCAAGGGGCTGGACGGAGCCCGGGGGACGGAGCCCGGGGCGGTGAAACCGGTCCTCTATGAGGTGGCGGTGCCCCGGTCCTCGATGAGCTTGTCCAGGTCACGGGCCTGCCCGTAACGGGCGCCGCGGGTCACGCCTCCGCCGCCGGTACGCCGCCTCCGCCGCCGGTACGCCGTCGCCCGCCGGTACGCCGTCGCCTGCCGCGATGCCGTCGCCGCCCACGACGCCGTGCCCGGCCGTGATGCCTTCCCGCGCGGTCAGCGCGCCGCCCAGCCGCCGCGCCGTCCGCGGCGCGGCAAGGACCCCGAGGACGGCCGCGAGCAGCCAGCCGCCCGCGACGATGGGGAACCAGCGGCCGTCCCCGGACGGGTAGGGGTAGACGTTCCGGTACAGGGTGTACCCGAGCACGACCACCGCCGCGACAGGGATCACGACCTGCCACATCGGCACCGCCGGCATCCTGCGCCGCACGAAGACGAGCAGCGTCATACCCACGGTGGCGAGCAGGTAGGCGACCAGCAGGATCAGCGTGCCGATCGTGCCGGACCACAAGAACGCGTTGGTGGCCAGCGCCGACGGCACCGACGACACGAGAACGTAGACGACGTAGATCACCGCGGTCAGCACGGTCACCACGAGGGTCGCGGCGGCGGGCGTGCCCCACCGCGACGCCGCCCCCACGTGGCGCGGGCCGAAGGAGTCCCGCGACATCGCGTAGACCATCCGCGCCGCGCCTACCGTGCACGCCAGGCAGCAGCCGAACGCGCTGACCGTGGTCCCCAGCGTGATCACGTTGCCCACCCAGGACCCGACGTACGAGGTGCCCAGCGAGCCGAGCAGCGACGGCGACGACCCGAACGCGGCGAGCCCCTTCGGGGACGTCCCGAAGCCCATCATCTCCGCGGCCGTGACCACCACGAAGTACGCACCGCCGAAGATCGCCACGCCCATGATCGCCCGCGGGATGTCCCTCGACGGGTTGCGCGCCTCCTCGCCGAGCGTGGCGGACGCCTCGAACCCGGCGAAGGACAGGAAGCCGAACACCACGCCGAGGAACAGCGCCGATATCCCGGTGCCCGGCGAGAGGCTGAACACGCTCCAGGTGAAGCGGCTGCCTCCCGGGGCGTTGCCCGCGATCAGCCGCACGAGCACGACCGCGGTGACGATGAGGATGAGCGTGACCGTGGCGGCCTCCACGATCAGCAGCACGTTCGTGCCGCGGCGGGCCGGCAGGGCGGCCAGCACGAGCGCCAGGGCCAGCGCCACGCCGACGAGCAGCATCGGGGACCAGGCCGGCTGGTTCGTCCAGATGCCAAGCGAATCGAGCAGCCCGGTGCCGAATATCCCGGCCGCGGCCGCGGTCGTCACCGCGTAGAACGTGTAGGTGCCCACCAGGCCCCAGCCGGCGATCACGCCCGCCCGCGGGCCGAGCGTCGCGCCGACGAACGCGTAGACCGACCCGGAATGCCGGAAGTACTGGCAGAGCCGGACGAACGTGTAGGCGACGAGCAGCACGCCGAAGGCGGCGATGAGGAACGCGAGCGGCACCGCCCGCCCGGCGCCGATCGCACCCTGCGGGTTGATGTTCGCGGCCATGCTCGGCGCCATCAGCGCCAGTGACAGGCCGACCGCCTGCCAGACCGAAAGTGAGCGCTTCAGCCCAGGCTCCTGAGCCTTCAGCCCCGGCTCCTGGGCCGGAGTCGTCGCCATCGCCACCTCCCGCGAGCGTGTTCGCTTTCTGAAGTGTGACCGATATGTTCGGGCCAGGGAAGGGGGCGCGGCGGGCTGACGCGATCTATCGCGTTAGGCGATACTGGTACCGGCGGACGACGGCGTGATCGGACGGGGTGGCGAGATAACGGTGCGGATAGAGGTGCTCGGCACGCTTCAGGTGCGTGACAGCGACGGCCGCCCGGTCAGGATCGGCGGCCACCGGGTCCGCGCGCTGCTGATCCTGCTGGCCCTGGACGCGGGCCACACGGTGCCGCCGCACGCGCTGATCGAGCGGCTGTGGCCCGATGACCGGCCCGCGGACGCCGCCAACGCCCTCCAGTCCCTGGTCTCCCGGCTGCGCGCCGCGCTCCGCCAGGCGGGGATACCCGCAGACGTGCTCGAGTCGTCCCCGGCGGGCTACCGGCTGGCGGTGCCGCCGGCCTGCGTGGACGCCGCGGCCTTCGAGGCCGCAGCCCGCGCCGGCGGCCGGGCGCTCGCGGCGGGCGACGCGCCGGGCGCGGCCCGGCTGCTCCGGGACGCGCTCGCCGCCTGGCGCGGACCCGCGCTCGCCGACGTGGCGGGGGAGGAGTTCGCGGCGGCGCCCGCCGCCCGCCTCGAAGAACTGCGGTCCACCGCGGTGCTCGACCGGATCGAGGCAGACCTGGCGCTCGGCGAGGGCAGCGGCCTGATCGGAGAGCTCAGGGAGCTGTGCGCCGCCGATCCGCTGGCCGAGCGGCCGCGCGCGCTCCTCATGCGCGCCCTCGCCGCCGCCGGCCGCCAGGCGGACGCCCTCGCGGTGTACGCCGATGCCAGGGAACTGCTCGCGGACCGGCTCGGGGTGGACCCGTCCCCCGCGCTTGAGCAGGTGTACCTCGCGGTCCTGCGGCAGGAGGTCCCCTTCCAGCCGCCCGCCGCGAAGCTGCCGCCCGCCGGCGCCGCCCTTCCCGGCTATCCCGAACGGACGCGAGAGTCTCCGGTGACAGGACCCGCGCGCCCGCCGGCCGGCCAGCGCCCGCCGACCAGCTTCATCGGCAGGGACGACGACGTCTCCGGCGTGCTGAAGAAGCTGGCCGAAGAGCGCCTGGTCACGCTCACCGGCCCCGGCGGCGTGGGCAAGACGCGGCTGGCGGCCGAGGCGGCAGCGCGGCTGTCCGTCCCGGCCTGGTTCGCCGAGCTCGCCGTGGTCAGCGAGCCGTCCGAGGTGCCCTACGCGGTGCTGGACGCGCTCGGCCTGCGTGAGCGCGTCATCGGCCGGCCCGGCGCCGAGGTGGCCGGCCCGGCGGGTCCGGTGGACCGGCTGTGCGACGCGCTCGCCGGCCGGGACGCGGTGCTGATCCTGGACAACTGCGAGCACGTGATCGATGCCGCCGCCGCCCTGGCCGCCCGCCTCGTGGCTGACTGCCCCCGGATCCGCCTGCTGGCCACGAGCCGCGAGCCGCTCAGGATCCCCGGTGAGACCCTCTGGCCCGTCGCTTCCCTGCCCGTCCCGTCACCACTCAGCGAGCCGGACGCCGCGGACGTCGCGGCGTCTCCCGCGGTGCGGCTGTTCCGTGACCGCGCGGCTGCCGTGCGGCCCGGGTTCACGGTGGACGCGGGCAACGCGGCCGCCGTGGCACGGATCTGCCGGATGCTCGACGGCATGCCGCTGGCCATCGAGCTGGCGGCTCCGTGGCTGCGCACCCTGACCGCCGCCCAGCTCGCCGAGCGGCTCGACGACCGGTTCGCGCTGCTCACCGGCGGCAGCAGGACGGCGCTGCCCAGGCACCAGACGCTCCGCGCCATGGTCGACTGGAGCTGGAACCTGCTCGCGGAACCGGAGCGGATACTCGCCCGCCGCCTCGCCGTCTTTCCCGGCGGCGCGACGCTGACGGCGGCCGAGCAGGTCTGCGCGGACGCGGCGCTGGCGCGTGGCGCGGTGCTGCCCGCGCTGTCCGGCCTGGTCGGCAAGTCGCTTCTCACCGCCGTCGACGAGGGCTCAGGCCCCAGGTACCGGATGCTGGACACGGTGCGGGCCTACTGCCTGGAGCGGCTCGCCGACGCGGGGGAGGAGAGGCGGGTCAGGGACGCGTTCGCGGGCTACTACCTGCGCCTGGCCGAGACCGCCGACCCGCTGCTGCGCACCGCCGACCAGGTCCGCTGGTTCCACGAGCTGATCGCCGAGCAGGACAACGCGCACGCCGCGCTGCGCTGGGCGATCGCCAGGCGCGACGCGGACACCGCGCTGCGGCTGGTGCGGGCGCTCGGGTACTACTGGGTCCAGCGCGGGCACGGTGAGGGCGACACGCTGTCCCGCGAAGTCCTGGCGCTGGAGCCGCCGTCCCCGCCTACGCCGCGGATCGCCGAGGCCCGGGTGATCTGCGCGCTGCTCGCGGCGGGATGGTCGTGGGACATCGAGTCGGTCAGGGAGCCGCTGACCCAGGCCATCGCCGCGCTCGGCGACCGGGGGGCCGACTATGCGGCCCTGCACCCGCTGGTGGCCCTGGCGGAGCCGATGCTGATGCAGTACCAGGGTGAGCACGAGCGCGCGCAGGCCCGGTTCGAGCGGTACGCCGAGGCGCGGGACCCGTGGCTGCGGGCGATGGGGCGGTTGTACCGCGCGTCACATGCCAGCGAGCTCGGCCGGCTGGAAGGGGCCGAGGAGGACTGCCGCGCGGCGCTGCGCGAGTTCCGTGACCTGGGCGAGAAGTGGGGAATCGCCATCACGCTTGCCCAGCTGGCCGAGTTCACCGAGCTGCGCGCGGACCACGCCGCCTCGATCGCCGCGCTCGAAGAGGCCGTGACCGTCGGCCGCGAGTTCGGCGGCTGGGGAGACCTGTCCTACGTGGACGCGAAGCTCGCGGTCATCCGGGCGCGGACGGGTGAGACCGCCCTCGCCCGCGCCCGCCTGGAGGAGGTCCGGCGTACCGCCGTGGCCCGGGGCGGCCACGTCGACACCGACCGGTGGGTCACGTTCATGCGCGCCGAGCTGGCCTGGCGGGAGGGCGACTTCCCCGCCGTGATCTCCTGCTGCACGGCGGTGCTCGCCTCGATCGAGGGCAACAGGGCGCCATGGTGGCAGTCGCTGCGCGCGCAGGTCAAGGCCAGGCTCGCCATGGCGCTGCTCGAGCGGGGAGACACGCGGCGGTGCGGGGAGCTGCTCGGCGAGGCGTTGCAGGCCGCGGCCGCCTGGGTTGAGCACCCGGCGCTCGCCGCGGTCCTCGACGCCTGCGCCGCCTGCGTCCTGCGCCGCGGCCGGGACGGCGATGCCAGCCTCGCCGCCCGGCTGCTCGGCGCGGCACACGCGGTCCGCGCCGCCTTCGACGAGAGCAGCCTGGACGCCCCGGCCGCGCGGGCCGCGGCGCGAGCCGCGCTCGGCGAGCCCGCCTTCGACGCCGCCTACCAGCGCGGCCGGGAGCTGGACTACCCGGCCGCGCTGGCGTTCGCCCGTGAGGCGCTCGATGGCGGCTGACGCGCTGCTGCCGCTCGGGGCCGGCGCAGGCAGGCGTCAGGTCCGGCGCAGGTAGGCGCGGACGGCGAGCGGCGCGAACACCACGAAGATGGCCAGCGCCCACAGCAGCGACCTGGTCACCGGTGTGGCGGCCGGGCCGCCGGTGAGCAGGGCGCGCCCGGCCTCGGTCAGGTAGGTGACCGGGTTGACCTTGACGAACGCCTGGAGCCAGCCCGGCATCTTCGCCGACTCCGTCAGGATGTTGCTGCCGAAGACCAGCGGGAACATGAGCAGGAAGCCCCATAGCTGCACGCCTTGCGCCGATTTCACCAGCATGCCGACCATGGCGGAGAACCAGCACATGGCGAGCGCGAACACGAGCAGCAGCAGGCACCCCATGGCCGCGGCCAGCGGGCTGGTCTGTACGCGGAACCCGAGGATCATCCCGAAGCCGAGCGTCACCGCCACCGAGATGAGGTAGCGGACCATGTCGCCACCGATCGCGCCGGCCAGCGGCGCCCAGCGGGCGATCGGCAGGGCGCGGAACCGGTCGAACACGCCGGTGGCGACGTCCTGGCTGAGCATCATGCCGGTGCCGAGGGTGGCGAACACCACGGAGAGCACCATGATGCCCGGCAGCGAGAACTGGAGGTACTGGTGCGTGCCGCCGGCGATCGAGCCGCCGAAGACGTAGGTGAACAGCACCAGGTACATGATCGGCTGGAGCAGCAGCCCGAACAGGTCCTCCGGGTTGGTCCTGAGCTTGAGCACGCTCCGCCAGGCCAGCGTGAACGAGTTCCGCAGGCCGGTCACCGGGCCGAGCCGCCGGGCGGGGACAAAGGTCGTCATCGGGCACTCCTGCTCAGTTTCCGCCGTCCGGTTGCCTCGGCCGGCTCGTTGTCCCTGGGGTTCTCAGCGCGGTGACCGGTCAGGGCCAGGAACACCTCGTCCAGGCTGGCCTTGCGGAGCGCGAACTCGGCGAGCTCGATGCCCCTGTCGTCGAATTCGCGGACCAGCTCCGGTAGCAGCCGGCCGTCGCTGACCTGGACGGTCACCCGGCCGGACTCGTCGCTGACCGCGGGCGCGCTCTCCGTCCGCTGCCCGAGCAGCGCCGCGACCACGCCGAGGTCGGCCCGGTCGGCGGGGCAGACCTCGAGCACCTGCCGTCCGGTCCTGGCCTTGAGCTCATCGGGTGAGCCGGTCGCGATGACCTTCCCGCGGTCGATGACCGCGATGTCGTGCGCGAGCTGGTCGGCCTCCTCCAGGTACTGGGTGGTGAGCAGCACGGTCGTGCCGTCGGCCACCAGCTGGCGGATCAACGCCCACACCTCGTTCCTGCTGTGCGGGTCGAGACCGGTCGTCGGCTCGTCCAGGTACAGCACCCGGGGCTGTCCGACGAGGCTGGCGGCCAGGTCCAGCCTGCGCCGCATCCCGCCGGAGTAGGTCTTCGCCGGCCGGCCGGCCGCCTCGGTGAGCTCGAACCGCGCGAGCAGCCCGGCCGCGCGAGCGCGGGCCCCGGCACGGGACATGCCGAGCAGACGCCCGATCATGATCAGGTTGTTCGTGCCGGAAAGGCCCTCGTCCACGGACGCGTACTGGCCGGTCAGCCCGATAAGCTGGCGCACCTGGTGCGCGTCCCGCCCGACGTCGTACCCGCAGACCCGTGCCTCGCCGCCGTCCGGCCGCAGCAGCGTGGCGAGTATCCGCACGGCGGTGGTCTTGCCCGCGCCGTTCGGGCCGAGCAGCCCGAGCACGGTGCCCGCCCGCGCGGTCAGGTCCACCCCCGCGAGCGCCGTTGTCTTGCCGAACCGCTTGACGAGGCCGCGGGCCTCGATCGCGTTGGTTTCCTCTCCCATGGCCCCATAGTCACCGCCCCCGCTGTCAACCCCCGCACAGCCCGCTGCCAGCCCCGGCACGGATGGCTGCCAGCCCCGGCACGGATGGCTGCCAGCCCCGCACCCCCGCCGTCACGAGAGGCCGCCCGGCCCCGGAAAGCGAAAAAACCTTCATTATGAAGAAAAAAAACGGTATAAGTACGAAAATCTTTCACGATCATGAGCGCAGCGCCGGACTCTCAAGTCAGGGTTCCGGCAAATCAACGTAAAACGGGCGTCGTACCGTGCGGCGGGGAGCCGGGGTGGCCGGAATGCGGCACGGCCGGTGCGGGTGCCGCCCGAGGGGCACATCCCGCGCCCCCGCCGTCTCCCCGCCGCGCCCCGCCGCGTCCCCGTCGCCTTCCTGTCGCGCCCCGCCGCGTCCTCGCCGCCTTCCTGCCGCGCCCCGCCGCGTCCTCGCCGCCTTCCTGCCGCGTCCTCGCCGCGTCCCCGTCGCCTTCCTGCCGCGCCCCCCGCCGCGCCCCGCCGCGCCCGGCGGGGGACATCGTCCAGGCAGTGCTGGAGGGGCCGGGACGAGGCCCACCGGTCACGCCAGCCACCCTGGGTGCTGTCCGTCGGGTGCCCCGGCGCCGGATGCTGTGCGCGGCCGGGGTGACATCTGAGATGTCACCCCGGGTGCCGTCCGTCGAGTGCGCCGGCGCCCGATGCCGTTCTCGCATGCTCCGCTCCCGGGCCGTTGCCGGCCCGGCTTGCAGGGGACCGCGCCGCCGGTATCCGTGACCGCGGCGCGGTGGTTACTATGCGGCGGGGGATCCTCGTTTACCGACGGCGTCCGGGGAGGCTTCGGGCATGACGGACAACGACATGGCGTGGACCAGGCTGGACCCGGCGTTCGTGCCGCCGGAGATCGACACGACCCGGCCGAGCGTGGCACGGGTCTACGACGCCATCCTCGGCGGCAAGGACAACTTCGCGGTGGACCGGGCGGTCGCCGAGCAGGCGGTCAAGGCGATGGGGGACGGCGGCAACGGGGCGCGGCTGAACCGCGCGGCGCTCGGGCGGGCGGTCCGGTTCATGGCGCGCGAAGGCGTCGGCCAGTTCCTGGACCTCGGCTCCGGCCTGCCGACGGCGCAGAACACCCACCAGATCGCGCAGGCGGTCGATCCCGGGGCCCGCGTGGTGTACGTGGACAACGACCCCAGCGCGTACGTGCACGGCCAGGCGCTGCTCACCGGGGACGCCGCGACGACCGTGGTGCTGGCCGACATCCGGGAGCCGGACAGGCTGCTCGCGATGCCGGATGTGGCCGGCTTCCTCGACTTCACCCGGCCGGTCGGGCTGATCCTCAACGCCGTGATCCACCACGTGCTCGACGAAGAGGACCCGTACGGCATCGTCGCCCGCTACAAGGAGGTGCTGGCGCCGGGCAGCTACATGCAGCTCACCCACTTCTGCGACTCCTCCCCGGAGGCCCAGGCGAACGAGCGGGTGCTGAAGGAGAGCCTCGGGCGCGGGCAGATACGCAGCCGCGAGCAGATCGCGCGGTTCTTCGACGGCCTCGATCTCGTCGAGCCGGGGCTTGTCTACCTGCCGGAGTGGCGCCCCGACGCGCCGGTCCGGCATCCGCTGGACCCGGGCAGCATGATCATGCTGGTCGGCGTGGGCCGCAAGCCGTGACGCGCCGCCGGGACGCTCAGGCCGTGACGCGCCGCCGGGACGCTCAAGCCACGGGCCCCTGCCGCCGCCCGGCGTAGCGGGACGGCGGCACGCCGAGCGTCGCGGTGAAGTCCCGCGTCAGGTGGGCCTGGTCGGCGTAGCCGAGGTCGGCCGCCAGCGCCGCCCAGTCCACCGCCGGCCCGGCGTCGGCGCGCAGTGCCGCCTCGTGCAGCCGGGCACGGCGCATCACCCACTTGGGGGAGACCCCGACGTACTCGGCGAACAGTCGTTGCAGTCGGC
>DATGLH010000123.1:0-8833 GCA_035294225.1 Trebonia sp.
CCCCGCATCGACCTGGTAGCCGTCGGGCGCGTCGGCATGAGCCGCCCAGCTAGCCCGCTGGATGTCCTTGGGGATCCGCGCGAAGTGCTCGGCGTCGGGCGGCAGGTCCCACAGGCGCTCCCCGGTGAACAGCCCGATCGCGGGGATACCGTCAGCGCCGAACAGCTCGTGCTGGTCGTCGCCGACAATCACCACGACGTCAGGCGCGGCCTGCGCCAGGCGGCGGGCCAGCGCCCCGACTGCTGCCTGGGCGCGGTCGAACTTATCCTTCCAGACCGGGGCCTCCAGCTCGCCGGCCAGCCCCGGGCTGGCGTCGGCCAGCAGCTCGTCGTAACTGTGGTAGCGGCCGTCGCGGCCGAGCAGCTGGGTGTTGCGCTGGTCGCGGGCGGCATGCTCTTTCCAGAACTCCGCCGACGTGCTCATCTGAGGCGTGTGCGACGAGGCCAGCCCCAGCGCTATCTCCGCCACCCCTGCTCCTCCGGTCGCGCCGTCGCAGCGGTCCTGACTCGCCCTTCCGGGCGCGTGACGCCGATCTGGTTATCCGGAACCGGGACTTCCGCGACAGCGGCCGGAGGTGTCCGGCCAGCCCGTACAAGGATCCCGTGAACCGGTATCAGAACCGTAATGAGAGGATTTCCGCTTCCACAAGATCACTTATCGAGATTCTGCTCTGCCGAATCCGCGCTGGCCAATAGCGATACGCGCTGGTCAGCGGCCTGGCTGTGGCTCAGCGGCTCCGAACCGGGCGAGATCGAGAACCCCTCCGGGCGGCTGACGACCGTTATCGGGCGGGTGTCGCTGGACATGCTGTGCTTCCACGCGGTACGGCATGCGGAACCGCTGCGCCCGCATCGGGCACAGCACGATAGCCGCACCGTGAGTTCGGCTCGGGGCCGGCGCGGCCGGACAGGCGGCCGGCGAGCGCGATCGTGAGCGGCAGCGGGTGAGGCCGGAGATGACCGCGCCGTAGCCGAGCGCCGACCGCATGCTGATGGCGGCGAGGATCATGATGCTGATCGGCCCGGACTGGGCGGCAGCGGCGAGGGCGCACGGCAGCGCGACCGCCTCGCCGGTGACGGAGGGCAGCGGCCGGGGCACAATGTGCCCGGGGCACAATGTAGCTATGCGGGGCGCTTCAGATCGTCACCGGTCAGATCGTCACCGGATCCCGGAAGGCCAGGGGCTCCGGCGGCAGCAGGTACGGCTATCCCGCGGGCACTGGCGCGAGGAGGGACCAGGTGCCATCCGCAGCGCGGGGTGGTGGGAGTCGGTAACCGTGACATGGTCGTCGGCGCCCGGCCCTGAGCGGCCTGAACGCCGGCCTGCCGCGCTGCAACGCGCACTGGCGGCCACGGCCGACATGATCGCTCCCCTGCTCACCGACATCGCGGTCACGAGCGCCAGGCGCCTGCTCGCAGGCCGGCACCGCGCGCGCCCGCCCTTGTCCTTGTCCTGGCGGCGCCTGCCCTCCGCCGCCAGAGAGCTGCCCCGGTCAGGCCGGACCCCATAGCCGGACCCCATAGCAAGGCCGCCGGAGCGGGAAGGGCCCCCAGGCTCGTTACGGTGGCACCGCGGCGACCATTCACCAGGCGACGATGACACCCGCCAAGCTCGAGCTCCTGGCGGGCTGGCTGCCATCACGGCCGTGGTACCGCGCGACAGGGCAGGGACCCGAGCTGACCAGAGTCGGCGGATTCCGCCTGGACGATCCGGAAGGCGAGGCCGGCGTCGAGTTCATGATGGTCGCCGACGGGCAGGACCGCCAGCCGACGGCCTACCTGGTGCCGATGACGTACCGGGGCAGCGCACGGGGAGTCCCGGCGAAGGGCTGATAGGGACGGCCGAACACGGCGGGCTCGGCACCGATTTGCGTGCCGAAGTCGGTGCGGCGGGCCCGCTCGCCATCCGGATCCACCGGATCCTCGCACCCGTGGACGATGCCGGCGAGGGCAGCGTCACCGCCACCTGGCAGACCCCGGGCGGTGCCCGGGTACGCGGGATCTTCGTGACAGCTGCAGCCGCCGGGCGGACGCCCGTCTGAACCCATCAGGTGGGGACCCCGCCCGAACCCACCAGGTGGGGACGATGCCTCACGACCGGCAGCGGCCGGCGCGCGGTGGCTGACGAGTGCCTGTCCTGGCTGGGTAAGCAGGAACCATGGCTTCGATGATGGCGCTGCGGGCGCACGCCCGCGGCGGAGCAGAGCAGCTCGTCTACGAGCCAGCCCCGGTGCCCGTGCCAGGGCCGGGCGAGGCCCTCGTCGCCGGTGCCCGCCGCCGCTATCATCTCGCCGAGCTGACCTGGGATCTGTCCTGGACCACGCGCGACGGGAAGGACCGCACGCCGGTCACCCCGTCCCATGGATGTCCGGCTCGATCGCCGCGCTTGGCCCGGGCGCCGACGGCATCGCCGTCGGCGACGAGGTGTACGGGCTGATCGACTTCGACCATGACGGGGCGGCGGCCGACTGCGTGACGCTCGCTCCCGGTTGACCGGCCCGGCAGGTGACCCGGCGCCACCCTCGGCGGCGTACCCATCCCAGAATCGCGCTGAGCCGCGGGAGACTGATGGGCTCACGGCACGAGCGCGCTCGTCGTCGTGGAATTCAGGGGGACACGGCTAAATTCCGCCAGGCCCTGACCGACCGGATCGGCGAGTTCGGGAAGATCGCGGCCGACGCCCGCACCAGGGCGCGATCCATCGCCGCTTCGGAACAGGGGACGGCTTCGTGGTGGCCGCCGGCGAGCGGGAGTCGGCCGGACAGTTCCGGCAGTTCTTCGCCGACCCCGAACTCCAGGCGTTCATCGCATCGACAGGCGCCTTCCCCGGCCCGCCGAGATCACCGTCTCCGGCGCCGTCGCGTCAGTGGACCAGTTCTAGCCCGCGGGCACGGCAGAAGTGTCACCGGTATCGCACATTCTTCATGATCCGGAAGGTTTTTAGACCTATAAGCGATTTTTCCCTCATCATGAAGGCTTTTTAGGTACCGTCTGACCGGCCTGCGGTCTCCGCTGGGCCTGGCAGGGCACATCGTGACGCAGGCGTCCCGCAAGCCCCGGGAATGCCCGCGGCATTCAGGGCCACCCGGCGAATTGGCCATCGGCATCGCGGACAGTGCCGTCAGGAACCGGAACGGGCGCCGCCGCCGCGGGCTGCGGCGCCCGGACCCGGGGGGCTGCGGCGCCCGGACCTGGCGGGCGTATCCGTAATAAATCCGTGATGTTTTCGCGAACCGGTTGAGACGCTTCCACGGACGTCACTACCGTTTGGCTCAGCTTTCCGGGCGTACCGGGCTTTCCGGGCGTACCGGCCACCCGTCGCCGCAAGGCGACGGCCGTCGGCGGAGCCGAAGAACGGAGCGTGACTAGCACGTGGGATCTCGTCTTGCCGGGACATCCCGCATACGCGGCGGCGTCGCTCTCGCGATCGCGGTGGCAGCCGCCAGCGGGCTCACGGCCTACAGCGGAGCGGCCGGCGCGGCGCCGCAACCCACGATCAGCCAGGTGCAGGCGCAGGTGAACGCCCTGCAAGCGAAGGTCGACCGGATAGGTCAGGAGTACGACCAGGCAGGCCAGCAGCTGGCGGCCGCACGGAGCCGGCTGGCCCAGGTGGACCGGGAGGCCGCCAGGGCGGAGGCGCAGTACAACGCGGCCCGCGCCCAGCTCGCGCAGGTCGCGGTGGCGGCCTACGAGAACGCCGGCCAGACGTCGGTCCTCGGGGTGCTCACGTCCGGAGATCCCAGCACCGTGCTGGGACAGGCATCCCTGGTCATGCAGATAGCCGGCATGCACAACGCGCAGGCGAGCAAGTTCCTCGGCGACGCCCAGCAGCTAGCCTCGGTGCGCCTGCAACGGCAGCGGACGGAAGAGGGGATCGCCGCGATCCAGGCGCAACTGGCCGCGGAGAAGGCCTCGCTCAACAAGCTCCTCGCCAGCCGGCAGGCCACCCTGGACAGCCTGACCGCGGCGCAGCAGGCTCAGGTGACCGCGGCCACCGTGGGGGCCGGCGGGACCACGGCGGCCGGCGGGACCACGGCGGCGACCTACACCGGCCCGACCACCACGCAGGCCGAGAAGGCGGTCGCCTTCGCCTACGCCCAGCTCGGCAAGCCGTACGAGTGGGGCGCCACGGGCCCGAACGCGTACGACTGCTCGGGCCTGGTCCAGGCCGCCTGGGCGGCGGCCGGGGTGTCGATCCCGCGGGTCACCTACGACCAGTGGGCCGCGCTGCCGCACATCGCCGCCTCCGCCATTGAGCCCGGCGACCTGCTGTTCTACGACGGCGAGGGGCACGTCGCCATCTACGTCGGCAACGGATACATCATCGACGCGCCGCGGACCGGGCTCGACGTGGAGAAGATTCCGATGAACACCGACTGGTACGCCGCCAACTTCGACGGAGCCGTCCGGCCATAACCCAGATGAACCGGATGAATGTGACAGTCAGCCGCCTATTACCGGCTCGATGCCACATTCATCCGGCCGACGGGGGAGGCGGCCGGCCGGGAAGCCGGGTGGCCGGGAAGCCGGGAAGCCGGGTGGCCGGGAAGGCAGCCGGCCCGGAAGGCAGCCGGCCGGGTGGCCGGGAAGCCGGGTGGCCGGGAAGCCGGCCCGGAAGGCAGCCGGCCGGGGAGGCGGGTGGCGGGAAGCCGGCCGGGAAGCCGGGTGGCCGGGGAGGCGGGTGGCGGCTCTGGCGGAGCGGTCCGCCCGCAGCCGGACACGGCCCGGCGTGGCACCATACGGTACATGCCCGACGAAGACGCGCCGCTGGCCGGCCTGCGGATCGTGGAGATCTCCTCCTTCGTGGCCGCGCCGCTCGGCGGCATGACGCTCGCCCAGCTCGGCGCCGAGGTCATCCGCGTCGACCCCATCGGCGGCGCGGCGGACGTCACCCGGTGGCCGCTGGCCCCCTCGGGCGCCAGCCTCTACTGGGCAGGCCTGAACAAGGGCAAGCGTTCCGTCACGCTCGACTTCCGCTCCCCCGGCGGCCGCGAGACCCTGCACCGGCTGGTGGCGAACTCCGGGCCGGACGGCGGCATCGTGCTCACCAACGCCGCGTACCCGTGGCTGTCCTACACCGAACTCAGGAAGCGCCGTCCCGACCTTATCCACCTGCGGATCACCGGCCGGCGCGACGGCAGTCCCGCCGTGGACTACACCGTCAACGCCGAGACCGGCTTCCCCCTGGTTACCGGGGACGACGCGCTCCGCGGCCCGGTGAACCACGTGCTGCCCGCCTGGGACGTGGCCTGCGGGCTGTACGCGGCGGTCGGCCTGCTCGCCGCCGAGCGGCACCGCCGCCGCACCGGGCGGGGCCGCGCGATCACGCTGCCGCTGGCGGACGTGGCGCTCGCCGTCGCCGGCCACCTCGGTTTCCTCGCCGAGGCGCGGCTGACCGGCACCGGCCGCCCCCGCATCGGCAACCATCTGTACGGGGGTTTCGCCAGGGACTTCCGAACGGAAGGCGGTGACTCCGTCATGGTCGTGACCCTCACCGCGCGGCATTTCCACGACCTGGCCCGGGTGACCGGGCTCGCCGAGACGTTCACCGGCCTTGAGAAGCTGCTCGGCGCCGACTTCGGCGCCGACGGCGACCGCTACGCGCACCGTGAGGTCATCGCCGCCCTGCTCGCCCCGTGGTTCGCCCGGCACACCGTCGAGGAGATCGCCGCCGCGTTCGCCGGCACCTCGGTCCTGTGGGCGCGCTACCGCACGTTCGCTGAGGTAGCCGCCGATCCGGGGCTGCTGGACAATCGGCTCGCCGGGCTGATAGACCAGCCGGGCGTCGGCCGGGTGCTCGCCACGGGGCTCCCGCTGGCGCAGCCGGGCACCGGCGGGGTCTGTCCCGCGCCTGTGCTCGGCGCGGACACCGAGGCCGTGCTCGGCGAACTGCTCGGGACGGAAGGGGAGCGGGAATGCGACGGCTGACCGAAACCGACGGGCTCACCGAGTTCCAGCGCGACATCGTGCGGACCGTCCGCGACTTCGTGGACGCCGAGGTGCTCCCGGTCGCCGCCGAACTCGACCGCGCCGACGCCTACCCGGACGAGATCGTGACCCGGCTGAGGGAGCTGGGGGTGTTCGGCCTGACGATCGGCGAGGAATACGGCGGGCTCGGCGAATCGCTGCTCACCTACGCGCTGGTGGTGGAGGAGCTGTCCCGCGGCTGGATGAGCCTGTCCGGGATCATCAACACCCATTTCATGCTCGCGTACCTGATCTCCGCCTACGGCACCGGGGAGCAGAAGGACTACTTCCTGCCCAAGATGGCGACCGGGGAGGTCCGCGGCGCGCTTTCGATGTCCGAGCCCGGCCTCGGCTCGGACGTCGCGGCGATCCGCACGGCCGCCCGCCGCGACGGCGGCGACTACGTGCTGACGGGCCAGAAGATGTGGGTGACGAACGGCGCCACCGCGAGCCTGGTGGTCCTGCTCGCCCGGACCGACGAAGGCCACGAGCAGCCGCACCGCAACCTCACCGCGTTCCTGATCGAGAAGGACCCCGGGTTCGGCCAGACCCGTCCGGGGCTGACCGTGCCCGGCAAGATCCACAAGATGGGGTACCGGGGCGTGGACACGACCGAACTGATCCTCGACGGGTGCCGGGTCCCCGCGGACCGCGTTCTCGGCGCGGCGCCGGGACGCGGCTTCTACCAGCTCATGGACGGCATCGAGGTGGGCCGGGTCAACGTGGCGGCGCGCGGCTGCGGGGTGGCCCTGCGCGCGTTCGAGCTGGCCGTGGGGTATGCGAGAAGCCGGCGTACGTTCGGGAAAATCATCGGCGAGCATCAGGCGATCAGCTTCAAGCTCGCCGAGATGGCCACCAAGACGGTCGCGGCGCACCAGATGATGGTCATGGCGGCGCGGCGCAAGGACGCGGGCGGCCAGTCCGACGTGGAGGCGGGCATGGCCAAGTACCTCGCTGCCGAGTACTGCAAGGAGGTCGTCGAGGACAGCCTGCGCATCCACGGCGGCTACGGCTACTCGGCCGAGCACGAGATCGAACGGCTCTACCGGGACGCGCCCATGCTGCTCATCGGCGAGGGAACCGCCGAGATCCAGAAGATGATCATCGGCCGCGCCCTCGTCCGCGGCTACGACATCAGGCCGTGACGGCCCGTGACGGCGCCGCGGCGGCTCAGGCGGCCGCGATCCGCGGCGTGTCCAGGTACACCACCTCCCGCGCGGCCCGCGCCAGTCCCGGCGCCAGGCTGTTCCGGCGGCTCACCACGGTGACCCACACGCCGCGGGCCACGAGGGCCGCCGCGGCCTGGCCGAACACGCCGTCACCCGATCCGATCGCCACATGCGTGAACCGCCCGGCGACGTCCTCGTGCAGCAGCACGTCGAGCAGTTCCAGGTCAGCCCCGTCCGGGCCGGACCGGACCCGGTACCGGGCGTGCGGCCAGCCGAGTGCCGCGTTCAGCAGGCCGAGGTGGCTCGCGGCCATCACCACCTGGTCGTCGGCGCCGAAGCCCAGGCATGCCACATAGCGTCCCTGGACCTCGCTCACCTGGACGAGGGTCGGGATCGCGGTGCCCGCGAGGTTCTCGATGTCGACGACGTGCAGCGTGCGCTCGGGAAACCGCCACCTGGCCGTCCCCGATGGCCGCAGCCGTCTTACCCTGGCCGTCGCTGGCACCGCACGACACCTCCTCCGCGTCCCGCCGCATCGTCAGACTCGCCGCATAGTCAGATCGGTACCCACATCTCCATGCGTCAACCGCATGGGGGACCATGCATCATGGTCATGGATCGTGGGTACGGTGCACGCTGTGAACTTGCCAGTCGTGCGCGATGAGCTGGCTGCCACGCTGGAGGAGACCCTGCGCGTCGCGCAGCAGCTCGCGGATAACGCCCGGGACGAGGACGTGCCGGTCGCCGATCTTGTCGCACAGGCCACCATGCTCGGCCGGCTCGAGCAACGGCGCGGCGAACTGATCAGCCAGCTGCGGCGCACGGCCAGCGCCGGGATACGAGCGGCCGCGCCCGTCCCGCCGATCCGCGAGCTCGTCTTGCAGGCCCTGGACGAGCTCGGCTGGCCGCAGAACGCGGGGTTCCTGGAAGAGTACCTGTGGGCCAAGCGCCAGTTGCAGCTGGACAGCCGCGCGTTCGCCCCGCTGCGCAGGGACGAACGGCGCGCGTGGCAGCGCGCCCCCGGCGCCAGGGCCTACGTCGTCCCGGCGCTGAACGCCGACGGCACGGCCAACCCGCGCTGGCTCACCAGCTCCGCGTGGGAACTGCAACGGCGCGTGATCGCCTCACCGGAGACCGAGCGGCTCTTCGACGTGCAGAAGATCGCCGCGCTCCGGGTCCGCGGTTCCCGCGGCCCGCTCGGCACGCTGCTCGAACGGTACGCCGCGCAGGTGCTCGGGATCGAACCGCCCCCGGTCTCCGCCTCGGCCGCGCAGACCAGGGCGTGGCGCGCCCGGGTCCGCGCGCACACCACGGCCCTGATCGGGCAGGTCCGCCGGCGGGACGATCCCCGCCGCGACCGGGTCGCCAGGCAGCTGGCCGGGCTCCCCGAATACGACCGGCTCTGGGGACGGGAGGACGTCAGCCGGAGTGGCGGGTCAGGAACGCCAGCGTCGTCGCGTTGAACTCCTCGGCGTTCTCATAGATGGGCGCGTGCGCGCAGTCGTCGAAGACGACCAGTTCGGAGCCCTTGATCGCCTCGGTGAGCGGCCCGGCGAACCGGGTCGAGGTCACCGCGTCGTGCCGGCCGAACGTGATCTGCGCCGGCGCCTGGATACGGCCAAGCACCCCCGTCGCGTCGTGCGCGAGCACGGCGTCCGACTGGCGCAGGAACGCCTCCACCGGCGGCATCGGCCTGCC
>DATGLH010000124.1:0-4627 GCA_035294225.1 Trebonia sp.
CTTGAGCAGCTCGGGGACGGGAGCTTCGCCGAGTACTACCAGCCGATGACGGGCGCCCCGCTGGGCAGCCTCAACCAGTCCTGGACGGCCGCCGCGGCGCTGGACTGGCTCCTCGAAGAGGAGTAAGGCTGCTGGCCAGGATCGAAGAGGAGTAAGGCTGCTGGCCAGGAGCCGGCCAGGCCGGGCGATGCCCGACCCCGGATCGAGGAGTCCCGTCCGGTAGAGGGTTTCGCGGAGCGTGCCGGAGCGGCTCTATGGGTGCCCTCTTCA
This sequence comes from Trebonia sp., assembly GCA_035294225.1. Lineage (GTDB taxonomy): Bacteria > Actinomycetota > Actinomycetes > Streptosporangiales > Streptosporangiaceae > Trebonia. The sequence continues at coordinate 271 of DATGLH010000124.1, forward strand.
TGTTCCAGGCTTGACGTGTACCGCGCCGCGGCGTTCCCCGGACCGGGCGGGCTTTCCGGCGCGGGCGAGGCGGCGAAGCAGGCGGCCAGCCTGATCAGGCCCTACCGCGCAGGGATCTGCGGCCTGGGTCCGCGTTACCCATCCGTGCGCGCCCGGAGCCGGCGGTCACCCGGGGCCGGCGGTCACCCGGGGCCGGCGGTCACCCGGAGTCCGCGCCGGGGCGGGCTCAGGGGTCGGCGGGCCAGCCGGCGACCGTGTGCACCGTGCCGTCGGGTTCGACGAGGCGAGCGGGCAGGTTCAGGCTGGCCAGCCAGGCCGGCGCCTGGCGACCCCTGATGACCGCGGCGGTCGCCGCGGTGTTGGCGTCGGCGCAGCTCGCGGCGGCAACCGAGACCGTGCGCCAGATCGGGGCCGCGGGCAGGGCGGTGCGCGGGTCTAGGATGTGGTGCAGCACGTCGCCGCCGCGCTGCCAGCGGCGGGCCGCGGTCGAGGAGGTGGCCAGGCCGCCGTCGCGGATCGCGACCACGGCGCTCGGGCCCCGCGGCGGCTCGTCCGGCATGGCGGTCAGGTCCTGCACGCGGATCCGCCAGCCGCCCTCGGGCGGCTCCCCCGCCACCGACGTATCGCCGCCCAGGCTGACGAGCACCCCGCAGCCGAGCCGGCCCGCGATCCGGGCCGCGCTGCGATCCGCCGCCCATCCCTTCACCGTCGCGCCGAGATCGAGCTGGACGCCGGCCGGCACCGTAAGCCGCCGGGTATCGGGATCGAGCCTGATCGAGCGCCAGCCGGGGATCATCCGCACGCTGACCGGCGGCAGTCCCGGCCCGGTGGCCGGGACCTGGGCGAAGTCCCTGTCGTAGCCGAGCGCGGAGAGCACCCCGCCCACCGTCGGATCCACGTCGCCGTCGGTCAGGCTGGCCGCCCGGAGGGCGACCGCGATGGCCTGTGCGAGCAGCGGGCTGACCGTCACCGTAGCCGGGCCGGCCGCCTCCCGCGCGGCGTCGCACAGCGCGGCCAGCTCGGAGTCGGGGCGGAACCGGCTGCACGCCACGTCCAGCTCGGCGAGGTCATCGGTGAGCAGCCGCCGGGCGGCGGCGAGCTGGCCGGGGTCGGTGACCACGAGCTGGACGAGCATGCCCAGCGCGCGCCACGCCGCGAACGCGGTCGGCTCGGTCGTTGCCCCGGTTGGAGGCGATCCCCCGGTTGGGGGCGATCCCCCGGTTGGAGGCGCTCCCCCGGTTCCGGGCGCCGTCCCGGTTCCAGCCATGGATGTCGCGGTCTCCTGCGTCACGGGCGTTATGAGCCTCCGGAGGTGATCTGGCCTCCTCCGCCCGACTGGACCGGAGCGGACGCGGGCGCCTGGAAGCCGCCCTGGCCGGCGGAGGAGTTCGACGAGTTCGAGGAACCGTTCGAGGAAGCGGCGCCGGAGCCGGCGTTCGCCGCGCCGCCCGACGAGGTGCCCGAGGAGGTGCCCGAGGAGGTGCCCGACGCGGAGCCGCCCGAGGAGACACTGGCGTTCGACGAGCCGCGCGAAGAGGCCGCCGTCTTGTGCGTGGATCCGGGGAGCGCGGCGGCCACGGCGCCGGCCGCGACCACGCTGGCCAAGCCCACCGTGGCGGTGGTGACGTTCAGCCTGCGCCGGCCGCGCTCGCGTTCGGCCACGGCATGCGAGACGCCGCGGCCGCCGAAGCGCGATCCCTGCCAGGCGCGCGATGATCCGTTGCCAAGCCCTGCATCGCCATGCCCTGCATCGCTCATGCCGTCAGTGTGGCACACGTACTTGCATAGCCCGTCGGCGCGCCTTCTCAGGGCCCTCTGAATACGCCCCGGCACGTGAAGGCGCCCCGCACGGGCAGCGGCCAGGCGCCCTTTACCGGGCGCACGCGGACCTGGGATCATCGACTGGTGAGCAACGCCGCTTCGACAGCCGCCTTCCGCGCGGCACGGGACCTGCTTGTGCGGTACCGCGAGGACTACGACACCGCCTGCAACTTGTTCGCCTGGCCGGAACTGGACGAGTTCAACTGGGCGCTCGACTGGTTCGACGTGATCGCCGCCGAACATCCCGGCCGCACCGCGCTGCGCGTGGTCGGCGACGACGGCCCGGACGAGTCGGTGAGCTATGAGCAGATGGCGGCGCGTTCGGGGCAGGTGGCGAACTGGCTGCGCAGCCTCGGGGTCCGCCGCGGCGACCGGGTGCTGCTGATGCTCGGCAACGTGGTGCCGCTGTGGGAGGTCATGCTGGCGGCGATGAAGCTCGGCGCGGTGATCATCCCGGCTTCCACGCTGCTGCAGCCGGCGGACCTCGCGGACCGGATCTTGCGGGGCGAGGTCAGGCACGTGGTGGCCGAGGCCGCGCAGGTACCGAAGTTCGCGGAGGTCCCGGGCGACTGGACCCGGGTGATGGTGGGCGACGCAGGCGCGGCGGCGCCGGCCGGCCCGGGCAGGGCCGCGTACCAGCCGGGGTGGCGCGCTTACGCCGAAACGGCCGCCGCGCCCGCCGAGTTCACCCCGGACGGCGTCACGAAGGCGGCCGATCCGCTGCTGCTCTACTTCACCTCGGGCACCACCTCCAAGCCCAAGCTCGTCGGGCACACCCACGCCAGCTACCCGGTGGGACACCTGTCCACGATGTACTGGATCGGCATCAGGCCGGGCGACGTGCACCTGAACATCTCCTCCCCCGGCTGGGCCAAGCACGCCTGGTCCAACGTGTTCGCCCCATGGAACGCCCAGGCCACGATCCTCATCCTGAACCAGGCGCGGTTCAACGCCGCCGGGCTGCTGAAGGCGCTCGGCGACTACGGCGTGACCACGTTCTGCGCGCCGCCGACGGTGTGGCGGATGCTGATCCAGGCCGACCTCGGTGCGGCCGACGTGCGCGCGCTGCGCGAGTGCGTGGCGGCCGGCGAGCCGCTGAACCCGGAGGTCATCGAGCAGGTCCGCAAGGCCTGGGGGATCACGGTCCGGGACGGCTTCGGGCAGACCGAGACGACCGCGCAGGCCGGCAACACACCCGGCCAGCCGGTCAAGCCGGGCTCGATGGGCCGCCCGCTGCCCGGCTACCCGGTCGTGCTGGTCGACCCGGTCACGGGGACGCCGGGCAAGGACGGCGAGATCTGCCTGGACCTCGGCAAGCGGCCGCTGGGCCTGATGACCGGCTACCTCGACGACCCCGAGCGGGACTCCGAAGCCATGCGCGGCGGCTACTACCACACCGGCGACGTCGCGTCCTCGGACGACGACGGCTACATCACGTACATCGGGCGGACGGACGACGTGTTCAAGGCGTCGGACTACCGGATCTCCCCGTTCGAGCTGGAAAGCGTGCTGATCGAGCACGAGGCTGTCGCCGAGGCCGCGGTGGTCCCCTCCCCCGACCCGATCCGGCTCGCGGTGCCCAAGGCCTACGTGCTGCTCGCGGCCGGCGCCGCGCCAGGCCCCGAACTGGCACGGGACATCATGGCCTTCTGCCGCCAGCGCGTGGCGCCGTACAAGCGGATCCGCCGGATCGAGTTCGCCGACCTGCCGAAGACGATCTCCGGGAAGATCCGCCGCGTCGAACTGCGCGGCCGGGAGGAGGACCAGGCCATGCCGAAACCGCGCGGCGTCACCGAGTTCTGGGAAGAGGACTTCAGCTGGTGAGCTACGGCTTGCGGGCGACCGCGCCGTACCAGTTGACCTCCTCGGGCTTGGGCCGCGGGCCGCTGGCGTCGGGCCGCCACTCCGAGACGAGGACCAGGCCGGGGGGCACGAGCTCCAGGCCGGAGAAGGCCATGCGGCCGAACTCCCCGGCGGTGCGCGCCTGCGCCGTCACGCCGGATTCGCGGTAGGTGCGCTCCAGGCCGTGGACCCCCTCGGGGTCGTGCTCCGGGGTGACGTGCGAGGCCACCAGGTAGCTGCCCGGCGGGAGCGCCGCGAGCAGGGCCGCCACGATGCCGCCCGGGTCCTCCTCGTCCGCGATGAAGTGCAAGATGGCGACCAGCATCAGCGCGACGGGCTGGCTGAAGTCGATCGTCTCGCGCACCACCGGGCTGGCGAGGATCTTCTCCGGCTCGCGCAGGTCCGCCTGGATGTAGGCGGTCCGGCCCTCCGGGGTGGAGGTGAGCAGTGCCCGGGCATGCACCAGCACGAGCGGGTCGTTGTCCGCGTACACGACGCGGCTGTCCGGCGCGATCCGCTGCGCGACCTCATGGGTGTTGTTCGCGCTCGGCAGGCCGGTCCCGATGTCGAGGAACTGCCGGATGCCCGCCTCCCCGGCCAGGTAGCTCACCGTACGGGCGAGGAACTTGCGGTTCTCCCGGACGGCGACGCGCACCGCCGGCCAGCTTCGCATGGCGAGCTCCGCCGTCTGGCG
>DATGLH010000125.1:0-49859 GCA_035294225.1 Trebonia sp.
GTGACGCACGTGCGACTCGCCGATGGGTGGGCTCAGCCCTTCCCGCGGACCCGGATGCCCCCCACGCGCCACCAGGATTTTATCCCCATCTCGAAACCTCAGTGTCCGGGTGGAGGTGGTGGCAAGCGCGGGGAAGGTCGCTCGGGGAGGCGATGACGCACCTGCCCGGTAACGGCACCGGACTCGCCGGTGCTCGACCCGCAGGAAAGCGAGCCATCAGCGATGAGCGACCAGCCTCCCGAACTCCCGGACGACCGTCCCTACGACCGGGCCGACGACCCCGACAGCGGCCTGGAGCCCGAACCGGGCGAGATCACTGCCCAACCCGCAAGCGATAAGACCGACGTGCCGCACCCGGTCAACTGGCGCACCCTCACGGCCGAGGACGCCGAGTACGAGTGGCTGGCCCTCAACGAGTGGGTCGACTGGCTGCGCCACGACTTCGGTCTGCCCGCCTCGATCATCCCGCCATACCGGCACCGGCACCCGGAGCTGGTCTGGGAGCTGTCCGCGCTGCACCTGCACTGGCTTGGCGCCTACGACCCCGCCCAGCACGCCTCCGCCCCGATCGGCTGGTTGGCCGGCTTCCATGCCGCCCGGCAGCGCCTGCGGGAGTGGGTTGCCCTCTCCGGCACGCGCCTGGACCGGGACCGGCCCACCCGGCAGACCGCCCTGCGCTACACGCTGGTCCGCTACGAGCAGGCCCGTGCCGAGCGCGAGCAGGACGAGCCGCGATTGGTTGCGCTCCCGCAGGTCGAAGGCCCGGTAGAACAGAGGCCAAGCCCTCACGTTTCGGCGTGTGTGGTGGACAGGCAATATCAGGACCGGGCACCTGCGGGTGTCGGAACGCCGGGCCCGAGGTTTGGGCGAATCTCTCTAGGACTGTTTCACCGCCGCACACGGTGAGGGCGCGATCCCGCAGTCCAGAGAAGGAGCGCCCCATGAGCCCGTCCGAGCAGCCCTCCGATACCGGCGGCCTGCCGACCATCGCGTACCTGCGCGTCGCCTCCGGCGATCCGGCCGACCAAGCCGCTGGCATCGACCGCCAGCGAGCCGCCATCAGCCGGGGTGCAGCCGGCGGACCTCGACGAGGCGCTCTCCGAGGCGGGAGTCGTGATCGTGGACGCCTCCCGCGACATCGGGGGAGGCGGGACGATGACCCGCGCCGACACCAACGGCTCCGGTCGATCGCCAGCGAGGGATCGGCCGGGCCGGCCACCGCAGCCACCGTCCCGGCCCCGAGCCGGCCCGCGAGCGAGGACTCGCGTGACCTCGCTCCGGCCGTCTCCTACCTGCGGGTCTCGACCAAGGAGCAGGCGCAGAAGGGCGGCCAAGACGAGGGATTCTCGATTCCCGCCCAACGGCAGGCCAACGCCCACAAGGCCGACGCGATCGGGGCGCGGATCGTGGCCGAGTTCGTCGATGCGGGGGAGTCGGCTAAGAGCGCGGACCGGCCCGAGCTGCAACGCATGATCGCCTACGTCAAGACCCACCGGGTCGCCTACCGCATCGTCCACAAGGTCGACCGTCTCGCCCGGAACCGGGCCGACGACATGTCGATCCACCTTGCTCTCCAGGCCGCCGGCGTCGCGTTGGTCTCGGCGACGGAGAACATCGACAAGACCCCATCGGGCATGTTGCCGCACGGGATCATGTCCACGATCGCGGAGTTCTACTCCCGCGACCTGGCCACCGAGGTCGTCAAGGGCCTGACCCAGAAGGCGGCCACCGGCGGCACCCCTTCCAAGGCCCCGGTCGGGTACCTCAACGTGGCCGCCGCCATCTACCAGCGCGGCGACGACGAAACCCGCCGACTCTGCAACCAAGTCCGAGCAGACCTGGCCCGGCCCTTCGCCATCCTCCCCGACCCCGACATGCGCGACCGCGCCCACACCTGGGTCGGCGATCCCGACGCCTACGCCGGCAGCCTCAGCACCCGCGAACCCATTTCGCTGGCACCAGGTTTGAACTTCGACGATGGAGCGCCCCCAGCAGGATTCGAACCTGCGCACCCGGCTCCGGAGGCCGGTGCTCTATCCCCTGAGCTATGGGGGCCCGGTGACTACGAAAGGGTACCAGCCCCGCGGCGTCGTTTGGACCCGTGTCCCCGCCTTGGGCATGACGTCGCCGTACACGGTAGCCTCGCCCGCGTGACGCAAGCATTGGGACGCGTGCTGGTCGTGGACGACGATGAGGTGATCCGGCAGCTGATCGCCGTAAACCTTACCCTCGAGGGGTTCGACGTGGCGACGGCGGTCGACGGCCAGGACTGCCTCGACAAGGTGCGGGCGATCGCGCCGGACGTCATCACGCTCGACGTCATGATGCCGCGGCTCGACGGCTGGGAGACCGCGGTGCAGTTGCGCAAGACGCCGGAAACGGCGCACATCAAGGTCGTCCTGATCACGGCCCGCGCTCAGGAAGACGACATAGCCCGCGGCGCGAACGTCGGCGCGGACGCCTACCTGACCAAGCCGTTCGACCCCGGCGAGATGATCCGCGTGGTCCGCGAGCTCGCCGGCGCCCCGCCCGCGTAACCGCCTGCCGCCGTGATCACGCGCGACCTGCGGGACGCGATCGCCCGGGCGGCCGCGGCGGCGGGGTTCGCGCCCGCCGACCCGGGGCTGCGGCCCGGGGGGCGGCCCGGCCGGTACGCGTCGAGCGTCGCGTTCGAGCTCGGGAAGGACCCGCGCGAGACCGCCGGGCACCTGGCGCCCCTGCTGACACGGGAACCGTGGATCGCCCGGGCCGATGTCACCGGCCCCGGCTATCTCACCATCACCGTCACCCCGGAGGCCCTCACCGCCGTCGGCGACCGCATCGCCCAGGCCGGCCCGGACAGCGCCCGCAGCGAGGCGCTGCGTGGCGTGACGCTCCAGGCCCAGCCTGCCGCCGACCTGCTAGCCGCCGCCACCTGGGAGGAGGCGCGGGCGGCACTCGCCGCGGAACTGACCGCCCGGCTCGCCGTGGCGGCGGGCGCGACGGTCATCGCTCCTGGTCATCCCGAACGCAGGCGCGAGCCTCCCCCTGCCGGCAGCCATCCTGCGGCCGGTGCGAGCGCCACCTTCCGTTCGGAAGAAGAAAGAGGAAAAGCAGCCGCGATCGGCGAGTCATACGGGGCGGCGGCGAGAGGGACCGCCGCGGGGGAGCGGTCGGCGGCCGGGGAGCGCGATGGGCGGCCGGTGGCGGCGGCCGTCGCCTTCGCGGGGCTGGACACCGTGCGCTTTTCGCTGGCCAGGGCGGTGCCGGGGCGGCCGGTGCGCATCGACCCGGCGAAAATCGCGCGGTATGTGCCGGACAACCCCGCCTATGCTGTGAGGTACGCGCACGCTCGCGCCGCGTCCGGGGTGCGCTGGGCAGCCGCCTCCCGCGGACCGGAGGCCGCCCCGCGGTGCCCGCCCGCCGACCCGGGGGAGCTGGCACTGCTCGACGCGCTGTCCTGGCTCCCCGAACGGGTCGCCACCGCGGCGCGCCGTGGCCGGCCCGACGAGTTCGCTCGTTACCTGGAGCAACTGGCTAGCGTTACCATCGCTACCCTGAGCGGCGCTAGCCATCCGGGGAGCGCGCGCGCTCCCGGAACTGGCAAACTGACCGTGGCCAGGGCGGCGCAGACCGGTCTCGCCGCCGGGCTGGAGCTGCTCGGGGTCAGCGCGCCTGACCGCCTGTGACATTCGGAGACAAACTGATGAGCCGTGTCGCTCACCCGGCCGGGCCGCGCCATGCGGACGTGCTGCCCGCCGACCACCCGCCGGCGCCGCCCGCCGACCTGAACGCGCTGCACCCCGCGATCTGGCCGCGCGGCGCGCGGCGGAACCGCGGCGTGCTCACGCTCGGCGGTGCCGACGTCCGTGATCTGGCCGGGGAGTTCGGCACGCCGGTGTTCGTGACCGACGAAGAAGACGTGCGGGGCCGCTGCCGGGAGTACATGGAGGCGTTCGGCGCCGACGCGGACGTCTATTACGCGGCCAAGGCGTTCTGCTCGCGCGCGGTGCTGCGATGGGTCACCGAAGAGGGACTCGGCGTCGATGTCTGCACCGGCGGCGAGCTGGAGGTCGCGCTGTCCGCCGGGATCGATCCGGCGCGGATCACGTTGCACGGCAACAACAAGCTGCCCGCCGAACTGTCCCGTGCCGTCCTGGCGGGTGTCGGGCGCATCGTCGTGGACTCCTTCGAGGAGATCGCCCGCCTCGCGTACCACGCGGACGAGGCCGGGCGCCGGCCGCGGGTGCTCGTCCGGGTCACCACCGGGGTCGAAGCGCACACGCACGAGTTCATGGCGACCGCGCACGACGATCAGAAGTTCGGCTTCTCGCTGGCCTCCGGGGCCGCCGACGAGGCGGTGCGGCGGGTGCTGGCGCTGCCCTCGCTGGAGTTCGCCGGGCTGCACTCGCACATCGGCTCGCAGATCTTCGACACCGCCGGGTTCGAGGTGGCCGCGCACCGGGTGGCCGGGCTGGCGGCGCGGATCGCCGCCGAGCACGAGGTCACGGTGGCCGAACTCGACCTCGGCGGCGGGTTCGGGATCGCGTACACGCCTGAGGACGACCCGCCCGACGTGAAATCGCTGGCGGCCGGGCTGCGCGCGATCGTCGCCGCGCAGTGCTCGGCTTTCGGCCTGCCGGTGCCGCGGCTGACGGTAGAGCCGGGACGCGGGATCATCGGCCCGTCCACGGTGACGCTGTACCAGGTCGGCACGATCAAGAACGTGGACGGGATCCGGACCTACGTGAGCGTGGACGGCGGGATGAGCGACAACATCCGGACCGCGCTGTACGACGCGTCCTACACGTGCGCCCTGGCCTCGCGGTCCTCGGACGCGCCGCCGATGCTGTCCCGGGTCGTCGGGCGGCACTGCGAGAGCGGCGACATCGTGGTCCGTCACGCGTACCTGCCCGCGGACCTGGCGCCGGGCGACCTGCTGGCCGTGGCCGCGACCGGCGCGTACTGCTGGTCGCTCGCGTCGAACTACAACCACCTGCCGCGCCCCGGCGTCGTTGCCGTGCGCGACGGCGTCCCCCGGCTGATCGTCCGCCGGGAGACCCTAGACGACCTGCTGCGATTGGACGCCGGATGAGCGAGCAGAAACCTGTCCCCGTGGCCGCGGCCGCCGCCGCCCCGCGCCCGGGTACCGCATTCCCCGGGGTCTCCCCCAGGACGCTCAACGTCGCGCTGCTCGGCTGCGGTGTCGTCGGGTCGCAGGTGGCGCGGCTGCTGCGAGAGCAGGCCGCCGACCTGGCGGTGCGCACCGGGGCGCGGCTGGAGCTGGCCGGGATCGCGGTGCGGCGGCTGTCGCACCCGCGGCCGGGCATCGACCCGGCGCTGCTGACGGCCGACGCCATGGAGCTGGCCACCCGGCCGGGCGTCGACATCGTGGTGGAGGTGATCGGCGGCATCCAGCCGGCTCACTCGCTGCTGCTGGCCGCGATGAAGAACGGCAAGTCCGTGGTGACCGCCAACAAGGCGCTGCTCGCCGAGCACGGCGAGCAGATCCACGCGGCCTCGCGCGCCTACGGCGCCGACCTGTACTACGAGGCCTCGGTAGCGGGGGCGATCCCGCTGCTGCGGCCGCTGCGCGAGTCGCTGGCGGGCGACACCGTGCACCGGGTGCTCGGCATCGTCAACGGCACCACGAACTTCATCCTGGACCGGATGGACACCTCCGGCGCCGACTTCGCCGAGTCGCTGGAGGAGGCGCAGGCGCTCGGGTACGCCGAACCGGATCCGACCGCCGACGTGGAGGGGTTCGACGCGGCGGCGAAGGCCGCCATCCTGGCCGGGCTGGCCTTCCACACCCGGGTGACCGCGGCCGACGTGCACCGCGAGGGCATCACCGAGGTGACCGCCGCGGACATCGCCTCCGCCAAGGCGCTCGGCCGGATCGTCAAGCTGCTGGCGATCTGCGAGCGGTCGGACTCCGGCGTCAGCGTGCGGGTGCACCCGGCGATGATCCCGCGCAGCCACCCGCTTGCCGCCGTCGGCGGCGCCTACAACGCGGTGTTCGTCGAGGCGCAGTCGGCGGGCCAGCTCATGTTCTACGGCGCGGGCGCGGGCGGCACGCCGACGGCGAGCGCCGTGCTCGGTGACATCGTGGCGGTCGCCAGGAACCGGCTGGCCGGCACCCGCGGTCCGGAGCTTTCCACCTACGCCGAGCTGCCGGTGCTGCCCATGGGCGATACGCTGACCAGGTACCACGTGTCGCTGGACGTGGACGACCGCCCTGGCGTGCTGGCTCCGGTCGCCGAGGCGTTCGCCAGGCACGACGTCTCCATCCAGGCGGTACGGCAGACGAGCCGGGGCGACGAGGCGCTGCTGGTCATCGTCACGCACGAGGCGCCGGACGCGGCGCTGGCCGCGACGGTCTCCGAGCTGGAGGCGCTCCCGGTCGTCCGGGCGGTGGCGAGCGTGATGCGGGTGGAAGGGGAGGAAGACCCGTTATGACTGGATCGCGCGCCGTGGCGGGCACCAGCGCACGCGCGCCGTGGCGCGGCGTCATCACCGAATACCGTGACCGGCTTCCGGTCACGGCCGACATGCCGGTGATCACCCTCCAGGAGGGCGGCACGCCGCTGCTGCCCGCGCCGGTGCTTTCCGCCCGGACCGGCTGCGAGGTGTACCTGAAGTTCGAGGGCCTCAACCCGACCGGCTCGTTCAAGGACCGCGGCATGACCGTCGCGATCACCGTGGCCGCGGCAGCGGGCGCGAAAGCCGTGATCTGCGCCTCGACGGGCAACACGAGCGCCAGCGCCGCCGCCTATGCCGCGCGGGCGGGCCTGACCTGCGCGGTGCTGGTTCCCGCGGGGAAGATCGCGATCGGGAAGCTGGCCCAGGCGCTCGTGCACGGCGCCAGGCTGTTGCAGGTCGACGGGTCGTTCGACGACTGCCTTGAGCTCGCGCGGAAGCTGGCCGTCGACTACCCGGTCGCGCTGGTCAACTCGGTCAACCCGGACCGCCTGCAAGGTCAGAAGACCGCGGCGTTCGAGATCGTGGACGCGCTCGGCGACGCGCCCGACGTGCACTGCCTGCCGGTGGGCAACGCGGGCAACATCTGCGCGTACTGGATGGGGTACACCGAGTACTTCGCGGCGGGCATGACGTCCAAGCGGCCCCGGATGTTCGGCTTCCAGGCCAGCGGCGCGGCGCCGATCGTGAACGGCGCGCCGGTCGCCCACCCGCAGACGATCGCGACCGCGATCAGGATCGGGAACCCCGCTTCCTGGCAGCGGGCCGAGGCGGCCAGGGACGAGTCCGGCGGGCTGATCGACAAGGTCACCGACCGGGAGATCCTCGCCGCCTACCGCATCCTGGCCCGCGAGGAGGCAGTGTGGGGCGAACTGGGGTCGGCGGCGAGCGTGGCCGGGCTGCTCGCCGCGTCCGCGAGCGGCGCCATCCCCGCTGGCTCGCGGGTGGTCTGCACGATCACCGGCAACGGCCTGAAGGACCCCGACTGGGCGCTGTCCGGCGCCCCGGCGCCGACCACGGTGCGGGCGGACCCGGCCGCGGCGGCCGCGGCGCTGGGCCTGGGCTGACCATGCCGCGGTCGCGCGTGCCCATCCTGCGGTCCTTTCTGTCCAATTCGTCCAATAGTTTGCGGATTCCCGGCGGGGACACGGCCGGGAGGATGAGGTTGCATGACCGAGTGGGGTACGGCGCCGGTCCGGGTGCGCGTGCCGGCGACGAGCGCCAATCTGGGGCCCGGGTTCGACGCGCTCGGGCTCGCGCTGAGCCTGCATGACGAGATCGAGGCGGCGGTGACGCCGTCCGGGCTGTCGATCGAGGTGTCCGGCGAGGGCGCCGCCGACGTGGCGGGGGCAGGCGAGAAGCACCTGGTCGTGCGCGCGATGCGGGCGGCGTTCGACGCCCTTGGCGGCGGCCAGCCGCCGGGGCTCGCGCTGCGCTGCGCGAACCGCATACCGCACGGGCGCGGCCTCGGGTCCTCGGCGGCGGCGATCGTGGCCGGCGTCCTCGCGGCGCGGGCGCTGGCCGGGGCCGGCACGCGCCCCGGCGACGCGCTGCCGCTGGCGAGCGAACTCGAGGGCCACCCCGACAACGTGGCGCCCTGCCTGTACGGCGGCCTGACGGTCGCCTGGCTCTCCCGCGGGGACACGGGCCGCGGGGACGCAGGTCACGGGGAGACGGGCGGCGGGGACGCAGGTCACGGGGACACCGGCCGCGGCGGGCTCCCGGGGGGCCGCCCTCCCGGGAATGACCGTGTCTCCCGGGCGGTGAAACTGCGGCCGCTCGCGGAGATCACGCCGGTGGCGGTCGTCGCGCCCGCGCCGGTCTCCACCGGGGTGGCGCGCGGCCTGCTGCCGGAAACCGTGCCGCACGCGGACGCGGCGCGGAACGCGGGCCGCGCCGCGCTGCTCGTCGCGGCCCTCACGGCCCGGCCGGAAGCGCTGCTCGACGCCACCGAGGACTGGCTGCACCAGGACTACCGGGCGCCGGCGATGCCCGCGACACGCGACCTGATCGGCCGCCTGCGCGCCGCGGGGCTGCCGGCCGTGGTATCCGGCGCGGGCCCGTCCGTGCTCGCGCTGCTGGTTTCCCGCCGGGGCCTGGACAGGTTGGATTCAATCGTGAAAGAAACGGGTATTGAATGGCGCATAAACCCGCTAGACGTCGAGCGACAGGGTGCCAGCGTGACACCGGGCGTGCCGGGCGCCCGGTGATGCCGGACAGTCCCTCGCCGGGCCGGTTAACCCTCTTTTCCGCGACATGGATGGCTGCGAAGGAATGCCTTGGGCTCCGTCGGTGTTAGGCTAGGTGAAGCACCGGCTGCCCCCATCGGGGGCAGGTGCCGGTCATCCACACGTCGCCTGGGGGGTAACGTATACCTGCCCAGGGAGTGGGCTTTCGGCTTCACCCCAGGAGAGCAGCGCGTTCCTCTGAGTGCTACCTCGTTCACAGCTTCATGTCGGCAGTCCCGGACGGGGGCCGCGGACACGGACGGGCGCGAGGTGCCGGGTTAGATGCCGAGCGTAGATGCGAGCGTGATCATGCAGGGTGAGCAAGCCTCACAGGCGATCCGAATCGGGTCTGGCGCCACGGAACCGGGTCGAGAAGACACCTAGGCGGCCGAGGATCATAATGGAAGGACCATTAGTGAGCGACACCACCGAACTCCTCAGCGATGCGGCTCCCGCGTCCGAGGATTCCCCCATCGGTCATCCGGCCACCGGCTCCGCGGACAGCGCGCCACGGTCATCGGGCCGCAATGGCGGTGACCTCTCCAAGCTGCGCGTCTCTGAGCTGCAAGTGCTAGCTCAGCAACTCGGCATCTCAGTGACGGCCCGGATGCGGAAGGGAGATCTTGTCGCCGCGATCCAGGAGCGGCAGGGTAGCGGTCGCTCTGCCCCCGCCCGCAGTGCCAGCCCAGGGGAGCGACCCTCTGCAGCCCCCGGGCAGTCAGCCACGCGGGCCGCGTCTGCGGGAGCCGGCGCGTCCCGCCCCCTGAATCAGGACGCTATGGAAGCAGACACATCCGTCCGGTCAGGCATCGGCGACGCCGCCCCGGCGGGTGCCGGCATCGGCGACGCGCCGCGGAGCGCGGGCGCCGGCCAGGCCGGCATCGGCGAGGAGCGCCCCGTAACCGCGGCCCGGCAGCCCGCGGCGGCCGCGCAGCCGGCTGCCGCCGAGCCTGGTCCCGACGCACAGGGTCAGAGCGCTGGCCAGGACGGCAGGCGCGGCGAGCGCCGTCGCAACGGCCGCCGCGACGACCAGGGGAACAATGGCCGCGAACAGCGCAGGGACGGCCGCGACGCGGCCGCCGCGAACGGCGGACGCGCCGGACAGGGCGCCCAGAACGTTCCGGCCGGCAGCCGTGATGACGACGAGGACGGCCAGGGCCGGCGGCGCGGCCGCGACCGGTTCCGCAACCGCAACCGCCGCCGTGGCGACCGCCAGGGCGGCGAGCCGGAGACGGTGATCTCCGAGGACGACGTGCTGATCCCGATTGCCGGGATCCTGGACGTGCTTGAGAACTACGCGTTCGTGCGCACCACCGGGTACCTGCCCGGCCCGAACGACGTCTACGTCTCGCTATCCCAGGTCCGCAAGTACGGGCTGCGGAAGGGCGACGTCATCGAGGGCGCGGTGCGCCAGCCGCGCGAGGGCGAGCGCCGGGAGAAGTTCAACGCGCTGGTCCGCCTCGACAAGGTCAACGGCCTGGACCCGGAGCAGTCGATGAGCCGCCCGGAGTTCTCCAAGCTGGTCCCGCTCTACCCCCAGCAGCGCCTGCGCCTGGAGACCGACCCGGGCAACCTGGCGACCCGGATCATCGACCTGATCAGCCCGATCGGCAAGGGCCAGCGCGGCCTGATCGTGTCGCCGCCCAAGGCCGGCAAGACGATGATCCTCCAGGCCATCGCCAACGCGATCACCAAGAACAACCCGGAGTGCCACCTCATGGTCGTTCTGGTGGACGAGCGGCCCGAGGAAGTCACCGACATGCAGCGCACGGTCAAGGGCGAGGTGATCCACTCCACCTTCGACCACCCGGCCGACGACCACACCACGGTCGCGGAACTCGCGATCGAGCGCGCCAAGCGCCTGGTCGAGATGGGGCACGACGTCGTGGTGCTGCTCGACTCGATCACCCGGCTGGGCCGCGCCTACAACCAGGCGGCGCCGGCCAGCGGCCGCATCCTGTCCGGCGGCGTCGACTCGACCGCGCTCTACCCGCCGAAGCGGTTCTTCGGCGCGGCGCGCAACATCGAGAACGGCGGCTCGCTGACGATCCTCGCGACCGCGCTGATCGAGACCGGCTCCCGGATGGACGAGGTCATCTTCGAGGAGTTCAAGGGCACCGGCAACATGGAGCTGCGGCTGCGCCGCGAACTCGCCGACAAGCGGCTGTTCCCCGCTGTCGACGTGGACGCGTCCAGCACCCGCAAGGAGGAGATCCTGCTCGCGCCGGAAGAGCTCAAGATCATCTGGCAGCTGCGCCGCGTGCTGCACGCGCTGGAGCCGCAGCAGGCGCTTGAGCTGCTCATGGAGCAGATGCGCAAGACGCGCAGCAACGCCGAGTTCCTCTTGCAGGTCCAGAAGACCACTCTCGGCCAGGACCGGTAGCCGGCGACACGACGTCGGTTGCGCGATCAGGTACGCTCCAGCGACACCAGTTGCGCGATCGAGTACGCTGCCAGAGCGGTGCGCCGCCAGAGCGTGGCCTGGCCGGGAATGCCCGGCCAGGCTGGCTGGTTAACGCCTCTGGCATGCTGGGAAGCCGCTAATACGCGGTACCGGTTCACTTCCCGGGGTTGGAAGACCCGGCGACCGCATGAGCAAGGGAGCCAATGCATGAAACCTGACATTCACCCGGCGTACCAGGTCACCACCGTGACCTGTGGTTGCGGGAACACCTTCGTCACGCGTTCGACCGCGCCAAACGGCGTGATCCATGCCGACGTGTGCTCGAACTGCCACCCGTTCTACACGGGCAAGCAGAAGATCCTCGACACCGGCGGCCGCGTCGCGCGGTTCGAGAAGCGGTTCGGCAAGGCCGCGGCCGGGGGCTCCGGCAAGAAGTAGCGCTTTTCCCCAGCGCCCGCGCGCCCGCAGGCGGCGCGCGGGCGCTTCGGCCGTGCCGGAAGTCCGCGGCCAGGCAGCACGTGGCGTTTCCGCAGGAGCCACGGCCCGCGTTCGGGATAATTGGACCCTGGAAAAGGAAGGTCTTGGTTTTCGTGTTCGACCGGCTCGCAGAGCTGGCGAGTGAGCACGCGGAGCTTGAGCGGGCCCTCGCCGATCCCGGCGTGCACGCGGACGCGGACCAGGCCCGGACGATCGCCAAGCGCTATGCGGAGCTGACCCCGATCGTGAACGCCTTCCGTGAGTGGCAGCAGGCGGGCGAGGACGAGCAGGCCGCGCGCGAGCTCGCGCCGGAGGACCCGGCGTTCGCGGCGGAGGCGGAGGATCTCGCCCGGCGCCGCGGGGAACTGGAGGACCGGCTCCGCAGGCTGCTCGTGCCGAGGGATCCGAACGACGACCGGGACACCATCTTGGAAGTCAAGGCGGGCGAGGGCGGCGAGGAGTCCGCGCTGTTCGCCTCCGACCTGCTGCGGATGTACCTCCGCTACGCCGAGCGGCACGGCTGGAAGACAGAGGTCATCGACTCCACCGTCACCGGGCTCGGCGGTATCAAGGACGCGACCGTCGCCATCAAGGCGGGGCGGGGCGGCGGCGCGGGCGCGTGGTCCCGCCTGAAGTACGAGGGCGGCGTGCACCGGGTGCAGCGGGTACCGGTGACGGAGTCCCAGGGCCGCATCCACACATCGGCGGCGGGGGTGCTGGTGATGCCCGAGGCCGACCCGGTGGACGTGCAGATCAACGACAACGACATCAAGGTCGACGTGTTCCGTTCCTCCGGACCGGGCGGGCAGTCGGTGAACACGACCGACTCCGCGGTGCGCATCACCCACCTGCCGACCGGCATCGTGGTGTCGTGCCAGAACGAGAAGAGCCAGCTGCAGAACAAGGAGCAGGCGCTGCGCGTGCTCCGTGCCCGGCTGCTCGCGGAGGCGGAGGCGGACGCGGACGCCAAGGCCTCGGCCGAACGGAAGGCGCAGGTCCGCACCGTCGACAGGTCGGAGCGGGTCCGTACCTACAACTTCCCGGAGAACCGGATCTCCGACCACCGGGTGGGCTACAAGGCTTACAACCTGGACCAGGTGATCGACGGTGACCTGGACGCCGTGATCGACGCGCTCGCCGCCGCGGACCTGGAAGCCAAGCTAGCCGAGGGATGATGAGCGGGCCTTGGCCGCCGGACGGGCGGGCAGCACGGTGAGCCTGCTGCTCGACGAGATCGCGCTGGCCACCGCGAGGCTGGCGGAGGCGGGCGTGGAGTCGCCGCGGACCGACGCGGAGCTCATCGCCGCGCATGTCCACAACGTCAGGCGCAGTGAGCTGCACACGGTTCCGGACTCGAAGTTTGACGCCAGGTTCTGGGTGGACGTGAGCCGCCGGGCCAACCGAGAGCCGCTCCAGCACATCACGGGACGGGCGTTCTTCCGCTACCTGGAGCTGGATGTCGGCCCCGGCGTCTTCGTGCCCCGCCCGGAGACCGAGGTGATGACCGGATGGGTGATCGGCCGGCTGCGCGAGATGGATGTCGCCGAGCCGGTCGCGGTCGACCTGGGCACCGGATCGGGGGCGATCGCGCTGTCCATCGCGCAGGAAGTGCCGCGGGCACGCGTGCACGCGGTCGAAGGCGACCCGCTGGCCCGGAGCTGGGCCGAACGGAACATCACGCGGTACGTGGACTCCTACACCGCCGGGCGGGTGCTGCTGCACGCGGGGGACTTCGCAGCCCGCGACTTCAAGTCCGGCCTGAACGAGCTGGCCGACATCGCCGGCCATGCCGATGCGGTCGTCTCCAACCCCCCGTACATCCCGCTTGGCTCCGTCGTGCCGCCCGAGGTGGGGGAGTACGACCCGCCGGCCGCGCTGTGGAGCGGCCCTGACGGGCTGGACGCCATCCGCGCGGTCGAGCGGGTGGCACGGTGGCTGCTGCGGCCAGGCGGCCTGGTCGCGGTGGAGCACGGGGCCCAGCAAGGCGCGGCGGTGTACTGGGTGTTCGCCGAGGAGGCCGGCTGGCGGGACACCAGGAACAACAAGGACCTGGCCGGACGTGACCGATTCGTAACGGCTACCTGGCCTGGTCTGTAGAACGGCCGATTCCGTGGCAGGATGGAAACCGATGAGCGCTCTATACGACTGCGCCGACGCGCGGCAGCGGGAAGCGGGGATCGCGGCCGCGGTCACCGCCGTACGGGGAGGCGGCCTGGTCGTGCTGCCCACGGACACGGTTTACGGCATCGGCGCCGACGCCTTCACGCCGCCGGCGGTTTCGGCCCTGCTCGCGGCCAAGGGACGGGGCCGGAACATGCCGCCTCCGGTGCTCGTCGGCAGCGTGCGGGCCGCGGCGGCACTCACCGAATCGCTGGGCGCCTTCGGGCAGGACCTGATCGACGAGTTCTGGCCGGGGCCGCTGACGCTGGTGTTCCGGGCGAGCCCGACGCTCAAGTGGGACCTTGGCGACACGCTGGGCACGGTCGCGGTGCGCATGCCGCTGCACCCGGTCGCGCTTGAGCTGCTCCGGCAGACCGGGCCGATGGCGGTGAGCAGCGCGAACCGGCACGGCGCTCCTGCGGCCACGACCGCGGCCGGCGCGCAGGAGCAGCTCGGCGGCGCCGTTTCCGTCTACCTGGACGGAGGGCCGTGCGCGGACAACGTGCCCTCGACGATCCTCGACCTGACCGGGACGGTCCCGCGGATGCTCCGCGCCGGGGTCGTCACCGCCGACCAGCTCCGCAAGGTCGTCCCGGTGATAGACCTGCCGGCGCCGCAGCCGCCCGGGGCGCACGAGCCGGACATCAAGCCCGCCGAGCCGCATCCGCTGGCCGGCGGGGACCCCGGAACTGGTTCCTAGCCCAGCGCCGCCATGCGCGACTATCTGTACATCCTGATCATCGCGGCGGTGGTGACCTACCTCCTCACCCCGCTGGTGCGGCAAGGCTCGATCGCGATCGGCGCGCTGCACGCCGCCCGCAGCCGGGATGTACACAAGGAGCCGACCCCGTTGATCGGGGGGCTCGCCATGTACGGCGGCCTGGCAGCCAGCCTGCTGGTGGCGGAGCGGTTTACCTACCTGCGGCAGGCGTTCCCTTCGTCGCGCACCGTCGCCGGGCTGCTGCTGGCCGGCGGCCTGCTCGTGCTCATCGGGATCGTCGACGACCGGTGGGGCATGGGCGCCATCAGCAAGCTCGCCGGCCAGGTCGCGGCGGGCGGCATCCTGGTGTGGAGCGGCGCTTACCTGCCCTGGATCCCGCTGCCCGGCGGCACGCCGTTCCTGCTGGAACCGGACCTGAGCTTTACGCTCACGATCTTGATCGTGGTCATCACGATCAACGCGGTGAACTTCATCGACGGCCTGGACGGGCTCGCGGCCGGCGTCGTCGGCATCTCCGCGCTGTCCTACCTGATCTACTCGTATACGCTGACCAACTCGGTCGGCATCCCGTCGCAGTCGGTCCCCGCGGTGGCGTCGGCCGTGCTGGCGGGCGTCTGCATCGGGTTCCTGCCGCACAACTTCAACCCGGCGCGGATCTTCATGGGCGACACCGGGGCCATGCTGCTCGGCATGCTGCTCGCCTACGGCCCGATCTCGAGCACGGCCTCGCTCGACCCGAACATCCTGGTCAACTACTCCCAGCACCACCCGGTCAACCGGTTCCCTACCATCCTCCCGCTGCTGCTGCCGGTCGCGATCTTGATCATCCCCTACGCGGACCTGCTGCTCGCGGTGATCCGCAGGACCCGGGCGGGCAAGTCGCCGTTCGCGGCCGACGGCCAGCACCTGCACCACCGGCTGCTCAACATGGGCCATTCGCACCGGCAGAGCGTGCTCCTCATGTACCTGTGGTCGGCGCTGTTCTCGGGCACGGTCGTCGGCTTGTCGCTCCTCCGGATCCCGCTGGCCTGGCTCGCCCTGGCCACCGTCGGCATCATGGCCATGCTGCTCCTGGCGACGATGCCGCGGTGGCGCCCGTGGCGTGCCGAACCGAACGGGAAGCGCGGCCGGACGCCAGACGG
Source organism: Trebonia sp. (assembly GCA_035294225.1). GTDB lineage: Bacteria > Actinomycetota > Actinomycetes > Streptosporangiales > Streptosporangiaceae > Trebonia. Next base: position 15,592 of record DATGLH010000125.1, read on the forward strand.
CACGGTACGTTCGGGAAACCCAGACGGCACGGTGCGTCCGGGAAGCGCGGTACGTTCGGGCGGGGTGAGGGGGGCCGCCGCCTACGGCGCGGTGCCGGCGGGCGGCGGGGTGCCGGCGGGCGGCGCGGTGCCGGGCCGGCCGCGGTGGGATCACCCGGCGCCGAATGCCGTCCTGCCGGACAGCGCGCCCGCGGGGGTGCCGTCGCCCCTGACCGGCGCGGTTCCGGGCGTCGCCGACCCTCCGGGGCCTCCCCGCGTCGCGGCGCCGCGCTGGACAGCGCGCCCGCGACCTCGCTGACCGCTCGCTGAGGGATCTCACGGTTCGCCGGCGCCGGCTGCGACGGCTGCCGGCCCCGGCAGGTGCCCGCGCGGCAGGGAAGGCTCCGGCGACGTTGCGGACCCGCGCCCGGGCGCGGACGCCGGGCGCGGACGCCGGACGCGGGGCTGAATCCGGAAGCAAAGGCCGGGCTGAAGCCGGAAGCGGCGGGACTGAAGCCGGAAGCAAAGGCCGCAGATTTGGGGGCGGGCACTGCTCGCACCTGCCTGAACTTGGGGAGGGGCCGGTCGCGCGCTCCCGGCATGGTCATGTAAAGTCTTCAGTCAGGTAAAGCAAGGGTCAAAAAGCTTGTGATACGCTTCACAAGCACCTCCCCTGATGGCAAGCGAGAGGCACGTGATACTTTTCGTGGACCTCCCCGGACAGCCGGGGCCCGGATGTGGTATCGCCGATTCGCGCGCCGTGCCCGGGGAAGCTCCGCTGGGACATGCCCACATGAGCAACGAAGTCCGCCGATCCCTCAGGAGCCAGCGATGATGGCAACCTATAGCCGCGTCGTCCGGCGCTCGGCCGCGCTCACCGGCGTGGTCGCCGCCGTGTGCGTCGCTGTCTGCGCCGCGCTCGGCGGCGCCAAGGGCCTGTACGGCTCGCTCATCGGGGTGGCGATCGTCACGGCGTTCTTCGGGATCAGCGTGCTCGTCGTCGGGCGGGCCGCGAAGGTCAGCCCGCACGTCATGATGGCCGCGGCCATGATCAGCTACGTGGTCAAGATCATCGGCTTCGCGGTCGTGATGGTCGCGCTGGGCAAGTCAGCCGCGTTCGACGGCCGGATGCTCGGCTTCACGGCACTCATCTGCATCCTGGCCTGGGGAGCCGCCGAGGTCGTCACCGCGATCAGGCTCAGGATCCCGTACGTGGATCCGGACGGGAGCGGTGGGGCGTGAGCGACGTGAGCGTGCGCGGTCGCCAGCCCGCCGACGGCCGCCGGCCCGCCGGCAGCCGCGGGGGTGCCGGCAGCCGCGGGGGTGCCGGCGGACGCCGGGCCGCCGGCACCGACGCGGCGAGCCGTGCCCTGGGGCTGAATGTCGGCTGGACGGTGCTCAGCTACCTGCTCAGCGGCATGGCCGCCTACGGCCTCATCGGCTGGCTGGCCGGGCGCGCGGTGCACGTGGAGATGCTTTTCCCGATCGGGATGCTGGTCGGGCTCGCGATCTCGCTCGGCTTCGTCGTCTGGCGGTACGGCAGGAACGCGGGCGCGGGCGGAGACAACGACATGGAAACAGGCATGAGCGCGCCGGCGAGCCGGCGCGCGAGCCACCGGAGGGGTGTTCCCCGAGAGGAGAAGAGCCGGTGACCGGTGCCGTCGCGGCCGCCGCGGGCGGCGGCTGCCACATCTTCAGCGGGTGCGGCTTCCCCGCTCCAGGCTTGCAGGACTTCATCTGGACGCCGATGTTCACGATCGGCTCGTTCGGGTTCACCAAGCCGATGCTGCTCGCGATCCTGGCCGCGCTTGTGGTCGTCGTGTTCTTCTGGGTGGCGTTCCGCAAGCCCAAGCTGGTCCCGGGCCGCACGCAGAGCCTCGGCGAGATGGCCATCCTGGCCGTGCGGGACCAGATCCTCCGCCCGTCGCTGGGCAGGAAGGGCGACTCCTACCTTCCGTTCCTGGTGTCGCTGTTCTTCTTCATCTACATCATGAACGTGATGGAGCTGATCCCGCTCTTGCAGTTCCCCGTCACGTCCCGGATCGGCTTCGTGTGGCCGCTGGTGTTCATCGTCTACTTCCTCTACCTGTACCTGGGCTTCAGGCACCAGGGAGCCTGGGGTTACTTCAGGAACATGATCCCGCCGGGCGTGCCGTGGCCGATCTACATCATCCTGGTCCCGGTCGAGCTGCTGCGGTTCTTCGTCTTCCAGCCGTTCACCCTCGGGGTGCGGCTGTTCGGGAACATGTTCGCCGGCCACCTGCTGCTGACGATCTTCACGATCGCCACGTGGTACATGCTCAGCCTGTCCATCGGCCTGGTGTACGCCGTGGGCTCGTTCGCGCTGGCGATCTTCGTCTTCCTGCTGGAGACCCTGGTCACCCTGCTCCAGGCGTTCATCTTCACCACGCTGACCGCTACCTACATAGCCTCCTCCGTGGAGCCGGCTCACTAGCCAGCACCCGACTTCACCGAGTTCCGTCAAAGAGCCCAGCGGGCCGAAACGTAAAGGAATGGATTCATGTCACTCGCCGCTTCTCTCGCCGCCGCTCAGGTGCTGAGCATCAACCTGGGCGCCGTCGCCTACGGTCTGGCCGCCATCGGTCCCGGCATCGGCATCGGCCTGGTGTTCGGCCACGCGATCGAGGCCATGGCGCGGCAGCCCGAGGCGACCGGCCGCATCTCGCTGTACATGTGGATCGGCTTCTCGCTCACCGAGGCGCTCGCCCTGATCGGCCTGGTAGCGCCGTTCATCTTCCACTACTGAGTCCCCTCCAGGAAGGTCCCTCCAGGAAGTGAGCGCACCATGATTCCACTCGCCGCCGACACGGCGTCGTACAACCCGCTGCTTCCCTCGTGGCCGGAGTTCATCATCGGCACGATCCTCTTCCTCCTGGTGTTCGGCTTTCTCGCCAAGCTGGCCCTGCCGCGGGTCATGAAGACGCTCGACGAGCGTCATGACGCGATCGAGGGCGGCATCAACCGGGCCGACGAGGCCCAGGCCGAGGCGGAGAGGGTGCTTCAGCAGTACCGCGCCCAGCTCGACGACGCCAGGCACGAGGCCGCGCGCATGCGCGAGGAGGCCAGGGAGCAGGGCGCGGCGATCATCGCCGAGATGCGCGAGCGCGCCGAGGCCGAGGCGCGCCGGATCACCGAGGCGGCGCAGGCGCAGATCGACGCGGAACGGCAGCAGGCGCTCGCCTCGCTCCGCGCCGAGGTCGGCAGCCTCGCCACCGAGCTGGCCAGCCGCATCGTCGGCGAGTCGCTGGCCGATGTGGCGCGGCAGAGCCGGATGGTCGACCGCTTCCTCGCCGAGCTCGAGCAGCATGCCGAGCCGGGCGCGGCGGCCGCGGCGGCCGCGACGGCGAGCGGGGCCGAGCAGTAATGCGCGGTGCCAGCAGGGCCTCCTACGCCGAGCTGCGCGAGCGGCTGAGCGCGTCGGTCACCAGCGCCCGGATCGCCGACCGGACCGGCGACGAGCTGTTCGCGGTCGTCCGGCTGCTGGACTCCGAGCACGGGCTGCGGCGCGCGCTCGCGGATCCCACCAAACCCGCGCAGGAGAAGGCGGCGGTGGCCAGGCGGCTGCTGCACGGCAGGGTGACGGCCCGGACCGAGGACCTGGCCGCCGCCGCGGCGGCGGCCCGCTGGGCGGCCCCCGGTGACCTGGCCGACGCCACCGAACAGCTGGCCATCGAGGCGCTGACGATGTCCGCGCAGTTCGGCGGTACGCTGGATGACCTGGAGGATGACCTGTTCAGGTTTGGCCGCGTGGTATCCGGGCAGCCGGGACTGCGGTCAGCGCTGGTCGGGCCCGCTGCCGCGGACGCCAAACGGTCCCTGCTGAACAACTTGCTCAGCAACAAGGTCAGCTCGCCGTCACTGAGCCTGATCACCCAGGTGCTCACGCACCCACGGGGCCGGTCCCCGCAGGTGGTGCTGGACCTGTGCGCCAGCATCGCGGCGCGGCGGCGGGAGCAGCTCATCGCGGTGGTGCGCGTCGCCACCGAGCTCACCCCGGAGCAGCGGAGCAGGCTCGCGGCGACCCTCGCAGCGACCTATGGCCAGGGAATACACCTGAACGTTGTGCACGATCCGGCGGTGATAGGCGGGGTGTCCGTCCAGATCGGGGATGAGCTCATAGACGGGACCGCGGCGAGCCGCCTGGCCGAGGTCCGGCGCAGGCTCGCGGGCTGACCCCCGCGCCGCGACTGATATTCACGAACGGAATGAGGAAGATGGCGGAGCTGACAATCCGGCCGGAGGAGATCCGCGACGCGCTGGCGCAGTTCGTCGAAGAGTACGAGCCAGCGGGCGCCGCGCGCGAAGAGGTCGGCACGGTCGTCGAGGCCGGCGACGGCATCGCCCGGGTCGAGGGGCTGCCCTCGGCCATGGCGAACGAGCTTCTTGAGTTCGAGAACGGGGTCCGGGGTATCGCGCTGAACCTGGATGTGCGCGAGATCGGCTGCGTTATCCTCGGGGACTTCTCCGGAATTGAGGAGGGGCAGCGGGTACGCCGCACCGGTGAGGTGCTGTCCGTCCCGGTCGGCGATGAGTTCCTCGGCCGCATGGTCAGCCCGCTGGGCGAACCGCTCGACGGCCTCGGCGCGATCAAGAACACCACGCTGCGCGAGCTGGAACTGCAGGCGCCGTCGGTGGTGCAGCGTCAGCCGGTGAAGGAGCCGCTGCAAACCGGCATCAAGGCGATCGACGCGATGACCCCGATCGGCCGGGGCCAGCGCCAGCTGATCATCGGCGACCGGCAGACCGGCAAGACCGCGATCGCGATTGACACGATCATCAACCAGCGGGACAACTGGGAATCGGGCGACCCGGTCCGCCAGGTGCGCTGCGTCTACGTCGCGATCGGCCAGAAGGGCTCGACGATCGCCGGGATCAGGCAGGCCCTGGAAGAGGCCGGGGCGATGCAGTACACCACGATCGTCGCCGCGCCCGCGTCCGACCCCTCTGGCTTCAAGTACATCGCCCCCTACACGGGAAGCGCGATCGGCCAGCACTGGATGTACAACGGCAAGCACGTCCTGATCATCTTCGACGACCTGTCCAAGCAGGCCGAGGCCTACCGTGCCATCTCGCTGCTGCTGCGCCGTCCGCCGGGCCGCGAAGCGTACCCCGGCGACGTCTTCTACCTGCACTCGCGGCTCCTCGAGCGCTGCGCGAAGCTGTCCGATGAGCTCGGCGGGGGCTCGATGACCGGCCTGCCGATCGTCGAGACGAAGGCCAACGACATCTCGGCCTACATCCCGACCAACGTGATCTCGATCACCGACGGGCAGATCTTCCTGGAGACCGACCTGTTCAACTCCGGTGTCCGCCCGGCGATCAACGTCGGCCAGTCGGTCTCCCGGGTCGGCGGCAGCGCCCAGATCAAGGCGATGCGGAAGGTCGCCGGCAACCTGCGGCTCTCGCTGTCCCAGTACCGTGACCTCGAGGCGTTCGCCGCCTTCGCGTCCGACCTGGACGCGGCCTCCCGGGCCCAGCTCGACCGCGGCGCACGGCTGGTCGAGCTGCTCAAGCAGCCGCAGTATTCGCCGTACCCCGTGGAGGAGCAGGTCGTGTCGATCTGGGCGGGCAGCACCGGCCATCTCGACGACGTGCCGGTGGAGGACATCCGCCGGTTCGAGTCCGAGTTCCTCGACTACCTGCGCCGGGACCAGACGGGCGTGCTGACCACGATCAGGGAGACCAAGGAGCTGACCGACGACACCATCACCGCGCTCCAGGAAGCCATCGACAGGTTCCGCCGCACCTTCGAGGTGACCGGCGGGCAGCTACTCGTGTCCGACGAGGAGCAGGTCTCGGCCCTGGAAGAGGGCGAGGCGGGCCAGGAGTCGGTCGCCAGGTACCGTCCGGCGCCCGCTCCGGCGGCAGGCGCAGGCGAGTCAGGCGAGTAAGCGCCATGGCAGCACAGCTTCGCGCGGTCCGGGCGCGGATCAGGGCGGTTAAGTCGATCGCCAAGATCACCCGCGCCCAGGAGCTGATCGCGTCGTCGCGGATCATCAGGGCGCAGCAGCGCGCACGCGCCGCCGGGCCGTACGCGCGTGAGCTCACCCAGGCAGTGGAGGCGCTGGTGAGCCGGTCGTCCTCGCTCACCCACCCGATGATCTCCGAGCCGGCGATGGTCCGCAGTGCAGGGGTGCTGATCCTCACCAGCGACGGCGGCTTCTGCGGCGCCTACAACGCCAACGTGCTGCGCGAGGCCAGCCGGCTGCGGCAGCGCAACAGCGAGAACCAGGTACGGACCGTCAACTACGTGGCGGGCCGCAAGGGCATCGCGTGGCACCGTTTCCGCGGCATCGGCGTGGCACGGGAGTGGAGCGGCTTCTCCGCCCAGCCCGCCTACGCCGACGCGGAAGCGGTGACCGCGGCGCTGCTCGAGGCGTTCCAGGCGCCGTCCGCCGAGGGCGGCGTTGACGAGCTGTACCTGGTGTCCACCGAGTTCGTCTCGATGCTGACCCAGCGGCCCGTGGTACGGCGGCTGCTGCCCATGCAGATCGAGGAGAAGGAAGGCGAGCGGCCCGGCGGCCCGCTGCCGGCCTACGAGTTCGAGCCGAACACCGATGCCGTGCTCGACGCGCTGCTGCCCCAGTACGTGGCCAGCCGCGTCTACTACGCCATGCTGGAGGCGGCGGCATCCGAACTGGCGGCGCGGCGGCGCGCGATGCAGGCCGCCACGGACAACGCGAACGACTTGCTAGACAGGCTGACCCGGGAGGCCAACAACGCCCGGCAGGCCGAGATCACCCAGGAAATCAGCGAAATCGTCGGCGGTGCGAACGCGCTCGCTGAGGCGAACGCAGGGAGTGAGTAACAGACCATGACCGCGACCGAAACCAGCCCCGCGGAGAGCGGGACCACCACGGGAACCGGCCGTGTCGCCCGGGTCATCGGCCCGGTCGTCGACGTGGAGTTCCCGGCGGAGCAGATGCCGGAGATCTACTACGCGCTGCGCGTCAACGTCGATTTCGGCGGCGCGGCGAAGACGCTGACCCTCGAGGTCGAGCAGCACATCGGCGACAACATGGTCCGCGCAATCTCGCTCCAGCCCACCGACGGCCTGGTCCGCGGCGCCGAGGTCGTCAACACCGGAGCGCCGATCCAGGTCCCGGTGGGCGACGTGGCCAAGGGCCACGTGTTCAACGTCCTCGGCGAGCCGCTCGACGTCCCTGCCTCCAGCCTGAAGGTGACCGAGCGCTGGCCGATCCACCGGCCCGCCCCGCCGCTGGACCAGCTCGAGTCCAAGACGGAGATGTTCGTCACCGGCATCAAGGTCATCGACCTGCTCACCCCGTACGTCCGGGGCGGCAAGATCGGCCTGTTCGGCGGCGCCGGCGTGGGCAAGACCGTCCTCATCCAGGAGATGATCCGCCGGGTGGCGCAGAACTTCGGCGGTGTCTCCTGCTTCGCCGGCGTGGGAGAGCGGACCCGCGAGGGCAACGACCTCTTCCTGGAGATGACCGAGTCCGGGGTCATCAAGGACACCGCGCTGGTGTTCGGCCAGATGGACGAGCCGCCCGGCACCCGGCTGCGGGTCGCGCTGTCCGCCCTCACGATGGCCGAGTACTTCCGCGACGTGCAGAAGCAGGACGTGCTGCTGTTCATCGACAACATCTTCCGGTTCACCCAGGCCGGCTCGGAAGTGTCCACGCTGCTCGGCCGCATGCCGTCCGCGGTGGGTTACCAGCCGACCCTGGCCGACGAGATGGGGCAGCTGCAAGAGCGGATCACCTCCACCCGGGGGCACTCGATCACCTCCATGCAGGCGATCTACGTGCCCGCCGACGACATCACCGACCCGGCGCCGCACACGGTGTTCGCGCACCTCGACGCCACCACGGTGCTGTCCCGTGCGATCACCGAGCGGGGCATCTACCCGGCGGTGGACCCGCTGGACTCCACCTCCCGGATCCTGGACCCCCGGTACATCGGCCAGGAGCACTACGACGTGGCCCGCACGGTCCAGCAGATCCTCCAGCGGTACAAGGAGCTACAGGACATCATCGCGATCCTGGGGATCGACGAGCTGTCCCAGGACGACCAGATCACCGTGCAGCGCGCCCGGCGCATCGAGCGGTTCCTGTCCCACCCGATGTACGTGGCCGAGCAGTTCACCGGCCAGCCGGGGGTGTTCGTGTCGCTGGATGAGACGATCTCCTCCTTCAAGGCGATCGCCGAGGGCAAGTACGACCACGTTCCCGAGCAGGCGTTCTACATGTGCGGCGGCATCGAGGACGTGGAGAAGAAGGCCAAGGAGCTGGAGCGCTCGTGACGCTGCACGTGGAGCTGCTGATGCCGGACCGCACGCTGTGGTCCGGCGAGGCGGGCCTGGTCATCGCGAAGACCATGGACGGCGACATCGGTATCCAGACCGGCCACTCCCCGGTGTTCGGCATCCTGTCGCCGGGCAGCCTGGTCCGCATCCGCGAGGTTCCGGGGAACGACAACCCCGGCGACGTGGTGCGGGCCGCCGTCAGGGACGGGTTCTTGTCCGTGACAGACAACCGGGTGTCCATCCTCGCCTCCGCGGGCCAGCTCGCCAGCGACGTGGACGTCACGGCCGCCCGAAGCGATCTGGACACCGCGACGGCGGAGGCCGGCTCGCCGACCGCCGCCGAAGAATCGACCGACGTCAGGTACGCGAGGGCCCGGCTGCGCGCCGTCGGCGAGCAGGCCTGACGCGGGGCGGCGGTGGGCGGAGCGCTGGCACTCGACGCCGCCTGGTTCTTCGCCGCCTTCCTCACGCTCGCGCTGCTCGCCGCCGTCGCCCTGGCGACCCGCCGCTTCCTGCTCGAAAGGGGCGGCGGGACCGTCGAGTGCGGCCTGCGCCGCCCGGCCGGGCGAGGTTCCTGGCGGCTCGGGGTGGCCGCCTACCAGGGAGACGAGCTGCGCTGGTACGGCGCGCTCGGCGTGCTGCTCCGCCCGGAGAGGGTCTTCCACCGGCGCTCCCTCACCGTGCTCTCCCGCCGTCCGCCCCTGCCGTCCGAGGGCACCGTGCTCGGCCCTGAGCACGTTGTCGTCGAGCTCTGCACCAAGTCGGCCACGGACCACCCGGACCTGTCCGACAGCCACGCCGAATCGCCCGGTGACCATGTGGAACTGGCCATGACCACCGAAGCGCTCACCGGCTTCCTCGCCTGGCTGGAGGCGTCGCCCCCCGGCTCGCACCTGCAGGACATCGCGTAACGGGCTTATGGACATAACGCTGACCCGTTTTATCCTTTTTGTCCGTGCGATTGAGATCCTAAGTTCGGTTGGCGCGCGTACAGCGCTCTATGCGCCCTTACCGGTCGCCGCCGGGGCGCCATAGCACGTCGCCCGCCCCGGCGTTGGCGGTCCTGGCGAGGATGAACAGCAGGTCCGACAGCCGGTTGAGGTACTTGGCGGGCCAGGTGCTCACCGTCTCCCCGTGCTCGGCGACGGCGGCCCACGCGCTGCGCTCGGCGCGCCGGGTGACGGCGCGCGCGGTGTGCAGCAGCGCGGCCCCGGGGGTGCCGCCGGGCAGCACGAAGCTGCGCAGCACGGGCAGTGCCGCGTTGTACTCGTCGCAGGCCGTCTCCAGCCCCGTGATGTAGCTCTCGTCGATGCGCAGCTGCCGGCGGGCGGGCGGCTCCGTGCCGACCGGGTTGGCCAGGTCGGCGCCGACGTCGAACAGTTCGTTCTGGATCCGGCTCAGCAGCGCGGTCATGTCCGGGGGCAGCTGGCCGAGGGTCACCGCCACGCCGATGGCGCAGTTGGCCTCCTCGGTGTCCGCGTAGGCAGCCAGCCGGCTGTCGGTCTTGGCGGCCCGGGTCCCGTCCGCCAGGGCGGTGGTTCCGTCGTCGCCGGTGCGCGTGTAGATCCTGGAAAGTACGACCGGGTTGTCCCTGCGCTCGTTCACCATGCGATCACAGTAGCGGCAGGCGGTCGCGCCGGCGGCCATACGGCCCTGCCCGGCCAGTGAAATCGATCATCGCCTATGTAACGTAAAGTAGTGACCATGAAAAGGTGATCAGGTCCTGAGCTGGGGTATTCACTTTTCGGCAGAGATGTGGCATTGTTTAACTACGTTAAGTAACCATTCTGGAGGCTCCGGGGTCCGGCGATTCTCGGGGGCCCGCCGGACCCCGGGTTCCCGTTCTGCGCTATCCGCCGCGGCGGCGGTGACCCCGGCGCGCTGGCAGCGCCCGCGCCTTCCCCGCCCGCCCCGAACGTCGCGGGCACCCCGGCCGCCGGTTCACCGACTCGAACGTGTCCCGGCACCCCCGGCGGCAGGCGCCGCGGGCGATGCCACATGACCGGCCATGCCGCGGGCAAACCACCGCGCGCCAGCCCGGGCGGGGGCCGGACGGTAGAGTGCGGTTCGTGCCGCGCCGCCCGTACACGCTGCTGAGCTGCGCCGTCTCCGTCGATGGCTGCCTGGACGACACGTCCCCCAGGCGGCTGATCCTGTCCGGGCCCGAGGACCTGGACGAGGTGGACGGGCTGCGCGCCGCGGCCGACGCGATCCTCGTCGGGGCGGCCACGATCCGCGCCGACAACCCGCGCCTGCTCGTCCGCTCGCCGCACCGGGTCGCCCGCCGCCAGGCCCGCGGCCTGCCCCCGCACCCGCTGCGGGTCACGCTCACCGGCAGCGGCGACCTCGACCCGGCCGCCAGCTTCTTCACCGGCCCGGGCACCCCCCTGGTCTACTGCGCCTCGCCTGTCACCGCGGCTGTCAGGGATCGCCTCGGGCATGCCGCCGTGGTCATCGACGCCGGGGAGCCCCCCTCCCTCCGGGACGTTCTCGCCGATCTTCATTCCGAACGGGAGGTCGCGACTCTCCTCGTCGAAGGCGGCTCCCGGATCCTGCGCGACCTGCTCGCCGGCGACCTCGCCGACGAGCTGCGGCTCGCTGTCGCGCCGTTCTTCGTCGGCGACCCGGACGCGCCCCGTTTCGGCCTGCCCGCCGCATACCCGCGCACCGCCGCGAACCCCATGCTGCTCGTGTCGGCCCGCCGCGTGGGAGACGTCGCCGTCCTGCACCTGCTCGGGAGCCGCGAACGCCCCCCCGGCCTCCCGCCGCTCTAGGCGCGCCGGCCCAGCCGGCGGCGGGCGACGGCCGCGAGCAGGCCGGGCTGCTCCACAGGAAGCTCCACCAGCCCGCTCAGCGATCCCGGCATCAAGCCCGGCGCCGCGAGCAGGCCGGGCTGCTCCACAGGAAGCTGCACAGGAAGGAAGTGTCCCGCCTCGGCGGCGAGGACGTAGTCGGCGCTGGGAACGGATGAGGTTGTCTAGACGTTGCGATAGCCGGCGATGCGGTCGCGCCGTCCGCGGACGAAGCTGGCGGGGCGCTCGCAGATCAGCGCCGGGTCCTCACCGAAAGAGCGGATCCGCCCGGAGGGCCAGCTGGCGACGAGGAACGGCTCATCCGCTCCCGGCAGAGCGTCAGCCGTGGCGATCACGCCCGCCAGCACCGCGTCCGATGCCGGCTCACCCGGCGGCGACCCGCCCGTGCCGGGCAGGCCGGGGCAGGCGAGCCCGATCGGTAACACCGCGGAAAGCCGCCTCGAAGGCCGCGCGCATCGCCGGGTGATCAAGGCTGAGTGACGGCAGACGCCGGCGGGCCGTTCCGTCTCCTCGACGTGGGCATGCAAGAGCCGTTCCGTCCCCTCGACATGGGCATGCAAGGGCACGGCCTGTCTCCTTCGCCAGCTGGCGGCGGCGTTGAACCTCGGGAAGCGGCGCAAGCGCTGGCCTCCGTCAGTCTTCCTCGCCTTCGCCGGCGAGCAGCCGGGCGAGTCGCTCGGCGTTCAGCGCATGGATGGCGTCTTCGACGGCTTGCCGGTCGGTGAGGCGGACACCGCGCTCGGCGAGGGCGGCGGCGATTTCCTTGGCCGGCCCCCAGGCGGCGCGGTCATCGAAGGCGTCACGAAATCCGGGGAGGTGGGTGCCGACCGCTTCGACCACGGGCGTGATCCATCGGGGATCGATACCGCGTTGCGTAAGAGCGAAAGTCAGCCACCGGCGGAGGGTGTCAGGGAGGGCCTGGCGCTGACCAGCGTCCAGGATGGCCTTGCGGGGCAGCCAGTCGGTGAGGAACAGCATGACTTCGCCCGGACTCCAGCACAGCGGCCCCGGCCTGATGTAGCCCTCGCCGTAGTCCAGGAACAGGCTGGCCAGCGACCGGGTCACCTCGTCGCCCCGCCCGGTGGCGGCGGTGAACTCCTCGATCAGGCGGCGGCGTTCGCTATCGGACAGGCCCGCTGGCTCGGTCCAGTCCTCGGGAAGGTGATCACGGCAGCGGGACCAGGCCAGCGCCCGGTTGCCGACGAAGTCCTCATCGTCGTTGCGGGGCCAGGTGATGTCTGTGATGCGCAGCGCGGTGGCCAGCTCGCCGAGCACGTCATCGACGGGCTGCCCGGCGATCGGCATGGGTACTTCCTCGTCGGCGCGCAGTTGGTCCCACCGGCTGGCCGCGCCCGGCTCCAGGGCGGCGAGCTTGCTGACGAGAAGCCCGCCAGTCTGGAAGACCTGGGCCATGAGCGTGTGCGGGTGAGGACCGTCATAGTCGATGAGCAGCACCCGTTCGCTGTCCCATACATCCACTGCCCGCCAGGCGGCGGTCGGCGTCCACCCCGGTTCCGCGGCGGTGTGCCAAGGCGGCAGCGGCTGGGTCCCGGCGAGGATGTCGACCGTCTCGGTCAGCATCTTGACATCGGCGCCCGGGGCGGCCCGCGCTAGCGCGGCGACGGCGGCCAGGCCATGGGGCGATGGCGTGGTGCAGGCGCGGCCGCACACCTCCAGGCACAGCTGGTGCTCGGCCTCGCGCTCGCCCATGGGCGCATCCAGCCATGCCTGGCCGAGCCAGCCGCTGGCCCAGGCTTCGGCCCGCAGCGGATCGGTCAGGCCGGTGATCTGCCGGGCATCGCGCAGCATCAGATCCGAGCGGCGCAGCGGCCTGGGCGAACGCCGGACCGGCTTCCTGCCGCCGCGCTGCGGGCGGCGGCCACGGCTCTTAGGCATGCCGGCAGTCCATCACAGGCACCGGGCAGCCCGCATCCGGACCGGCGATGCCGGTCCGGCCACAGTAAAGCCACCGTGCGGGCACGGCACGCCCGTATCTAGCCTCAGTTATCCATGCCAGGCACCGGCGTCTCCCTTGCCGATCCCGTCACCCGCGGACATAACCGAGATGGGCGCGCACCAAAGGGTGCGAGCCAGATCGGCCGTTTCCGCGGTTCACGAGGGGTGCATGCGGGAGCCGGTGACGGATCGAGGCTAGTGACTGGAATTCAGGTCATGACGACGATTCCGTTGGCGGACGCGCAAGCCCGCCTGTCCGCGGTGCTGGATGCGGTGCGGGACACCCATGACCGGGTGGTGACTACCCGCAACGGCCGCCCCGAGGCGGTGATCATGTCCGCGTCAGATCTGGAGACGCCGGAGGAACCCTGGGCCTGCTGTCCGCGCCGGGCGCGTCGGATGAGATCCGGGCGGCGGAGGCCGAGATCGCCCGCGGCGATGCAATCGGCGCGGATGAGCTCCGGCGGCTGATGGAGCAGCACATGCGAGCCGGGCAGGGCGGCGAGTGAGCGACGGGCATACACCCTGTCGCTGGCGTCCTGCCCGTCGCGTCCCCGTTGAAGGACCGCCTCGGGGCCTGCCGTTGGCGGTCGCGGCAGCGGCCACCGAATTCCTGACCGGCCCGCTGCCGGACAATCCGCACCGGGCCGGCGAAGCCCTCGCCCGCGAGCTGAGCGGCTATCACCCGGCGCGCCGTGGCGCATACCGGGCGGTCTACCGCATCGACCTACCGCATCGACGAGGCCGAACGGATCGCCCACGCCGTACGTATTGACCACCGAACCGACGTCTACCGAACCCGCTGAGTCAGAACAGCGTGTTCTCCGGTTCGATGCCGCGCATCTGCGCGTAGTCCAGGGTGACGCAGCGGATGCCCCGGTCGGCGGCGAGCACGCGCGCCTGCGGCCTGATCTCCTGGGCGGCGAAGACCCCGTACACCGGCGCGAGCAGCGGGTCCCTGTTGAGCAGCTCGAGGTAGCGGGTCAGCTGTTCCACGCCGTCGATCTCGCCGCGGCGCTTGATCTCGACGGCGACGTGCGCGCCGTCGGCGTCGCGGCACATGATGTCCACCGGGCCGATCGGTGTCGGGTACTCGCGGCGGATGAGCCGCCAGCCCTCGCCGAGGATGTGCAGCTGCCCGGCGAGCAGTTCCTGCAAATGCGCCTCGACGCCGTCTTTGACGAGGCCTGGATCGACGCCGAGGTCCACCGAGGTGTCGCTCAGCGTCTCCTCGATGGTGATGGTCAGCGTCTCGCCCGCCTTGTTGGCGACCGTCCACTTGTCCGGCTGCTCGATCAGCCGGCAGGGCGGCGACATCCAGTTCAGCGGCTTGTACGAGCCGCCGTCCGAATGCACGAGGACTGACCCGTCGGCCTTCACGATGAGCAGCCGGAGGGCGGACGGGAGATGGGCGGTGAGCCTGCCGTCGTAGTCGACGCTGCACCTGGCGATAACGAGCCGCACGGAACGTCACTGTAGTGCGATCCGGCGGGTCCGGCTGCCCCGATAGGGTTGACGGTCATGAGTCCGCGCAAGACCCGGCGACCCCGCCCCCCGGCGCCGGCCGCGCCGCTGGGACCTGAGCGGATCGAAGAGTGGCCGGACGGTGACTGGGTGGTCCGCCCGGTGCCCGGCGCGGCCGCCGCCAAGGCGTACCGGTGCCCCGGCTGCGACCAGGAGATCTACCCTGGTACGGCACATGTGGTGGTGTGGCCGGTGCACGCGGGCGTAGCGTCGCGGCGGCACTGGCACACCGCGTGCTGGCGGCGGCGCTTGCAGCGCCGTCCCGGCTGACCCGACCCGAGAGGAGACCGTGATTCAGATCAGGGCTGCGACGGTCCTGCCGGCCCGGCGGACGCCGATCACCCTCACCACCGCCGACGGGCTGAAGCTGATCGGCGAGCTTGCGCTGCCCCCCGGCCGGGATCCGGCCGCCACGCTGGCCTGCCTGCACCCGCTGCCGACGCACGGCGGCATGATGGACAGCCACGTGATCCGCAAGGCCTCGTACCGGCTGCCCGCGCTGGCGGACCTGGCCGTGCTGCGGTTCAACACCCGGGGCACCGAGTCCGAGCACGGCAAGAGCGAGGGGGAATTCGGCGGCGGCGAGACCGAAAAGTACGACGTCGAGGCCGCCGTCGCATATGCCGCTGCCGCCGGGTTGCCCCGGATCTGGCTGCTCGGCTGGTCGTTCGGCACCGAGCTGGCGCTCAAGTGGGGCACGCTGCCCCAGGTGGCGGGCGCGATCTTGCTGTCGCCCCCGCTGCGCCGTGCCACGGACGAGGACCTGGACGCCTGGGCCGCGTCCGGCAAGCCGCTGACCGTCCTGGTTCCCGAGTTCGACGACTACCTGCGGCCCGACGAGGCGCGGCAGCGGTTCGCGCGGGTGCCGAAGGCGGAGGTGATCGGCGTTGCCGGGGCCAAGCACCTGTGGGTAGGGGAGAATTACGTCCGCATCGTGCTCAGCGAGATCGTGCGTGCGGTCAACCCGGCGGCGCTGCGCGGGACGGCGCTGCCCACCGAATGGGAGGACGGGGCGTGACGCGGGAACTGTTCAGCCTGGCCGGCAAGAAGGCGCTGGTGACCGGCGCGTCGCGCGGCATCGGGCAGGTCATCGCGGTGGCGTTCGCCGAGGCGGGCGCCGACGTCGCGCTGACCGCGCGCGGCGCCGAGGGTCTCGCGGCGGCCGCCGGGGAGATCCGGGGCCTCGGACGCGAGGCGGTCGAGATCCCGGCCGACCTGACGGCTCAGGAGACGGCCGTCGCCGTCGTGGCCGAGGCGATCGGCCGGCTCGGCCACCTGGACATTGTGGTGAACAACGCCGGCGGCTCGAGCTTCGCGGTGCCGTTCCTTGACATGCGGCTGTCCGGCTGGGACAAGGTACTCCGGCTCAACCTGGACACCACCATGTGGATCTGCCAGGCCGCCGGCGCGCACATGACGGCCCGCGGCAGCGGCTCGGTGATCAACGTCGCCTCGGTGGCGGGGCTGGCCGCCGCGCCGTTCCTGGCCCCGTACGGGGTCGCTAAGGCCGGGGTGGTCGCGCTGACCAAGACGCTGGCCAGCGAGTGGGGCCGGACCGGCGTGCGGGTGAACGCGCTGTGCCCGGGCTGGACCGCGACCGACCTGAACCGCAACCTGTGGGACACCCCGGACGGCGGCCAGGCGACGATCGCGGACGTCCCCATGGGCCGCTGGGGCAAGCCGGAGGAGATGGCCGGCCCTGCGGTCTTCCTGGCGAGCGAGGCGTCCTCGTTCATGACCGGCCAGGTCCTGATCGTGGACGGCGGCCAGGCCTCCACCGCCTGACCGGCCCCGCCGCCCTCCGCTCGCCCGGACCCCAGCGCCGGACCCCCGGACCCCAGCGCCGGACCCCCGGAACCCGGCCCCTCGGAACCCCGGAACCCCGGACCCCAGTCCCCGGACCCTGGACCCTGGACCCTGGACCCCCAGTCCCCGGCACTGGCGCCCGTTTTGCGAAGATTGCCGGAACCTTGTCCTGAGGTCCGGTACCGCCATCCATGATCCGGTAAGTTTCTTATAGCTATTCCAGAAAAATCCTTCATGGGGAAATATTTTTCGTTTAACACGGCTGGCCGCCGGTGGCGGGACGGATGCGGCAGTGGCGCCTGCGGCTCTCGCGGCGCGAGGGAACCGTGGTCCAACCCGGCCCCCCACACCCCGGATGAATGTGACATACAGCCGCCCATAGCCGGCTCGATGTCACATTCATCCGGCTGAGGCCGGGCCTGAAACCATCCGGCTGAGGCGGGGATGCCCATTCATCCGGCTGAGGCCGGGCCTGAACGATCCGGCTGAGGCGGGGCCTGAAACGCCGTGGTGTCCCGGCCGCTGGGCCGGGACACCACGGACAGGCCGCTTTCTGCGGGCGGCCGCCGCTTGCGCCGCTTGCCGCGGGCCGTTATTCCGGTCCGCTTACCCGCGGGCGGCTACTCGGTCCACCAGTTCTCGTCGTCGTCCGCCTTGCCGGCGGCGCTCGGCGCGCCGCCGTTCCCGGCTGGCTGCGGCCCCGGCGCCTGCCCAGTCGCCGTGCCGTTCCCGGCCTGCCGGGCAGCCGCCGGCGCCGGCGCCGGCGGCGCGGCGGCGGTCACCGCGGGCGGCGCGTTTTCCGCGATGGCCGGCTTGGCCGGCGGCTGGGTGACGGCCGGGCTCGGGTCCATGCCCGGCATCGGAACGCCGAGCTGCCCGCCGAGCAGCTGGCGGACCTGCGCGAGGTGGCTGGTGATGTTGTCCCGCTGCCGGGTCAGCTCGTCGACCTCGCGCTGCGCGGTCATCCGGCGGCGCTCGGCCTCGGTCTTGGCCTCGGTGAGCAGCTGCTCGGCCTGTGCCTTGGCCTGCGACACGATCTGCTCGGCGTTCTTCTTGGCGTTGCTGACCAGCTGCCGCGCGTGCTGGTCGGCGTCCCGCCGGGTCTGGTCGGCCTGCGCCGACGCCTTGGCGGCCCGCTGCTCGGCGGTGGCGGCCCGCTGCTCGGCCTCGGCGACCAGCTTCTGCGTGGCGGCCTGCGCGGCGGCGAGCCGCTCGGCCTCCTGGCGCTCGGCCTCCTCACGGCGGGCCGCGAGCTGGATCTCGAACTCGGCCTCGGCCTGCGCCCGCTGCGCCTCGCTCTCCTCGAGGATGCGCTGCGCCTGGCTGCGCATCTCGTCGGCCTGGCGCTTGGAGGTGGTGAGGATCTCGTCCCGCTCCCGCTTGGCCGCCGCCTTGAGCTGTGCCACCTCGCGCTCAGTGGTGGTGCGGAGCTTGGCGATGTCCCGCTCGGTGGCCGCGCGCTTCTCGGCGACCTCGTGGTCCGCCGTGGCCCGCAGCTTGGCGACCTCGCGCTCGGTGGTGGAGGTGAGCTCGTCCGCCTCCCGCCGGGCGCTGGTGCGGATCGAATCCGCCTCGCGCTCGGCCACGCTGCGCATCTCGTCGCTCTCGCGCTTGGCGCTGGCCCGCAGTTCGGCGGCCTCGTTCTCGGCAGCCGCCCGCAGTTCGGCGGCATCGACCTTGGCGGCGGCCTTGATCTCGTTGGCCTCGGACCGCGCGGCCTGGACGAGTTCTGTGGCCTGCTCCTCGGCGAGCCGCAGCAGCTGCTCGATGCGCGCGCCGAGGCCGGAATAGGTCGGCCGCTCCTGCTCCTGGATCTGCCGTTGCGCCTCGGCCAGCTCCCGCCGGGCGGCCAGCGCCTCTTCCTGGTGCCGGCGAAGCTCGATGGTGAGCTGCCGGATGTGCTCGTCGACCTGATGGGGATCGTAACCGCGCATGACCTTGGCGAAGTCGCGCGGTGGAGTTTCTTCGAAAAAGCTGGTCAATTGAGCGTCAATATCCGATTGCATGGGGCCTAATCCTGGCTAGACGGGAGGACGACAGGCGGGGTCACGGCCGGGTCGTCGCCGGCGGCCAGCGGGGCCGCATCGCCACTCTCGTCCGTCCCGGGCCGGCCGGCCCCGAAGGATTGTGGCGCTGCGTCGCGGACTCCGGCGATTTTCTCGCCCAGTGAGGCACACTACTCCGCCTCCGCCGGGTTGGTAGGTTCTTCAGGGTTCTCATCCTAAGAATCCCGGTAGATGGCTTTTGTCGCTGCCTGCATGGCAGTCTAAATGTCACCGGCGACCCCCCGCGCACCACTGTTACTGCCGTCTAAGTCACGGTTCGCGCACCTCGCGAGGCGGCGGCTGCACGAGCTCGGTCAGCACCCCGCCCAGGCCGGCCGGGTGGAGGAACGCGATCGAGGCGCCCATCGAGCCGTGCCGCGGCCGCTGGTCGATGAGCCGCACGCCGCGGCCGCCGATCGCCTCCAGGGCCGCCAGGACGTCCTGGACGGCATAGCCGACGTGGTGTATTCCCTCGCCCCGCCGGGCGAGGAACCTCCCGACCGGCGTGTCCGGCCCCAGCGGCTCGAGCAGCTGCACGTACGATGACCCCTCGGACGCGGCGAGCATCGCCTCGCGCACCCCCTGCTCGGCATTCGTCTCGCGGCTCACCACCGTCAGCCCGAACACCGAGGTATAGCGCTCGATCGCCGCCTCCAGCGAGGCGCAGGCGATCCCCACATGATCGATCCGCAGCAGCATAGTAGGTATCGTTCCATGAAGAGGGCACACCGGACGATCCAGGAGGCTGGCATGGGCGACCCAGTCATCATCGGCGGAGCGCGCACCGGCATCGGCCGCCTGCTGGGGTCCCTGGCGGGCTTCTCCGCCGTCGAGCTGGGCGGCTTCGCCATCAAGGGCGCGCTCGAGGCGGCGGGGATCGGGCCGGACCAGGTCGAGTACGTGGTCATGGGGCACGTGCTCCAGGCGGGGACGGGCCAGATCACCTCCCGGCAGGCCGCGGTTAAGGCCGGCGTCCCGATGACCACCCCCGCGACCACGGTCAACAAGGTCTGCCTCTCCGGCCTGGACGCCATCGCCCACGCCGCGGACCTGATAAGGCTCGGTGAGTTCAACGTCATCGTGGCCGGGGGCATGGAGTCGATGACCAACGCGCCGCACGTCCTGCCGAATTCGCGCAAGGGCTACAAGTACGGCCCGGCCCAGCTGGCCGACGTGATGGCGCTCGACGGCCTGACCGACGCCTTCGACGGGCTGTCGATGGGGGAGTCCACCGAGCGGTACAACTCCAGGTACGGCCTGACCCGGGCGGAGCAGGACGAGTTCGCCGCCCGCTCCCAGCAGCGCGCCGCCAGGGCGGTGAAGGACGGCATCTTCGCCCAGGAGATCGTCCCGGTCGAGATCACGTCCAGGAGGGACACGGTCATCTTCGCCGAAGACGAGGGCATCCGCGCCGACACCACCGTCGAGTCCCTCGCCAAGCTGCCGCCCGCCTTCGCCAGGGACGGGACGATCACGGCCGGCTCGGCGTCGCAGATCTCCGACGGCGCCGCCGCCCTCGTCGTGGCCGACAGGCAGGCCGCGGAGCGGCTCGGCGCGCCCGTCCTCGCCGAGGTCGGCGCGTACGGCACGGTGGCCGGCCCGGATAACTCGCTGCACTCCCAGCCGGCGAACGCGATCAAGAAGGCGCTGAAGAAGGCGGGCCGCTCCGTACCCGACCTGGACCTGATCGAGATCAACGAGGCGTTCGCCGCGGTCGCCATCCAGTCCATGCGCGAGCTGGACGTGACACCGGACAAGGTCAACGTCAACGGCGGCGCTATCGCGCTCGGCCACCCGCTCGGCGCCTCCGGCGCGCGGATCGCGCTCACCCTCGTCTGCGAACTGCGCCGCCGCGGCGGCGGGTTCGGCGCGGCCGGGCTGTGCGGCGGCGGCGGCCAGGGCTCGGCGCTGCTGTTCAACGTCCCGCGCTAGCCCGGAGTGCCCGCTGAACACAGACAGCCTCGCCGAACGGGTCCACGCCGGGGACGCGCGCGCCCTCGCCCGGGTGATCTCGATGATCGAGGACGGAGACAGCCGCATTCGTTCGGTGCTCAAAGAACTGAGGCCGGCTCCCCGGGCAGCGCGCGTCATCGGCCTCACAGGCGCCCCCGGCGCGGGCAAGTCCACCCTGACCAGCGCGCTGGTCAGGGCGTTCCGGGCGCGGGAACTGCGCACCGCGGTGCTCGCGGTGGACCCGACGTCGCCGTTCTCCGGCGGCGCCCTGCTCGGCGACCGGGTGCGGATGCAAGATCACGCCACCGATCCGGGCGTGTTCATCAGGTCGATGGGGAGCAGGGGCCAGCTCGGCGGGCTGGCCGCCGCGGCGCCGCAGGCCGTCCGGGTGCTCGCGGCGGCTGGCTACCCGGTGATCTTCGTGGAGACCGTGGGCGTCGGCCAGGCGGAGGTGGAGGTCGCCTCGGCGGCCGACACCACCGTGGTGCTCGTCGTGCCGGGCATGGGCGATTCGGTCCAGGCGGCGAAGGCGGGGATCCTCGAGGTCGCCGACGTGCTCGTGGTGAACAAGGCGGACCGGCCCGATACCCAGGCCACAGTCCGCGACCTGCGGTCGATGGTGGCGCTCGCCAGCGCGGACTGGAAGCCCCCGATAGTGACGACGATCGCCCCCGCCGGGGAGGGGATCGACGAGCTCGTCCGCCAGCTTGACCGGCACTGGTCCTGGCTGGAGTCCAGCGGGGAGCGGGAGCGCCGGCGGCTGGCGCGGGCACGGGACGAGGTGGCCGCGCTCGCGTTCGGCGTGCTGCGGGACCGGCTCGACGTCCCCGACGGCCTCGCCGCGCGGGTGGCGGACGGCCGGCTCGACCCGCATGCGGCCGCGGACGAGCTTCTCGCGGGCATCGGTCTCGGCGTTTTACCGGCAGAACGGGCCGTGGCGCCTGCCCCCCGGCCGCCTTCGCTCCGCCACCTGGCTCATGGCCCGGCCCCCCTCCCTCCCCGGCACGTCGGTGCGTAGTGTGTCCGGTGTGCGGAAAGCGCTTGAACTGCCCTTCGACCCGATCGACCGCGCAGCGCGGATCTGGGAGCACCGGTTCGGGCCGTCGTCCGCGATGGCGGCGGTCACCTCGATAATGCGCGCCCAGCAGATCCTGCTGGCCGAACTCGACGCGATCCTCCGCCCGTACGGGCTGACGTTCGCCCGGTACGAGGCCCTCGTGCTGCTGTCGTTCAGCCGCGCCGGGGCGCTCCCGCTGCGCGTCATGGGGGAGCGGCTCATGGTGCACCCGACCAGCGTGACGAACACCATCGACCGGCTGGAAGCCCAGGGGATGGTGGTGCGGCGGCCGAATCCGGAGGACGGCCGCGGCCGGCTGGCGGAGATCACCGAGCGCGGCCGGGACGCGGTCCGCGTGGCGACCCGCGACCTGATGGCCGCCGAGTTCGGCATGGGAGGGTACTCCGAGCGCGAGCGCGCCGAACTGTTCGCCCTGCTGCGCGGCCTCCGGCTGGCCGCGGGGGATTTCGTCGCCGACTAGCTGCCCGGAGTGATCGGAGTCCGCGGCGCCCAGTTCAGGCCGCCGTCGAAGGTCATCCAGATCTCGTGCAGCGACGGGTCCGCGGGCACCGCCACACCCTGTTCACCGGTCGTCATGCCGACGTAGCCGAAGCCGCCGGCTGGCGCGTCCTGGACGGTCGCCCGCTGCCACTTCCCGCCGCCGGCGGGAAGGACGTATATCGTGCCGGCGGCGGCGAGCACCAGCGTCCCGTCAGGGCTGGCGGCCAGCGAGGTGGCGCTGGCCGGGCGTCCCGCGGCTGCCCAGGCGCTGGCCGGCTGCCCGGTCCAGCTCGCGCCGCCGTCCGGCGACGTGTACACCTGGACGCCGCCGGCCAGGTCGCACGCGACGACCACGGTCGCCGAGTTCACCAGGGCCAGCAGCGCATCACCGGGCAGCCCGTTCGCCCGGGCCGGTCCCGGGAGGCAGCCTGCCGTGCCTGCCTTCTGCCAGGCGCCGTCGAGCGGGCCTGAGAACAGCGTGCCGTCCGGGGCCAGCAGGTACCCGGTGGTGGACGTGAGCGCGAGCACGGCCGACGTGGCGAGCCCCCCGTGGGCCAGCCGGCTTGTCGCGCCGCCGACCGGCGTCCAGCGGTCGCTTCCGGCGGTGGTGCTCATCAGCGTGTAGCTGGTGCATCCGGCGGCGAACTCCGCTGTGGGCCCGGTGCCCGGGCACCGGGCCCACAGCGCGAACGCCCGGTCCCCCGCGGCCTCCAGGTCCGTGACCCGGTAGCCGTCCGTGCTGAGCTGGTGCCAGGTGTTCCCCGCGTCGTGCGTCACCCACAGCTCGGGGCCGAACGCCCAGCCGTTCACCCCGTCGAGAAACCGGAGCCCGCTCACGCCTTCCGGGCCGTTCGGGCCGGTGGTGCCGGGCGCCGGGCCGCCGTGCCATGTCTTGCCCGCGTCGTCGGTGCGCACGATGGAGGTGCAGATGTCGCGGTTGGCGTTGGCGCACTGTCCCGGTGTCCCGGCCTGCCCGATGACCCAGCCGATGTCCGGGCTGACGAACGTGACGGACGACGGCTGGAAGTTGGGCGGCACCGGACCGGACGGCTCGGTCAGCGACGGGGCCGGCCCCCCCGGCGAGGGGAGCGCGCTCGCCGATCCGTTCGTCTGCCGCGTCCCGCGGCCCGCCTGGGACAGCGCTCCCCCGGCCACCGAGCTCGCCGACTCACGGGAGGGCGAGACGTTCAGCGCCACCACGTTCGGCACGGCGACGGCCGCCGCGGCGGCCACGGCGGCCGCCGACGCCACGGTGACCGCGAGCTTGCGCAGCTTCCGGCGGCGCGCCCGGCGGGTGATCAGCTCGAACGTGCCCGGCGGCGGCGGCAGCGGCTCCACCTGCTGGTGGAGCCAGCTGTCGAGCGGGTCGCGTTCGTCGTTACCTGACATCGCTCCCCCCGTTTCCGCTGCCGCGCTCCGTGAGTGACTCTTTCAGCCGCGCCCTGGCGTGGTACAGGTCGGCCTTGATGGTGCCGTCCGGGCGCTTGAGCAGGACCGCGATCTCCCGTACCCCGAAACCGGCGTAGTAGTGCAGCAGGAAAGGGTCGCGCAGCCGGGACGGCAGCGCCTGGATCAGCTCCCGCACATCGACATCCTGGGCGGGATCGGAGGACGGCTCGCGGTCGGCGCCCGCGGACATGCTGCGCATCGCGCGGCGCTCTCGCTCGGCCTTCCGCCAGTGATCCCGGACCAGGTTCGTCGCGATCATGTACAGGTAGCTCTGCGGGTTGTCCAGCTTGCCCGGGCTGGTCCACCGGGACAGCAGCCGGACGAACGCCTCCGAGGCGATCTCGTGCGCGGTCTCGTCGTCGTCCACGAGCCGCCGGACCCAGCCGGCCAGCCGCGGGTAGTTGGCCGCGAATAGCTGCTCCGCAAGCGCCCGCCCGGTGGCGGCGCCGGCGGTGACGGCGGCGTATGGGCCGGTTTCCGCGTCCGCGTCCGCGTCCGTGCCCACCGGTCCTCCCTCTGTCCGCGCTGCCCGTGATAGGTGTCCTGGAACCGTGGCGGCCGGCGCAGCGCCGACGCAGCCAAGGATGACGGAGTCATCAAGCGGTGGTGCCTCCCCGAGGGTTTCCGAGGGGTACGTCAATGGTTACCACACCTTCGCAGGGCCGCGGCAGGACCTTTTCCGGCCTGTTCCTACAGACGTTTCGGCCTGTTCCTACAGACGCCGCTCCCCGCCTCCCGGTTGTGGATAGAGCTAGACGGATAGAGCTAGACTTGCGTGGGTAGTTAGTAGGACGTCCTACTAAATTGGGGGCTGTCATGACCGAACAGGCCGAACACGCCGAGGTAACCGCCGCCACCGGCCGCGAACGCTGGCAGCGCAGGTACGAGCAGAGCAAGAAGCGCGACGCCGACTTCACCACCCTGTCCGGCCTGGAGGTCGATCCGGTCTACGGGCCGCCGGGAGGCCAGGAGCCCCCGGACGGCATCGGCTGGCCGGGGGAGTTCCCGTTCACCCGCGGCCTGTACGCCAGCGGGTACCGCGGCAAGCCCTGGACGATCAGGCAGTTCTCCGGGTTCGGAAACGTCCGGCAGACCAACGAGCGGTACAAGATGCTCATCAAGGCGGGCGGCACCGGCCTGAGCGTGGCGTTCGACATGCCGACGCTGATGGGCCGCGACTCCGACGACCCGCGCTCGGCGGGCGAGGTGGGCCACTGCGGCGTCGCGGTCGACTCCGTCAGGGACATGGAGGCGCTCTTCGAAGGCATCCCGCTCGGCGAGATCACCACGAGCATGACGATCAGCGGCCCGGCCGTCCCGGTTTTCTGCATGTACCTGGTCGCCGCCGAGCGCCAGGGCGCGGACATCGGGACCCTCGACGGCACGCTGCAGACCGACATCTTCAAGGAGTACATCGCGCAGAAGGAGTGGCTGTTCCCCCCCGAGCCGCACCTTCGCCTGATCGGCGACCTGATGGAGTTCTGCAACGAGAACATCCCCAGGTACAAGCCGATCAGCGTCTCCGGCTACCACATCAGGGAAGCCGGGTCGACGGCCGCGCAGGAACTCGCGTTCACCCTCGCCGACGGCTTTGCCTACGTCGAGCTCGGCATCGGCCGGGGCCTCGACGTGGACGCGTTCGCGCCCGGCCTGTCGTTCTTCTTCGACGCGCACATCGACTTCTTCGAGGAGATCGCGAAGTTCCGCGCCGCCCGCCGGATCTGGGCGCGCTGGCTGCGCGACGTCTACGGCGCGAAGACCCCGCGGGCGCAGTGGATGAGGTTCCACACCCAGACCGCCGGGGTCAGCCTCACCGCACAGCAGCCGCAGAACAACGTCGTCCGCACCGCCATCGAAGCACTCGCCGCGGTGCTCGGCGGGACCAACTCGCTGCATACGAACGCGCTCGACGAGGTGCTCGCGCTGCCGAGCGCGGCCGCGGCGGAGACGGCGCTGCGCACCCAGCAGGTGATCATGGAGGAGACCGGCGTGACCAACGTCGTCGACCCGCTGGGCGGCTCCTGGTACGTCGAGGCGCTCACCGACCGGCTGGAGGCCGAAGCCGAGGCGATCTTCGCCAAGATCCGGGACATGTCGCCCGACGGGTCGATGACCGGCGGCATCCTGCGCGGCATCGAGACCGGCTGGTTCACCGGCGAGATCGCCGACGCGGCGTTCGAGTACCAGCAGAAGCTGGAGAAGGGCGAAAAGCACATCGTCGGGGTGACCAGCCACACCGAGACGGTCGGCGGCGAGCTGGAGATCCTGCGGATCAGCCCCGAGGTCGAGCGCGAACAGGCCGGCGAGCTCGCCGCCCGCCGCGCCGCGCGCGACCAGGCCGCCGTTGACCGGGCGCTCGCCGCGGTGACCGCCGCGGCCCGCACCGACGCCAACATGGTGCCGCCGATGCTCGAGGCCGTCCGCGCCGAGGCGACGCTTGGCGAGATCTGCGGCGCGCTCCGCGCCGAGTGGGGCAGTTACTCCGAGCCGGCGGGCTTTTAGGGCCTTCGCCCGGACGGGGCCGTCAGGAGGGGCTGGCGACCGGGAGGCCGGCGTCTCGCGCGGCGTCGAGCAGGGCCTTGTCGTAGGCGACGAACGACACCAGGTCGCGCCGGATGGCCAGCGCGGAAGCGAGGTGGATCGCCCCCGCGGTGCCCAGGCCGGCGGGCGGCAGGGTCGCCGCGTTGTCCAGCACGTCGTAGCTGAGCGTTACCCGCCCGATCCGGCGGATGATGCGCTGGCCGCGCGGCAGGGCGCCGGGCTCGGCCAGCCAGATCGCCCGGAGCACCTCGGTCCGGTGCAGGGCGCTGGAGACGAGGGGCTGGTCGGCCCGCTCCGCGAGCCAGGCGGCGAGCGCCGCAGACTCGGGCTCGGCGAGCGCGAGCTTCACCAGGGCGGAGGAGTCAAGGTAGATCACGGCTGCTCCTCGCCATCGTTCCCGCGTATCTGCCGCAGCGTCCCGGTCGCGGAGGCACGGCCGGGGGAACTGGCCGGGTACGGATCGACGTCGAGGATGCTGCCCGGCTCCTCGGCCCGCTCGACCACGCCGGCCGCGATCCAGCGCTCCAGCGGGCTGTCGGGCTGCCGCACCGGGACCAGCTGCGCCACCAGCCGGCCGCGGTTGGTGATGTCGACCGTGTACCCCTGCTCCGCGAGATCGACGTAGACGCTGGCGTGCTGCCGCAGCTCCCGGATCCCGATCCGCCGCGGCGGCCGCCTGGAGGTCGCGTGGTGGACAGGGTCCCCGGAATACCCCAGGTCCGGGTTGAGCGGCTTGCCCCGGCGCCGGTCGCCCTTCTGTGGCATGCGAAGACTGTAGCACAGGACATGCTACACTGGGCGGAAGGGAGGCAGCTTTTTGCGCGTTGTCCTACGGGAACGGGCCGGGCGCGGAAGCGGACCGGGCGTGCCGAACATGGGGCAGGATAGAGGTATGCAGCAGCCGCGGGATTTCTCTTTGTACGGTGCCGTTGACCTAGGTGCGCGGCAGGCCGCCGCGCAGCGCAGGCAGCAGGCGGCCCGCAGCGCCGGAACTGGCGCTTCCGGTAACGGTGCGGCGTCGGCGTTCGTGGTCGACGTCACCGAAGAGACATTCAACACCGAGGTCGCGGCCCGGTCCCGGACCACGCCGGTGATCGTCGACCTGTGGGCGGACTGGTGCGGGCCGTGCAAGCAGCTCAGCCCGGTGCTCGAGAAGCTGGCGAACGAGGCGGCGGGCGCCTGGGTGCTCGCCAAGGTCGACGTCGACGCGAACCCCCGCCTTGCCCAGGCGTTCCAGGCGCAGTCCATCCCGATGGTCGTCGCGGTCGTCGGCGGCCAGATGGTGGACGCGTTCCTCGGCGCGCTGCCCGAGGCCCAGGTCCGGCAGTGGCTGGCCCAGGTGCTCGCGGTCGCCGACCAGCTCGGCGTCCGGGGCGGGGGCGACGGTGCGGCGCCCCCGGGGGAGGCCGCGAACGCGATGCCCCCGGCGTACGCCGAGGCGCAGGCGGCGATGGAGCGCGGCGACGTGGACGCGGCCGCGAGGGTGATCGAGAAGGCCCTGGCCGAGACCCCGGCGGACCCGGTGCTGAAGAGCCTGCTCGCCCAGGTGAACCTGATCAAGCGGGTGGGCGCCTACGACCAGGCCGCCGTGCGCCGCGACGCCGCCGCGCACCCCGGCGACGTCGATGCCCAGCTCAAGGTCGCTGACATCGAGATAGCGGCCGGGCGGACCGAGGAAGCCTTCGACCGGCTGCTCGGGACGATCAAGCGCACTTCGGGCGAGGAGCGGGACAGGGCACGCCTGCACCTGCTCGACCTCTTCGAGATCTTCCCGCCCGATGACCCGCGGGTGAAGAAGGCCAGGACCAGGCTGACCGCCCTGCTGTTCTAGGACGGCCCCGGGGCGCGGCGCTCAGCGCGCCTGCGGGTCCGCCGGATCGGGGCCGGCCAGCTGCTCAAGCGCCGGAACCGCGGCCGCGAGGGCCGCGCGCTGCTCCGGCGTGAGCAGCCTGAGGCTTTCGGTGAGAAGGGCGGTCCCCTCCTCGCGCAGCCGCTCGAGCGTCTCGTGGCCCTTGGGAGTGATCGCCAGCGTGCTGGCACGGGCGTCCCTCGGATCCGTGCACCGCTGCACGTAGCCGAGGTCCTCCAGCGCGGCGACCAGCCGGGTGAGCGTGGAGGGCGCGATGCCCTCGGCCGCGGCGAGGTCGCCGAGCCGGAGCGGTCCCGACCGCTCCACGGTGGACAGCGCGGCAAGCTGTGTCGGAGTCAGGCCCGCCAGCTCATGCCTGCGCAGCCGCCGGGACAGCCGGGCGATGGCGACGCGCAGCCGTGTTACATCGATCACGCCGACTTCGGTGTCCATCGTGCTCACGTCGGCCGTCGGCGGCCCTATCGTAGATTCGCGCGCCATGAATGAAGACTACGTGGTGCCGGGCCGGCCCCGTACTCTTCGGGCAATGGCGCCCCCGAAAGGCGGCCCGCGACGTCCCGGAGAGGCGGAAGATCGACGTGACCATGGCGCCGAGCGTCTCGTACTCCATCACGGCGCGGCTCGAGGTAGCCTCGCACGGCCGCGCGGTGAGCGAGATCACCCGCGCGGTCGAGCACGCGGGCGGCGTGGTGACGGCGCTCGACGTGACCTCCGGTCACCGGGGCAGGCTCCGGGTGGACGTGACCTGCGCCGCGACCGGCACCGCGCACGCGGAGGCGCTGGTCGCCGCGATGGCCGGCATCCCGGGCGTATCGGTGCACAAGGTCAGCGACCGCACCTTCCTGCTCCACCTCGGCGGCAAGATCGAGATGCGGTCCAAGGTGCCGCTGCGCAACCGCGACGACCTGTCCATGGCTTACACGCCGGGGGTGGCGCGGGTGTCGCTGGCGCTGGCGGCCAAGCCCGAGGACGCGCGCCGCCTGACGATCAAGCGCAACAGCGTCGCGGTGGTCACCGACGGGTCCGCCGTGCTCGGCCTCGGCAACGTCGGCCCGTACGCGGCGCTGCCGGTGATGGAGGGCAAGGCCGCGCTGTTCAAACGGTTCGCCGGCATAGACGCCTGGCCGATCTGCCTGGCCACCCAGGACACCGACGAGATCGTCCGCACGGTCGCCGCCATCGCCCCGGGCTTCGGCGGGATCAACCTGGAGGACATCTCCGCGCCGCGCTGCTTCGAGGTGGAGCGGCGGCTGCGCGCCATGCTGGACATCCCGGTGTTCCACGACGACCAGCACGGTACCGCGATCGTCGTGATGGCCGCGCTCACCAACGCGCTCCGGGTGGTCGGCAAGGAGCTGGGGAACGTGCGGATCGCGATGGCCGGGGCGGGGGCGGCGGGCACGGCGGTGCTGAAGCTGCTGCTCGCGGCCGGCGCCGCGGACGTGATCGTCGTGGACGACGGGGGCGCGGTGTACGACGGCCGGCCGGGCATGAACGAGAACCTGGCCTGGATCGCCGGGCACACCAACCGCGCCCGCTACTCCGGCGACCTGGCCGGGGCGGTGCGCGGCGCGGACGTGTTCATCGGCGTGTCGGCTCCGGGCATCCTGGCCGGCGAGGACATCAAGGCGATGAACGACGGCGCGATCGTGTTCGCGCTGGCCAACCCGGACCCGGAGGTGGACCCGGACGCGGCCAGGGAGTACGCGGCGGTGGTGGCGACCGGGCGCAGCGACTACCCGAACCAGATCAACAACGTCCTGGCCTTCCCCGGTGTCTTCCGCGGCCTGCTCGACGCGCAGAGCCGGAAGATCACCGATCGCATGCTGGCGGCGGCCGCACGGGCGCTCGCCGACGTCGTGCTGCCAGACGAACTCGGCCCGGACTACATCATCCCGTCCGTGTTCCACCCCGACGTCGCCCCGGCGGTGGCCGCCGCCGTCCGCGAGGCCGCCGGGGCCGGCGTCCCCGAGGCCGCCGGGGCCGACATCCCCGAGGCCGGCGGGGCCGGCGGCGAGCCGGACGTAACCGTCACGGGCGGGTAGGGCGAAGGCCGCCGGCGTGAGCTAGAACTCATCCGCAACGGCATGATGGTTACATGGACCACATGGGGTCAGATCCGAAAGCCGGAAGGCTGCTCGTCGCGACACCCCTGCTCGGAGACCCGAACTTCCGGCGCGCCGTCGTCCTCATCGTCGAGCACGAGCCGGCCGAGGGAACCCTGGGCATCGTGCTGAACCGGCCGACCGAGATCCCGGTGGGGCAGGTGCTTGAGCAGTGGACCGAACTGGCCACCGATCCTTCGGTGGTGTTCACGGGAGGCCCGGTCTCGCCGACCAGCGCGCTGGCGCTGGCCCTGGTTCCCGGCAGGGAGGAGCCGCTGGGCTGGCGCGCCCTGGACGGCGCCCCGGCGCTGGCCCGGCTCGGCCTGCTGGACCTGGACGCGCCGCCCAGGCTGCTCGCGCCCGCCATCCAGTCGCTGCGCGTCTTCGCCGGCTACGCCGGCTGGTCTCCGGGACAGCTAGAGGCGGAGATCGACGAGGGCGCCTGGTACGTCCTGCCGGCCGAGCCGGGCGACGTGTTCGCCGCCGAGCCGGAGCGGCTGTGGCGCACGGTCCTGCGCCGGCAGGAGGGCGACCTCGCCTTCCTGGCCACCTATCCGGACGACCCGACGATGAACTAAGGGATGCCTGCCCCCGGGGCGGTCTCCCGCATGGGGCGACCGCGCCCCCCGCGCCCCCCGAGCACGGTAGGATTGACGATCGTGAGCACCGAGGTACTGCCAGACAGCGGCCTGCGCGTTCATGAGGACGTCAGGCACGACACTTCGCATGGCGATCACGAGCGGTTCGCGCACTACGTCGACAAGAACGAGATGATGGAGAGCGCCGTCTTCGGCACTCCCATCCGCGCGCTGTGCGGGAAGGTCTGGGTGCCGAGCCGGGATCCGCAGAAGTTCCCCATCTGCCCGGAGTGCAAGGAGATTTATGACTCGTTGCCGCCCGGCGACGACGGCGGCGAGTGAGCGGCCGGCGAGAGTCGCCACGGTCCGTTCCGAATAATTATCTCCCTGTTCTCCGTGGCTGGCAGAAAGCTGCTTACGAAGAGTATTTCCGGGTTGCTAAACGTGATTTCCTGCTGGTAGCGACGCCTGGCGCGGGCAAGACGACGTACGCGCTCACCGTGGCCGCGCGGCTGCTCGAGCTCCGCGAGGTCGCCGCCGTCACGGTGGTTACGCCCACCGAGCACCTTAAGTACCAGTGGGCGCAGGCAGCGGCACGGTTCGGGATCGCCGTCGACCCGTCCTACCGGAACGCGCAGGGCCGGGCTGGCGCGGACTTCCAGGGGGTGGCGGTCACCTACGCGCAGGTGGCGGCGCACCCCGCGCTGCACAGGCAGCGCACAGAGAACCGGCGCACGCTGGTGGTCTTCGACGAGATCCATCACGCGGGCGACGCGCTGTCCTGGGGCGAGGCGGTCAGGGAGGCATTCGAGCCCGCCCGGCGGCGGCTCGCGCTGACCGGGACGCCGTTCCGGTCGGACGCCAACCCCATCCCGTTCGTCACGTACGTCCCCGAGCCGGACGGGTCCATGCGGTCTGCCTCCGACTTCGTGTACGGGTACGGCCCGGCGCTGTCCGACGGCGTCGTGCGGCCGGTCATCTTCCTGGCGTACTCCGGTGAGATGCACTGGCGGACCAGGGCGGGCGACGAGCTCACCGCCACGCTCGGCACGCCCATGACCAAGGAGCAGGTCGCGCAGGCGTGGCGGACCGCGCTCGACCCGGCGGGGGAGTGGATCAGCCGGGTGCTCGAAGCCGCGGACAAGCGGCTCACCGAGGTGCGCCGCGCGATGCCGGACGCGGGAGGGCTGGTCATCGCCGGCGACCACGACGCGGCGCGTGCGTACGCCGGGCTGCTGCGCCGCATCAGCGGCGAGCGGCCGGTGGTGGTGCTGTCCGACGACCCGACCGCGAGCCGGAAGATCTCCTCCTTCGCCGCCTCGGCCGACCGCTGGATGGTCGCGGTGCGCATGGTGTCCGAGGGGGTGGACGTGCCGCGGCTGGCGGTCGGCGTGTACGCGACGTCGGTATCGACGGCGCTGTTCTTCGCGCAGGCGGTCGGGCGGTTCGTCCGCGCCCGCCGGCGGGGGGAGACCGCCTCGGTGTTCCTGCCCTCGGTGCCCGTCCTGCTCGGGTTCGCCGCTGAACTCGAGGCCGAGCGCGACCACGTGGTGCGCGCCGCTTCCCGCGACCCGGAAGCGGAACTCGCCGAGGCCGCGCGCAGGCGCGACACACCAGACGGCGAGCTGGAGGGACGTTCGTTCGAGGCGCTCGCCGCGTCCGCGACGTTCGACCGCGTGCTGTTCGACGGCGGCGAGTTCGGCACGGCGACCGAGGCGGGGTCGCCGGAAGAGGAGGACTTCCTGGGCCTGCCCGGCCTGCTCGAGCCGGAGCAGGTGGCGCTGCTGCTGCGCAAGCGGCAGGCCGCCCAGCTCGCGGCCCGCTCGGCGGCCGCTTCCGCTTTCCCGGCCTCTCCGGCGCCGTCCGCCTCTCCGGCCCCGCCCGCCGCTGCGGCGCGGCCCGCCGCTGCGGCGCGGCCCGCCGCTGCGGGCGCCGCGTCGGCCTCCCCGGGCGCCGCGGCCGCCTCGACGGTGAGCCGCGAAGGGCTCACCGCGCTGCGCAGGGAACTCAACGGCCTGGTGGGCGCGTGGAGCCACCGGACGGGCCAGCCGCACGCCGTGATCCACGCGGAGCTGCGCCGCGCGTGCGGCGGCCCGGCCATCCCGCAGGCATCGGCCGACCAGATCCGCGCCCGCATCGACATGATCCGCCAGTGGGCCATCGCCCGCCGCTGAGGCGGGCGGAAGTGACACTTCCCTTGGCGGTCATACCGGTCGCCGATGACAGGACGCCGGAGGAGATCATCGGCTACGGCGACGCTGGCCTGCCACGTTGACGTCATCGGAGCGCGGCGGCCTTGTCGTCGGCACGTCGGCGGCCGTGGCGGTCATCCTCGGCGAGCCGGGCGGCGGAGAGCTCGCGGGCCGTCTTGAAGATGCCCTCGCCGCGGCCGATGTCGCCGCGGTCCGCCCGGGCACGCCGACCCCGCAGGAAACGCAGTGATTCAGGCGGGAACTACCTCGACGATTCAGGCGGGAACTACCTCGACGCCGGCCGCGCGGAGCGCGGCGACGGCCTCGGCGGTGGTGCCCGGATCGACCCCCGCGGTCAGCCCGAGCAGCACCCGGGTGCGCAGGCCGGCCGCCGCGGCGTCGGCCGCGGTCGCGCGGACGCAGTAGTCCGTGGCGATGCCCGCCACGTCCACCTGGTCCACGCCGTGGGCGTGCAGCCAGCCGGCGAGGGGCGTGCCGTTGTCGTCGGCGCCCTCGAAGCCGCTGTACGCGGCCGCGTGCGCGCCCTTGCGGAACACCGCCTCCACCGGCCGGGTATCCAGGTCCGGGTGGAAGTCCGCGCCGCTGGTTCCCGCGACGCAGTGCGGAGGCCAGGAGGTGGCGTAGTCCGGATGGTCGGAGAAATGGCCGCCCGGGTCGATGTGAAAGTCCTGGGTCGCGACCACATGCGCGTAGCCATGGTCCGGTGACGCGAGGAGCGTGCTGATGCCGCGGGCCACCGCGGCGCCCCCGGCGACCGCGAGCGAGCCGCCCTCGCAGAAGTCGTTCTGC
This sequence comes from Trebonia sp., assembly GCA_035294225.1. Lineage (GTDB taxonomy): Bacteria > Actinomycetota > Actinomycetes > Streptosporangiales > Streptosporangiaceae > Trebonia. The sequence continues at coordinate 49,061 of DATGLH010000125.1, forward strand.
ACGTCGACGATGATGAGCGCGCGCACGGTTCCTACCGTACCGTGCTATTGCGATCACGCAGCAGGCAGCCGGTTACCGGAACCACAGCGTCCGCTGCCAGCCGGCGATCAGCGGCGCGCCGGTCTTCCGGGCATGGCCTGGGCACAGGTGCGGGCGCACGCCCGGCGGCCGCTGCCGAGCAGCTGCTGCCGGGGCCCGCTGCCGGGCAGCCGGCACTGCCGGGGGCTGCTGCCGGGCAGCCGGAGCCGCCGGGGCCCGCTGCCGGGGCCCGCTGCCGGGCGGCCGGAGCCGCCGCCACCCGCCGTGGCGTTCCTCGCTGCGCCGGGCCAAGCCCGACTAGCCCCCGTCGGGCGGGCCGCCTGCCCGGCCTAGGCTCCCACGTCGGCGGCCGTGCCGCCGGTGATCCGGATCAGTTCCCCGAACGAGGTGGGAAACACCGTGTGCGGGTGCCCGGCCGCCGCCCACACCACCTCGTACTTCGACAGCCAGATGTCTACCAGCGTTCGGATCGGCGCGGGGTGTCCCACCGGTCCCACGCCGCCGATCGCCTGGCCGGTCCATGCGCGCACCGAGCGCGCGTCCGCCCGGTCGACGGCAGACGCCCCGACCAGCGAAGCCACCCGTGAGGTGTCCACCCGGTGCGCCCCGCTGGTCATCACGAGCAGCGGGGTGCCGTCGGCGGCGAACACCAGGCTGTTCGCGATCGCGCCGACCTCACAGCCGAGCTGCCTCGCGGCGGCCGCCGCGGTCGGCGCGGGTTCCGGCAGCTCCCGTACCTCACCGGTCACGCCCAGCGACT
>DATGLH010000126.1:0-9346 GCA_035294225.1 Trebonia sp.
ACGGGGGTATGCACTCATCATGCACTGGCATAAAGCACGCTGTTGAGTTCTCAAGAAACCGGCGCGCACCACCGGGAAACCAGCGCCTCCCGCCGGGGCAACCCCTCCACATTACTCCCGGGAAACCCCCGCGTCAACCACGCCCCGGAACCCCGGAACACCGCCGACACACAGGACCTCCCGCCCACCCGCAGCCAGCCCCAGGCCCCGCGAAAACACGCGGCCCGCGGCAGGACAGCTGCTCAGTGGCTCCCCGGGTCCCGGCCCGCCACCCGGCGGCCCGTCCCCCTCGGGGCAGAAAGAACTCTAGGGCCACCGGAGGCCCTCGTCAAATCGGAACGCGGGAAGAGGTTCTCCCGCTCGCGGGAGACCTGAACCCGCCCGCCGGCGGGCGGCCTGCGCCCGCCGCCCCGGAAGCGCCGCTATGAGTCGAAGCCCAGGCCAAGCCGGTCCAGCAGGCGCAGCCACAGGTCGCGGCGGCCCTCGTTGCGGTCGGCGCGGGCCAGCGACGAGCGCGTCATCTGGATGACGGCCGAACGGAGGGGCTCCGGCGGGAATGGCACCGGCCTGGACCTGACCAGAGTCAGCCGCGTGCGTTCGGTATCTGCCTTCTCCAGCAAGTCCAGCATGACCTGCGCGCCGAACCGGGTAGCGCCGACCCCGAGGCCGGTATACCCCGCCGCATAAGCCAGCCTTCCCCGGTAGGCGGTGCCGAAGAAAGCGCAAAAACGGCTGCACGTGTCGATCACGCCGCCCCAGGCGTGGGTGAACGACACGCCCTCCAGCTGCGGGAACGTCGCGAAGAAGTGCGCGGCCAGCTTCGCGAACGTGGCGGGGCGCCAGCCCTGCTCGTCGTGGATCCGGCCGCCGTTGTAATAGACGGCGTCGTAGCCGCCCCATAGGATCCGGTCGTCCCGGGTGAGCCGGAAATAGTGGAACTGGTTTCCCAGGTCGGCGGCGCCGCGCCTGTCCTTCCAGCCCAGGCTCGCCAGCTGCGCCCCGGACAGCGGCTCGGTCATCAGGGCGTAGTCGTAGACGGGGATCACGAAGTTCCCGATGCGGCGCAGCAGCGGCCGGAAGGCGCCGGTGCCGAGCGCCACCTGGCCGGCCCGGACGCTGCCGTACGGGGTCGTCAGCACCAGCGCGGGGCCGGCGTCGGCGAGCGAGCACGCGGGCGTGTGCTCGTAGATCCGCACCCCCGCCTCAAGGCAGGCCCGCCGCAGCCCCCAGGCCAGCCGTCCCGGCTCCACCATGGCGGTGCCCCCGGCGTACCGGATGCCGCCGGCGAACAGCGGTGAGTCGAGTTCGGCGCGCACCGCGGCCGCGTCGAGCACCTCCGCGTCGTGACCGAGCGCCCGGGCGGCCGCGGCCTCCTCGGCGAGACCGTCGAGCTGCCAGGGAGCGGTCGCGACGTTCAGCTCGCCGGTGAGCGAGAAATCACAGTCGATGTTGTGCCTGGCGACCGTCTCGGCGATCTCCCGCAGGTTCTCGGCGCCGAGCCGTTCCAGCAGCGGCATCTCGGCGGGGAACCGCGCCAGGCCGTTGCCGAGCCCGTGCGTGAGGCTGGCCGAGCAGAACCCCCCGTTGCGGCCCGACGCCGCCCAGCCTGATGTCCGGGCTTCGAGGATGACCACGTCACGGGACGGATCGCGCTCCCTGGCCAGCAGCGCCGTCCACAGCCCGGTGAAACCGCCGCCGACGATCGCCAAGTCCGCGGTGACGTTCCCGGCGAGCGCGGGCGCCGGATCGGGGGCGCCCGGCTGGTCGAGCCAGAACGGGCGCGGGATCGCGTTCGACAGCGACCGGCCGACACTAGGCATAGGCACCGACATCGTTTCACCATAAAGGGGTCAGCGGCCGGAGCCGAAGGGATGAGTCATGATCGAGCCCTATCAGGCCATCGGCCTGGTTCCCACCATGCGCGGCATTCGCCGCCGGGACGAAATCAGCGTCAACCTCGAGCACATCTCGCACTTGATCAAGGCGGCGTCCTGGTTGTCCAGCCTTGACCTGCCGGTGCGCCTCATCGCCATCCCGGAAGGGGCCTTGCAGGGCTTCAACGACGAGGTCCTCGACCTCGACCACGAGGAGTTCGCGCGGGAATGCGCGATCGACGTGCCGGGGCCCGAAACGGACTACCTGGGGAAGCTGGCCCGGCAGTGGAACACGTTCCTGATGGCCCAGGCCAAAGCCCGGCACCCCGAGTTTCCCGGGCGCTTTTTCAACGTCGGCTTTGTCCTCAACCCCGACGGTGACCTCATCCTCAAGCACCACAAGGTCGTGCCGCTGCTGCCGGTCGAGCACTCGGTGACACCGCACAACGTATGGGACAAGTGGGTTGAACTGTACGGTCACGGCCTGGACGCGTTCTACCCGGTGGCCGACACCGAGATCGGACGGCTCGGCTTCCTGATGGCCAACGAGGGCTCCTACCCGGAGAATGCCCGCGGCCTGGCGATGAACGGCGCCGAGGTGGTCTACCGGGGCCCGTACCCGCATCCGCACGTCGGCAACGGCCTGTTCGAGATCCAGAACCGGGCGCGCGCCCTGGACAACAACCTGTACCTGATCGCGTGCAACGTCGGGACGTACTACCTGGACGCCGATTCCGACGTGCCGATCGACACGTTCGGCGGCGGGTCGGCGGTCATCGACTACCGCGGGCAGATCATCGGCCGGCATGACTACAGCGGCGGGTCGTCATGGGTGGCCGGGACCATCGACGTGGAGGCGCTGCGCCGGTTCCGCGCCAGCGCGCAGTGGGACAACTGGCTCAAGGACCTCACGACCGAGCAGTACCAGGTGATCTACTCCCAGCCCGTCTACCCGAAGAACCTCTACCTCGACCGGGCCCCGTACAACCATGGCGAGTACCGCCGCGAGGTGATCGACAAGCAGGTACGGCTGATGCACGACCGGGGCATCTGGGCGCGGCCCTGCGACGATCCGGGTGCCCGGGACGGCTAGCCAGTACCCGGGACGGCTAGTGTGGCGCGCGTGCGAATCTGCGTTGTGGGCGCCGGGGCGATCGGCGGGGTCCTCGCGGCTGGGCTGGGCGCGGCGGGTGCCGACGTCTGCGTGCTGGCGCGCGGCGCCACCCTGAGCGCCATCCGGGCCAGCGGGCTGCGGGTGGAGTCCGCGTCCGGGGAAGCGGTCACCGTCAAGCTCCCCGCCTCAGCCGACGGGGCCGAACTCGGCGAGCAGGACGTGGTGATCGTCGCGGTCAAGGCGCAGTCGTTGCCCGGGGCGGTGCCGGGCATCGTCCCGCTGCTCGGCCCGCAGACGGCCGTGCTGTCGACGCTGAACGGCGTGCCGTGGTGGTTCTTCGGCGACCCGGGCGGCTCCGGCGGCTCCGGCGGCTTCGGCGGTCCGTGCGCCGGGCGCCACCTGGACAGCGTCGATCCCGGCGGGCGGATCGCATCCGCCATCCCGGTCAGCCGGGTGATCGGCGGCACCGTGCACATGAGCGCCAGCTCGCCAGAGCCCGGCGTGGTGCGCCGCCATAGCGGGAACGGGCTGATCATCGGCGAGCCGGACGGCTCCGGCTCGCCGCGGCTGGCCCGGCTCGCGGGCGTGCTCCGCGACGCGGGCTTCGACATCACGGTCTCGCCGCGCATCCGCGCGGACATCTGGTACAAGCTGTGGGGCAACCTGACCGTCAACCCGGTGTCGGCGCTGACCGGCGCGACCGCCGACCAGATCCTCGACGACGACCTGGTCCGCGCCTTCTGCGAGTCGGCCATGCTCGAGGCGCGCGAGATCGGCGCGCGGATCGGCTGCCCGATCGACCAGACGCCGGCCGACCGGAACGCGGTCACCCGCAAGCTCGGCAGCTTCCGGACCTCGATGCTGCAAGACGCCGACGCCGGGCGCGCCCTGGAACTGGACGCGCTCACCGGGGCGGTCCGCGAGATCGGCGCGCTCGTGGGGGTGCCGACCCCGTACGTCGACGCGCTCCACGGGCTGACCAGGCTCAGCGCCCTGGTCCGCGCTCAGCAGCGCCCTGGTCCGCGCTCAGCGCTGAGCGGCACGGGGACCGCCTAGCCGGCGCGGGCGACGCCCACGATCACCTGGCCCTCGCGGGGCGGCAGGTGCACGGGCCGCTCCCAGGCCGGACGCCACTCCCGCGCGTCCACCACGCCCGGCGGCACCAGTTCCAGGGAACCGAAGAAGCTCGCGAACTCCGCCACCGAGTGGTTGTACACCCGCGTCCCGCCGGACGAGTAGGCACCGAAGCCCTCGTCGCTGTCGGCGCGGCCGACGGAAAGCACGACGTAGCTTCCGGGCGCCAGCGCCGCGACGTACCTGGCCACCAGGTCCCGCGCGGCGCCGGGCGCGAAGAAGTGCAGCAGGTATCCCATCAGCAGGCACGCCGGCGCTGCCAGGTCGATGCCCGCGGCGACGGCGGCGAGGATCGTGTCCGCCTCGCGCACGTCACCGTCTATCACGGTCACGCCGGGGTCGCCCTTGGCGGCCAGCGCGTGCAGGTGACTGAGCACCACCGGATCGTTGTCGACGTAGGCTACCCGCGCGCCCGCGGTGACCGCCCGCGCCGTCTCATGGGTGTTCGGCGCGGTCGGCATGCCGCAGCCCAGGTCGATGAACTGGCTGATGCCCTGGCCCGCCGTCCATGTCACGGCCCGGGCCAGGAACTGCCTGTTCTCCCGCGTCACCTCGGCCGCCAGCGGGGCGACGGCCAGCAGCCGCTCAGCCAGCTCCCGGTCGGCGGCGAAATTGTCCTTCCCGTCCAGCAGGTAATCGTAGACCCGGGCGATGGACGGCGTAGTGGGGTCGAAGTCGGCCACGGCTGGCATCCTAATACGGGCCTAATACGGACGGTTTCACCGGCCGCGCGCCGGGTGGAAGCCCGCACAAGGAGCCCGTACAAGGAGCCCGCACAATAAGCCCGCACACAGAGCTCCCGGCCGCAGCTCACTCTTTCTTTACGGCTCACTCTTTACGGCCGACCCCCGCGTAGAGCCAGATCCTGGACGCGGCGGCGCCGGCTTCGCCATCTGGCCGCCAGAACGGCAGCTGCACCACGCCGGGGTCCACCAGGCGGAGCCCGTCGAAGAAGCCCTCGACCCGCTCTCTGGGCCGGAGCACGAACGGCGCTGTCGCCTGTTCGTAGCCGCGGACCGCGGCCGCCGCGCGCTCCGGGCTGAAATCCTGCGTGCCATGGGAGATAGCTAGGTAGCTGCCTGTTGGCATGGCATCCTTCAGCTGGCTGACGATCCGCTCCGGATCTTCGGAATCCCTGATGAAATGCAGCACCGCCACCAGCAAGACCGCGACCGGCCTGCTGAAATCGAGGACATCCGCGATGCCGGGGGCGGCGAGCAGCCGCTCCGGTTCGCGCAGGTCCGCGTGGACCACGGTCGCCTGCTCGCCGTCCGCGAGCAGCGCACGCGCGTGCGCGATGACGATCGGGTCGTTGTCGACGTATACGACCCGCGACTCATGCCTCAGGTCGCGCAGCACTTCGCTGGTGCTTCCCGGAGACGGGATCCCCGTTCCGATGTCGAGGAACTGGCTAATCCCCTGGCCCGCCAGAAAGCGCACCGCGCGGCCGAGGAACGCGCGATTGGCGATCGCCATGTCCCGGCCTTCGGGCAGGACCGCCAGCACCTTCCCGGCGGCTTCGCGGTCGGCGGCGAAATGCGTCTTGCCGCCGAGGTAGTAGTCGTACATGCGCGCCGGGTGCGCGACGGTGACGTCGATGTCCGGCGGTTCGGGCGCGTCCTGCTCGAACACCTTCCATAGCATAACGCCAAAAATCCCGTTATGCCTTGTGGGAAGGCCGCAGCCGCATGCGGTCCCGCGATCGGCACGGCGGGGGTCAGGGCGGCGGCTGGCCGCCGCTGACCAGGGCCGCCGCCGCGCCGACGTTGCCGTCGCGCGTCATCTTCGCCGCCGCGCCGGCCTGGCCGAGGACGTACCGGTCGAAGAACTCCAGGGTGACCCGGGCAACGAGCCGCTCGGTCTGGTTCGTGCCCGTGTACGGGACCAGGTGGGTCGCGCCGAACAGGTCCAGGTAGTACCTGGCGTTCCCGTGGTCCGCGCTGTACAGCTGCACGCTCGTCCACGGCGGGTTGATGGTGTCGGCGCTGCCCTGCACGAACAGCATCGGCGGCGCCTGGCGCGCGAAGTAGCGCCCGGGCATCGGGGGCCACTCCGCCCCGGAGAGCACGGCGACGGCCTTCAGCCGGTGATCGGCGCAGCAGGTGTTGGCCGCGAGGGCGGCCACGGTGTCGCCGCCGTCGGAGTGGCCGGCCACGGCGACCTCGCCGCTGTTCAGCAGGCCGGACAGCAGGCCGCCCGGCCGCGCGCTCAGCGCCAGCAGCCTGCTCAGCACGTAGGACATGTCCCGCGGCTGGTTCACCAGGTCCGGCTCGTACGCGTGCGCGCCGGCCTCGCAGTCGGTGCGCGGGAAGTTCACGGCCGCGACGACGTAACCGGCGCTGGCCCAGGACTCCAGGAGGTCCGAGTACTCGCTGGCGCACAGCAGGAATCCGGGGGCGAAGACGATCAGCGGGAAGGGGCCGCGGGCCGGCCGCGATCCGGCAGGCCCCGGGGCCCGCGGATACCAGATATCGGTCAGCAGCGTGCGCTGGCCGATGGCCGCGCCGGTCGGGCCGGTGTGCGCCGGCTCGGTGAAGGTCATGTCGCGTTCGCCGGCCTCGTAGGTGCCGGCCGTGCCGAGGGCGGCCGGCGTCGGCGTGGCGCTGGGCGACGGCCGGGCGGTCGCGGGCCGGGCGGACTGGGCGGGGCCCGGCCGCTTCCAGGGCCTGGCCTGAACCGACCGCACGTGCGCCGAACACCCGGCGGCAAGCGCGAGCGCTGCCAGGCCGGCGGCAAGCGCCCTGGCGGCGGCACTCAGGCGGCTGTCCGTGACGGCCCGTTTCACGGCTGGGTCCTCGCCTCCCCACTCACGGCCGGGTCCTCGCCTCCCCGCGCGGGCTGGTCGCCAGGGCCCCGCGCGGCCGCGGAGAGCGTGCACTACCCCGCCTCCCCGCGCGGGCTGGTCGCCAGCCAAGCTACACGACCAGCCGGGCCTCACGCGGCTTGAACCATGTCGGCGTCGCGGTTGACGAGGGCGGCGTAGTGCCCGCCGAGGGCGAGCAGTTCCTCGTGCGTGCCGCGCTCGGCGATCTCTCCCCGGTCAAGGACGATGATCTCGTCGGCGTCGCGGATCGTCGACAGCCGGTGCGCGATCGTGATCGTGGTCCGGCCGGCTGACAGCGCGTCGATGGCCTCCTGCACGGCCTGTTCCGTCTGCGTGTCGAGGGCGCTGGTCGCCTCGTCGAGGACGAGGATGGGCGGGTCGCGCAGGACGGCGCGGGCGATCGCGAGGCGCTGCTTCTCGCCGCCGGAGAAGCGGTAGCCGCGCTCCCCCACGACCGTGTCGTAGCCGTCGGGCAGGGAGATGAGGTGATCGTGGATCTGCGCGACCTTCGCGGCGGCCACGAGCTCGGCGTCCGTGGCACCGGGCTTGGCGAACCGCAGGTTATCGGCGACCGAGGCATGGAACAGGTACGTCTCCTGGGAGACGACGCCGACCGCGGCCGCGAGCGCGTCGAAGGACATGTCCCGCACGTCGACGCCGTCGATCGTCACGCTGCCGGAAGTCACGTCGTACAGGCGCGGGATGAGGTAGCTGAGGGTGGTCTTGCCGGAGCCGGTCTCACCCACGATCGCGAGGCTGCGCCCGGCGGGGACGGTCACGTCGATCCCCCGCAGGGCCGGCCGGCCCGCGCCCGCGTAGCAGAAGCCGACGTCGTTCAGGCGCACCTCGCCGCGGACCTTGCCGACCGCCACCGGGCGCTCCGGCTCGGCGATGTCGACGGGGAGGTCCAGGTACTCGAAGATGCGGCCGAACAGCTCCAGGGAGCTCTGGATGTCCACGCCGGTGCCGAGCAGCTGCACCGTCGGGCGGAAGAGGTTCTGCTGCAAGGTGGTGAACGCGACGAGCGTGCCGACCGAGATGGCCATGCGGCCCCCGTGCCCGGTCAGGCCCGTCGCCCAGTAGATCACCGCGGGCATGGAAGACATCACGATCTGGATCGTCGACTGGCGCCAGCGGCCCGCCATGTTCGAGCGGACCTCCAGGTCGGAGAGCTTTTCCGACTCGGCGGCGAAGGAATCGGCGAGGGAGCGGGAGCGGCCCATCGTGTGGCCGAGCAGGATGCCGCTCACCGACAGCGACTCGGTGACGATCGAGGCGATGGCGGCGAGCTGGCGCTGCCGGTCGCGGGTGATGCGGCGCCGCTCGGTGCCGACGCGGCGGCTCACCCACACGAACGCGGGCATCATGACCAGCGACGCGATCGTGAGGCGCCAGTCCAGGACGACCATGGCGATGATCGTGGCGACCACGGTGGTCAGGTTCGAGACGAGCGTGGTCGCGGTGGTCGTGACGGTCGCCTGCATGCCGCCGATGTCGTTGGCGATGCGCGACTGGACCTCGCCGGTCCGGGTCCTGGTGAAGAAGGCGAGCGACATCCGCTGCAGGCGGGAGTAGACGGCGGTGCGCAGGTCGTGCATGACCCGCTGCCCGACCCTGGTGGAGACGTAGGTCTGCGAGACGCTGAAGGAGCTGTTGGCGATCGACACGGCGATCATGCCGAGCGCGAGCAGGGTGAGAAGGCCCATCCGCCCCTGGGGCAGGGCCACGTTGATGACCTCGCGGATCAGGAACGGGTTAACCAGCGAGACGAGGGAAGATGCGCCGACGAGGGCGGCGACGAACAGCAGGCTCCACCGGTACGGGCGGAAGAGCCGCAGGATGCGCCGTATCGGCGCGCGAGGACTGGCGGTTCCCAATAAGGCCTCCGGTAGCAATTAGTCTTGGTGACTCAAACAGAGCATAGCTCATAGTTCTTCCGTCCTCAGTATGAGCATGGCTCCTGGTATCATGGGAGCATGGAGTACGAGGACCCGGGGCAGCTCGCGGACCTGCTCCACCGGCTGACGAAGCGGCTGCGCCGCGCGCAGGCCGAGCGGCTGGCGCCGCTCGGCCTCACCCCGGCGCAGGAGCGCGCCCTGCGCATGATCACCCGCAGCGCGCAGCCGCCGCGGATGACCGAGCTGGCCGACCATCTCGGCATCGTGCCGCGCTCGGTCACCACGGTGGTCGACGCGCTGGAGGAAGCGGGGCTGGTCCGCCGCGAAACCGACCCGCGCAACCGGCGCGCCATCCGGCTGCACCTGACCGGCCGCGGCATGGCGGTGCGCGAGGAGATGCGCCAGGCGCGGCGGCAGGCCGCCGAAGACCTGTTCGCGCCCCTGGCCGCCGAGGATCGCAAGGCCCTCGGCGAGCTGCTGAGCCTCCTCGACGCCGGCTAAG
>DATGLH010000127.1:0-6636 GCA_035294225.1 Trebonia sp.
TCAATTGTCATCGATAGTTCGTCCGCGCGTAACGGCGCCTTGGCGGAATCCGGACACCGCGTGGGCGACCTTGAGGGCATGAGGATCGCGATCATTACGGAGTCGTTCCCGCCCGACGTCAACGGCGTCGCACACTGCGTAGTGCGCGTGGCAGAGAACCTCGTCCGCAAGGGCCACCACCCCATGGTCATTGCCCCGGAGTCCGCGCGCGCCACCCCGGGCGCCGACGGCCAGTTCCCGTACCCGGTGGAACGGGTCCCGTCCGTCCCCCTCCCCGGCTACCCGGCCTTCCGGCTCGGCCTGCCGGCGCCGCGGACCCGCCGCGCCATCACCAGGCACCGTACCGAGGTGGTTCACCTGGCTAGCCCGGTCGCGCTCGGCGCGTGGGGCTGCCACGTGGCCAGGGCGCTGGAGCTGCCGATGGTCGCCGTCTACCAGACCGACTTGCCGAGCTACGCCCGCGCCTACCGGCTCGGCGCGGTCACCGAGGCGTTCGCCTGGCGCTGGCTGCGCGACATACACAACGCGGCGGGCCGCACCCTCGCGCCTTCCGGCGGGACCGCCGCCGGCCTGCGCGCACACGGGCTGGAACGGGTATGGCTGTGGGGGCGCGGCGTGGACGCCGAGCGGTTCCACCCGGCCAGGCGCGACGAGCGGCTGCGCGCCGCGATCGCGCCCGGCGGCGAGGTGATCGCGGGCTACGTGGGCCGGCTGGCGGCCGAGAAGCGAGCCGACCTGCTCGCGGCCGTCGCCGTCCTGCCGGGCGTGCGGCTCGCGGTGACCGGCGGCGGCCCGATGGAGGAGGAACTGCGGCAGGCCATCCCGGGGGCGGTGTTCCTCGGCGAGCGGCACGGCGAGGACCTGGCGCGGATCTACGCCAGCCTTGACATCTTCGTGCACACCGGCCCGTTCGAGACGTTCGGCCAGACCATCCAGGAGGCCGCCGCCAGCGGCCTGCCCGTCGTCGCGCCGGCCGCCGGCGGCCCGCTTGACCTGGTGAGCGAGGGAGTGACCGGGTTCCTGGTCCCGCCTGGCGATGGCGGCGCCCTCGCCGCGGCGGTCCGCAGGCTCGCCGCCGACCGGCAGCTGCGCTCCGCAATGGGCGAGGCCGCGCGGCGCCGGGTGCTCGGCCGCTCCTGGTCCGCCCTGGTCGACGAGCTGATCGGCCACTACGAAGCAGTGCTCGGCGCCGAAGCCGCCCCCGCCCGGATGGCGGCATGAGAATTGTGCGGCTGGCCAATTACGTGGGGCCGCGGTCCGGAGGCATGCGCACCGCGCTGCGCGAACTGGGCGCCGGCTACCTCGCGGCAGGGCACGAGCCGGTGCTCATCGTGCCGGGCCGCCGCCGCAGCGACAGGCAGACGGCGCAGGGACGGGTGATCACCAGGTACGGGCCGGTAGTGCCGTTCACCGGCGGATACCGGGCGATGCTGCGGCGCCGCAGCATCGCCGCGCTGCTGACCGAGCTGCGGCCGGACCGGCTCGAGGTGTCGGACCGCACCACGCTGCGCTGGACCGGCCGGTGGGCGCGCGAGCACGGCGTACCCGCGGTGATGGTCTCGCACGAGAGCCTGACCGGCCTGTTCAGCTTGCCGGCCGACGTCTCCGGCATGTCCCGGTGGCGCAGCCGGCTGCTCAGCGACATGGCCACCTCGCTCGCGGACAACCTCAACCGGCGCAGCGTCCGCGGCTACCGGCGCATCGTCTGCACCACCCGGTGGGCCGCCGCCGAGTTCGAGCGGATCGGCGCGCCCAACCTGACGCGCATCCCGCTCGGCGTCGACCTTGAGCTGTTCAGCCCCGAACGGTACAGCGAGGCGGCGCGCGAGCAGTACGCGGCGCCGGGCCAGGTGCTGCTCGCGCACTGCGCCCGGCTGTCGGTGGAGAAGAAACCGGACCGGGCGATCACCGCGCTTGCCGGGCTGCGGGCCGCCGGGACCGACGCCGTGCTGGTGATGGCCGGCGACGGGCCGCTGCGCGCCCGGCTCGAACGCGCCGCGCGCCGCAAGGGGCTGCCGGTTCGGTTCACCGGCTTCGTCGCCGACCCCAAGCAGCTCGCCACCTTGCTGGCCAGCGCGGACGTGGTCATCGCGCCGGGTCCGGTGGAGACCTTCGGGCTCGCCGCGCTCGAGGCCCTGGCCTGCGGCACCCCGGTCGTGGTGAGCGCGGCGAGCGCACTGCCCGAGGTGGTCGGCGACGCCGGCGTCGCCGTCAGCGGCGAGGACTTCACCGCCGGCGTGCGCGCGCTGCTCGGCCGGGACCCCGCCGCCCGGCGGGCGGCGGCGCGGTCGCGGGCGGAGGAGTTCGGCTGGCCGGCCTCGGTCGCCGCCTTCCTCGCCGTCCACGAAGCCCTCGACACCGACTCGTTTCGTCCTCTCGGGCAGGTAGAAGCATGACGCGGATCGTGACTCTCGGCGACTCGATCACCCTGGGCATGGGGGATCCCGCCCCCGGGGGCGGCTGGCGCGGCTGGGCGCAGCACCTGACCGCGGGCCTGCGCGACCCGGAACTGCACAACCTGGCGGTCCGCGGCGCGCAGGCCAGGCACGTCGAACGTGACCAGCTTCCGGCGGCGCTCGGACTGCGGCCGGACATCGCCAGCGTCGTCGTCGGCATCAACGACACGCTGCGGGCCGGCTTCAACCCCGAGCGCACCGGCCAGGCCGCCGACCGGACGGTCGCCGCGCTGCGTGCCGCCGGCGCTACCGTGCTGACGATGCGGCTGCCGGACCCGGCCCGGATGTTCGGGCTGCCGCCCAGCCTGGCCAGGCCGCTGTCGCGGCGCATGCGCGCGGTCAACGCCGAACTTGACAAGGTGGCCGCCCGCCACGGAACCCTGCACTGGGACGCGGCCGGCGACCCCGAGACCTACGACCGCCGCAACTGGTCGGTGGACCGGCTGCATCCCAACGAGCGCGGGCACCGGCTGATTGCCTGCCGGTTCTGGGACTCGCTCGCCGCGGCCGGGTTCGAGCTGGCCGGCAGGCCCTGCCTGGAGCCGACGGGCCCTGGGCCATCCCGCCGCGACGACTTCGTCTGGATGGCCACCCAGGGCACCAAGTGGGTCCTGCGCCGCTCCATCGACCTCATCCCCTACCTGGTGTTCATGGCCGTCCGGGAATCGCTGGCAGCGCCGGAGGACTGGGCGACCGGGGCGGAAGGCGAATGGCTTCGGGGAATCGACGAGGCGGCCGAGCCGGCGGTGGAGTGACCCCGGTGGCCGCCGGGGCCCGGCAGCGGAGGCCGATGCGGCCGCCCGGCCGGCCAGCGCCAGGTCCGCGCCGCTGGCCGGGAAGCCGGGCTCGCGTGCGCGATCGGGTCCCAGGTCCTCGCGTCCCGGTCCGGCGATGGTGACATTCCCGGGCGCCGCACAGCCCCCGGCGTGGGCGCGACTGGCGGGAGGAAGCCGGGTACGTTCAGAATAACGGGATGCGAACGATCGCGCTCGAAGAGCACTTCTGGACCCCCGAGCTCGCCGCGCCGCCCGGGACTGGCGTGCTCGCGCGGCCGGACGGCCGGCAGCTGGACGAGGCGCTGCGTGACCTGGGCAAGGCGCGCCTGCTCAGCATGGACGCCGCCGGCATCGACATGCAGGTCGTCTCGCACGCGCAGCCGGCCGCGCAGGGACTGCCCGGGGAAGCGGGCGCCGCCGCGGCGCGGCGGGCGAACGACCAGCTGGCCGCGGCGGTCTCCCGGCACCCGGAGCGGCTGGCCGGGTTCGCGACGCTGCCGACGTCGGCACCGGAGGCCGCGGCCGACGAGCTGTCGCGCGCGGTCGGGGAGCTGGGGTTCGTCGGCGGGATGGTCAACAGCACGCTGGGAACCGACGGCCTGTTCCTCGACGACGCGCGGTTCGCGCCGCTGCTGGCGCGCTTCGAGTCGCTGAACGTGCCGCTCTACCTGCATCCGGCGCCGCCGCCGGCGGCCGTGCGGTCCGTGCTGTACGGCGGCCTGCCGGGGCCGGTGGCGGGGGCGCTTGCCACGAACGCCTGGGGCTGGCACGCGGAGGCCGGGCTGCACGCGCTGCGGATGGTCGTCTCCGGGGTGTTCGAGCGGCATCCGGAGCTGCGGCTGATCATCGGGCACTGCGGCGAGATGATCCCGTTCATGCTGGACCGCATCGACGACATGTTGCCGCCGTCTTTGACGGGCCTTGGTGACGTGCCGTCCGCGTACTTCCTGCGGCACGTGTGGGTGACCACCAGCGGCATGTTCTCGCTGCCGCCAGCGCTGTGCGCCATCTCCGTGTTCGGGGTGGAGCGCGTGCTGTTCAGCGTGGACTTCCCGTTCGGCGCGAACGCCGCCGGGCGCTCCCTCCTGGACGCCCTGCCGCTGTCGCCGCCGGACAAGGCCAAGGTGGCGGGACTGAACGCGGAGCGGCTGCTCGGGCTGGCATAGGCCGCTCAGATCGCTGGCATGGCCGCTCAGATCACGGTGCGCAGCAGTCGGACGGGCGGGGAGCCGTGGGCGAGCATGCGGTCGTGGGCCGCGCGCGGGGAGTGGCCCTGCCTGGTCAGCTCGGCAGCCAGGTCGCTGACTTCGGTGTAGCCGACGTAATAGGTGGACAGCTGCGCCGAGGTGAGCAGCGCGCGGCGCCACTTGCCGGCCGCCTCGCCCTCCTCCTGGAACCCGGGGCCGGTCATCAGCCTCATCGCCTCGGCCTCGGTCATCCCGCGGGAGTGCACGCGTGCGTCCAGGATCGCGTTGATCGTGGTGCGCAGCTGCATCTTCAGCTGCTGCATGCGGAGCGCTCGCGGATCGCCCTCCCCCGGGTACCCGTGGCGTGCCATGAGCTCTTCCGCGTAGACGGCCCAGCCTTCGACGAAGGACCCGGAGCGCAGGGCCGCCCGGAGCCTGGTGGCGCCGCCGAACCGGCGCGAGTGCTGCAGTTGCAGGTAGTGGCCGGGCATCGCCTCGTGGACCATCAGGTTGTGCACCATGTGGCGGTTGTACTCGCGGTAGAACGAGGCCCTCCGCTCTGCCGGCCAGTCGGCGGGCACCGGGGAGACCGCGATGAACGTGGGCAGCGGCGCCGTCTCCAGCGGCCCGGGCGAGTCGCAGTAGGCGACCGCGATCCCGCGGTCGATTTCCGGCATGTCGATGAGCTCGACCGGGTCATCGTGGAGCGTCACCAGGTCATGCGCGCGGACGAATTCGGTCTGCGCGGCAAGGGCGTCGGCGCAGAACCGGAGGATCGTGGCGTCGTCGGGGGCGGCCGCCGCGAGCCGGCCGAGCACCTCGCGCGGCGTGCCGCCCAGCCGCGCGGCGAGTTCGGTGATTTCTTCGGTGATGCGTTCCAGGTCCTGCTCGGCGCGGGCCAGGATGGCATCGGGCTGAGCCTGCGCGCTCAGGGTGAGGGAGAGCTTGCGCGCGAAGCGCTCCGCGCCGATGCGGGGGCTGGCTTGGTCTCCGTCGCTTCCGGTGTTCCCCGCGCTCTCGGCGGCGAGCCAGTCGCGGTGCGCGGCCAGCGCCTCCAGCGCAGCCGGGCGTACCTTGTCGATGGCTTTCCGGACCGCGGTTGCCCCCTGGCGATCCCCGTCAGCCCGCCGCAGCGCGGCGTCGACCTCGCTGGTCACCAGCTTGATCGTGCCGTCGAACTGGCCGATGGCGGTCTCCAGGTGCACCTTCGGCATGCCATAGAGCTGGTCGCGGGCGACTTTCAGCGCCCGCGGTATCTGCGCCAGGCGCCCGGCCAGCGCGGCCAGCCGGTCGGGCAGCGGCGCGAAATCCCTGGCGAGCAGCGAGTAGATGGCCTGGCCGGGGTTGGCCCGCAGCGGGTTCCACTCGTGCTCGCGCAGTTCGTCGATCTCGAAGACCCGGCGCGCGATGCCGTCCGCCAGCATCGCGGCGTCCACGGCGGACTCTGGGGGCAGGGCCGCGGTGCCGAGCGCGGCCAGCCGGGCGGCGAAACCGTCGAGCGCCCGGCGTTCGGCGGCGCGGGCTGCCGCCGAGTCGTCGGGAAGGCGGTCGTCGAAACGGTGGTCGCCGAGGCTGGTGGCGGTGTCGGGATGCCGCTGCGCCAGGTCGTTCAGGTAATCGTCGGCCAGCGCGGCGAACTCGGCCACGGGGTCAGCGCTCATGCGGCCTCCTCGGGATGACATGGTCCGCTCGACAGCCTAGTTTCGGGTGCATGGGCAACAATGGCGAGTTCGTCCGCGACACCACCTACCTCGACGGGCGCATCACGGCCGACGGGCGGGACGGGTGGCCCGTGCAGCCGGGGCGGTACCGGCTGGTGGTGGCCCGCGCCTGCCCCTGGGCGAACCGGGCGGTGATCGTCCGCCGCCTGCTCGGGCTCGAACCGGTGCTGTCCATGGGCATATGCGGCCCGGAGCACGACTGGCGGAGCTGGACGTTCGACCTCGACCCCGGCGGCGTGGACCCGGTGCTCGGCATCCACTGGCTGCGCGAGGCGTACGAGAAGGCGGTGCCCGGCTACGACCGCGGCGTCACCGTCCCGGCGATCGTGGACATCCCCAGCGGGGCGGTGGTGACCTCCGACTTCCGGCACATCACGCTGGACATGGAGCAAGAGTGGACCGCCTACCACCGGCCGGGCGCGCCGGACCTGTACCCGGAGCGGCTGCGCGACGAGATCGAGGAGGTCAGCGCCCTCGTCTACCGGGACGTGAACAA
>DATGLH010000128.1:0-24143 GCA_035294225.1 Trebonia sp.
TCAACGTCCCCGTCGGCCTAGCGCTGATCCCTATCGCGCTGCTGCGCGTCCGCGAGAGCCACGGCGGTCACCCGCGGCTGGACATCACCGGCGTTGCGCTGGCTACCACGGGGCTGTCCGCCGTCACCTGGGCCATCATCCGCACGGACACGGCCGGCTGGGGCAGCCCGCAGGTTGTCGTCCCGCTGGCCGCCGGGCTCGCGGTCGTCGCGCTGTTCGCGTTCTGGGAGCGGCGGACCCGGCATCCGATGCTCTCCCCGGAGATGTTCCGACGGGCGAGCTTCACCGCCGCCAACGGCATCAGCTTCTGCCTGTTCGCAGGGCTGTTCGGCGCCTTGTTCCTGATGTCTCAGTTCTTCCAGACCGCGCAGGGCCGCACCCCGCTGCAGGCAGGCACCCAGCTGCTCGCCTGGAGCGCCACCGGGGTGATCGTCGCGCCCGTCACCGGGCGGCTCGCCGGACGCCACGGCAGCCGGCCGTTCATGCTCGCCGGCCTGCTCATGCAAACCGCAGGCCTGGCCTGCGTGGCCATCATCGCCCGCAGCCAGACCCCGTTCTGGGAGATGGCGCCGCTGCTGGCCATCGCCGGCTCTGGCACCGCCATGGTCTTCCCCGCCGTCGCCAGCGTGGTCATGGCATCGGTGGCCCCCCGTCAGGCTGGCATCGCCTCCGGGACCAACAACGCGCTCCGCGAGCTCGGCGGTGTCTTCGGCGTCGCCGTCCTCGCCTCCGTCTTCAGCCGGCCCGGGGTCTACAGCTCCCCCGGCATGTTCGTCGCGGGCTTCAGGTCCGCCCTCTGGATCGCCGTCGCATTCTCCGCCGCCGGGATCCCGCTCGCGCTATCCCTCAAGCCGACGTCCGCGCCCGGCGCGGCACGTGGGGGCCAGGCCGAGCACAGCAGCGCGGAAGCGCAGCAGGCCGCCGGCCGGTGATCCCGCGGCAGGGCCCGGCCGGCGCGCAGGCTCGCGGGAGCACAGGGGACGGACGCGGCCAACGGCAACAGCCGCCGCGGTCATCCCGCGCACGTCCAGCCTCTGGCGACGGCCGACGGCGGCCGGAGACGGGCGGGCGGCCGGGGCGGCTGGCGGCGGCCGGAGACGGGCGGGCGGCCGGGGCGGCTGGCGGCGGCCGGTGGCCGGTGGCATGCTCATACGCGGGGGTTGCAAGGCGATGAGCGGTTGGTTCGGGCAGTCGGTCGTGGCCACCGGGAGGCTGCGGCTCTTCTGCTTCTTCGTGTCCTTTATCGCGGCGTTCTTGTTCATCCGGTTCAGCGTCCGGATGATCCGCGCGCAGGTGAGGTGGTGGCCGGGCAACGTCACCCCGGGCGGGACGCACATACACCACGTGGTCTTCGGCCTGGTCTTCATGTGCGTGGGCGGCGTCGGCGGCCTGGCGGTCCAGGACAACCGCTCGGCATGGGCGGCCGCGGCGGCCGCGCTGCTCGGCATCGGCATGGCGCTGGTGCTGGACGAGTTCGCCCTGGTCCTGCACCTGGAGGACGTCTACTGGAGCGAGCAGGGACGGCTGTCGGTCGAGGTCGTCTTCATCGCCGCGGCCCTCGTCGGCCTGGCCCTGCTCGGCTGGGTTCCGCTGGGCGCCACCCCCGGTTCCGGGATAGGGCGTTCTCGGCTGGAGGCCGTCGTCAGCATCGCCGTGGTACTGGCGGTCAACCTCGCCTTCACGGTCATCTGCCTGCTGAAAGGCAAGACGTGGTGCGGCGTCATCGGCATCTACGTCGGCCTTTTCGCGCTGGTCGGCGCCATCCGGCTGGCCCGGCCCGGATCACCGTGGGCGCGCCGCCGGTACCCGGCGGGCTCGCGGAAGGAGGCGAGGGCGCTCGCCCGGGAGAAACGCTACGGACAGCGGGCCACCCGCTTCATGACCTGGTTCCAGGACCTCGTGGCGGGCCGGCCAGACCAGCGCGGGGACTGACAGGCCAGCGCGGCCGGCCTCCGTGCGCGAGATCCGGTCAGTACGCCAGCTCGCGCCAGTCGATTGTGATCGGGACCGGGTTGACCACGGTCGGCACGTCGCCTGGCTCGTCGTTCGTGAACGTCCCGGCGTGCTTGTACTGCCTGGCCGCATGGTCCAGTTGGTAACGCTCGACCACGGCGGCCCCGGTGCTGCCCAGGCGGACTATCCAGTAGTGAGGAATGCCCGCCCTGGCGTGCTCACCGAGCTTGTCCGCCTCGTCGGTGGTCTGGGATGTTGCCGGGACGATCTCGATGACCAGGCGCGTATGCTCAGCCCGAAGCTGCTCGCCGAACTCTGTGCACCGGTACAGCACGACATCCGGACGGCGGTTCAGGAGCGGCACGTCCCGCGGGCGCAGATCCACATCGGCGTTGACGGTGAGGCACTCCCCGCCGCGCGCCATCGCGGCCCGGGCGGCACGCTCGACCAGGTTGGCTAGCCTCCGGCCGGCGATCCGATGCTGCGGAGACGGCGCCCCGCAGAAGACGATGTAACCATCGACGATCTCGATGGCCCGGGGGAGAGTTCTTCAGGCAGCCGCAGGTAATCCTCGGCGGTGATCTGCCCACGCTGGGGCCTGAGGGTGCGCAGCCAGTCGTCTTCCGGTAGCGCTGTCATCCGCCCGCCGTTCCTGGTCACGCGCGATGGGTCCGCGTCAACGATACAGCGCCCGGCTGACGAAGCCGGGAGTCACTCGGCGGCGTGGCGGTCGAGGAACTCGTAGATGTCCACGTCGTCGACGCCGGGGAACGAGCCCGCCGGCAGCGCCGACAGGATGTGCGAGTGGGCGCGGGCCGAGGGCCAGGCCATCCCCTCCCAGCGCTCGGCCAGCGCCAGCGGGGCGCGCTGGCAGCACTCGCCGTCGGGGCAGGACGAGCGGGTCCTGATGGTCGTCTCCCGGCCGCGGAACCAGCGGGAGTGCTCGAACGGCACGCCGAGCGTGATCGCGAACCCCCGGTCGGCGCGCGGGTCCACCCGGGCCACGCAGAAGTAGGTGCCGGACGGGGTGTCGGAGTACTGGTAATAAGGCGAGAACCGGTCCGGCGCCGAGAACACCCGCCTGCCCGCCCACTTCCGGCACATCCGCTGTCCCTCGATCGCGCCGGTGACATCGGCGGGGAACACCACGCCGTCGTTCTCGTAGGCCTTGTAGATGATGCCGCTCGCGTCGTTCTTCACGAAATGGCAGGGCAGCCCGAGATGGTGGGTGACCAGGTTCGTCACCCGGTGTGCGGCCATCTCGTATGATACCGAGTATACGTCGACGAGGTCCTCGACGGCCAGGTCGCGCCGTGACATCGCGTCCCGCAGGAAGGCCACCGCCGCCGGCTCCGGGATCAGCACCGCGGCCGCGAAGTAGTTGGCCTCCACCCGCTGGCGCAGGAAGTCGGCGAAGTCGCGCGGGGTGTCGTGGCCGAGCAGGAAGTGGCCGAGCGCCTGCAAGATCACGGCGCGCGGCGAATGCCCGCCGACCGACTCCTGCTTGACGTAGATGCGGTTGCTGCGCAGGTCGGTCAGCGACCGGACGGAACGCGGCAGGTCCGGCACGAACCGCACCGAGAACCCGTGCCTGGCGACCACCGACATCAGCATGCCCTGCGACAGCGCCCCGCCGGAGTACCCGCTGCGCTCCAGGGCCGACGCGGCGGCCCGCTCGATCTCGGGAAAGTAGTTGCCGCGCTGCCGCATCGAGGCGCGCAGCGCGGCGTTGGCGGCCCGCGCCTCCTCCGGAGTCGCGGTGGGCTTCGAGCGCTGGGCGCGCAGTTCGGCCGCCAGGGCGACGAGGTGCTCAAGCACGTCGGTCGGCACGCGGCTGCCGACGCGCAGCACCGGCAGCCCGAGGGCCCGGTACGACGGATCGCGCTGCGCCTGCTCGAACGCGATCTCCAGCTGCGCCCGGCGGCTGGGCGGCTGCTTCTTCAGCAGCTCGGACACCGGCACCGACAGCGCGGCGGCCAGCTGCTCCACCAGCGACAGCCGGGGCTCGCGGCGCCCGTTCTCGATCAGCGACAGCACCGACGGCGTGCGCCCGACGCGGGCACCGAGCTCGGCGAGCGTGAGCCCGCGGGCACGGCGGGCGTGCCGGAGCCGCTGACCGAAAGTGGCGAGGTCTAGACCTCCGGTCTCTACCAATTTAGGCTGTTCTTTCATCGAAAAAAAGAGTACTACGCGCACGTTCGGAAAAAAAATAAAAAATTTGACTGACCATGGCCCTCGGCATGGCTGCCAGCGTCTCGCACCCTGGGGTTATCGGCGGTGCCGGAGTCCCGGCGGCGCGGGCCAGCCGGGCATCGACGCATCAACGCGAAAGGCATGACCATGGAAACGATCAGCCAGCAGGCGGCCAACCTGCGCAAAGAGTGGGAGACCGACCCCCGCTGGGCGGGCATCAAGCGGAACTACACGGCCGAGGACGTGATCAGGCTGCGCGGCTCCATCACCGAGGAGCACACGCTCGCCCGGCGCGGCGCGAACCGGCTATGGGAGCTCCTGCACTCCGAGGATGCCGTGCGGGCGCTCGGCGCGATCACCGGCAACCAGGCGGTGCAGATGGTGAAGGCGGGCCTACAGGCCATCTACCTGTCCGGCTGGCAGGTGGCGGCCGACGGGAACCTGGCCGGCCAGACCTACCCGGACCAGTCCCTGTACCCGGTGAACTCCGTCCCCCAGATGGTGCGCCGGATCAACAACGCGCTGCTGCGCGCGGACCAGATCGCCTGGTCGGAGCGTTCGGCGGACAGCTGCGCGCCGCGGGCCAACTGGCTCGTGCCGATCGTCGCGGACGCCGAGGCCGGGTTCGGCGGCGTGCTGAACGCCTTCGAGCTGATGAAGGCGATGATCGCGGCCGGCGCCGCCGGCGTGCACTTCGAGGACCAGCTATCGTCGGAGAAGAAGTGCGGCCACCTCGGCGGGAAGGTGCTCGTCCCGACCGGGCAGCACATCAAGACCCTGACCGCCGCCCGGCTGGCCGCGGACGTGTGCAACGTGCCCGCGCTGGTGATCGCCCGCACCGACGCGCAGGCGGCCACCCTGCTGACCTCGGACGTGGACGAGCGGGACAGGCGGTTCCTCACCGGCGAGCGGACCGCCGAGGGCTTCTACCGGGTGCGCAGCGGCATGGCGCCGTGCATCGCCCGCGGCCTCGCCTACGCCCCGTACGCCGAACTGCTGTGGATGGAGACCTCCAAGCCCGACCTGGAGGAGGCGCGCGAGTTCGCCGAGGGCATCAAGGCGGTGTACCCGGACCAGATGCTCGCCTACAACTGCTCGCCGTCGTTCAACTGGCGGGCGCACCTGGACGAGGCGGCGATCGCCAAGTTCCAGAAGGAGCTGGCCGCGATGGGGTACCGCTTCCAGTTCATCACCCTCGCCGGGTTCCACGCGCTCAACTACTCGATGTTCGAGCTCGCGCACGGCTACGCGCAGGAGGACATGGCGGCGTACGTGCGGCTTCAGCAGGCCGAGTTCGCGGCCGAGCCGCTGGGCTACACCGCCACCAGGCACCAGCGGGAGGCGGGCACCGGCTACTTCGACCTGGTCACGCAGGCGATCTCGCCCGAATCCGAGACGGTGGCGCTGGCTGGCTCGACGGAGAGCGCGCAGTTCCGCTGACAGCCCCCCGACGGCACGGCGATCGGGTTCCGGTGGCAGGCAGCGCGGCCTGCCGCCGGGTTCCGTCGCCGGGCGGCCTGCCGCCGGGTTCGGTCTCCGGGTTCCGTCGCCGGGCGGGGTTCCCGGGGCCGCTCCCGGGACCGCTTCCTGAGAAGCGGCTGAGAGCCGGCGGCTCCGGCGCCAGCCCGGATGGCTATCCTAGGGCGCGTGCGCGTCGACGACATCTTCCGGGCAATAGGCTCGTTCGCCGTCAGGTTCCGCTGGGTTGTCCTGATCGTCTGGGCGGCCGCCTTCGTGCTGATACCGCGCGCGCTGCCGACGCTGGCCAGCGTGACGCAGGGCAACAACAGCGCGTTCCTCCCCGCCAACGCGCCGAGCGAGCACGCGGCGCAGCTGGCGGCGCCGTTCGGCGGCACGAACCTGGTACCGGTCCCGGTGGTGGCCGCGCGGACCAGCGGCACGTTCACCGCCGCAGACCAGGCCTGGCTGAACAGGCTGGTGGCCGACCTCGGCAAGGTGCCGACCGTCGTCAAGGTCCATGACCTCGGGACCTCGGCGCCGTCGGCCGCCCTCAGCGGCCAGGCGGCGCAGCTTCAGGTGCTGTCGGACGTGAGCACCGGCGACGAGACCGCGATCACCAACTTCATCGATAACCTGCGAACCGCGATCGCGGACTCCTCGCCGCCGCCGGGCGCTCAGGCGCACCTGGCCGGCCAGCTCGCGATCAACGTCGACCAGCAGAAGCAGTCCGGCACCACCGGCAACCAGGTGCAGGGCGTCTCGGTCATCTTCATCATCATCCTGCTGCTGCTGATCTTCCGGTCGGTGCTCGCGCCGTTCATCACGCTGATCCCGGCGTTCATGTCGGTCGCGATCTCCGGGCCGCTGGTCGCCGAGGCGGCGCACCACGGGCTCAAGGTCTCCCAGCTGTCCCAGCTGCTGCTGATCGTGCTCGTGCTCGGCGCGGGCACGGACTACGGGCTGTTCCTCGTGTTCCGGGTCCGCGAGCACCTGCGGCGCGGCGAGTCGTCCTCCGAAGCGGTCGTCAGCGCGCTCACCAAGGTCGGCGAGTCCATCTCGTTCTCCGCCTTCACGGTGATCGCGGCGCTGCTCTCGCTGCTGTTCGCGACCTTCCAGATCTACTCCAACCTGGGCATCCCGCTGGCGATCGGCATCGGCGTGATGCTGCTGGCCGGCCTGACCCTGCTGCCCGCGCTGCTGGCGATCTTCGGCCGGGCGGCGTTCTGGCCGACGAAGAACCGGGCGGGGGCGACGACAACCGGCGTCTGGGGCCGGATGGCGGCGCGGATCGTCCGGCGGCCGGCCGTGGCGCTGTCGATCGGGGTGATCGTGTTCGGCGCGCTGTCGTTCGCGTTCGCCGGATACCGGAGCGCCGGGTTCGGCGGCTCGATCTCAGCGCCCGCGGGCACCGACTCGGCGGCGGGCACCACGCTGCTGAACAAGTACTTCCCGGCCACCGCGGCGAACCCGACGAACTTCGTCTACACGCTGCGGGCCCCGGCCTGGCAGGACCCGCAGGCGATTCAGGCGGCGACCGCGCAGCTCCAGGCGAGCGGCCTGTTCACGGGCGTGACCGGCCCGCTCAACCCGGTCGGCGGCGCCGGGTTCACCCCGGTCCAGTTCACCGAACTGCACGCCGCGCTGGGCTCCGGGCCGCTCCCGCCGGCCCCGCCCGCCGCGCTGGCCGGCAAGATCCCGGAGCAGGCGTACCAGATGTACCGCGCGACCGCGCAGTTCGTGGACGCGGCCGGCACCACGATCCAGTTCCAGACCGGGCTGAAGGCGGGGGATCCGTCCACCACCGCGGCGATGAACGCCGTCCCGTCGCTGCGCGCCGAGGCGGCGCGGGTGGCCAGGACGCTGAATGCGACCGACTACGGCGTGGGCGGCGAGGCTCCGGCGGTCTACGACATCAGCTCGATCTCCAACAGCGACCTGGCACACGTGATCCCGATCGCGATCATCGTGATCGGCGTGCTGCTCGCGCTGGTGATGCGGTCGCTGATCGCGCCGCTGTACCTGATCGCCTCGGTGGCGCTGTCGTACTTCGCGGCGCTGGGGCTCGCCGTGATCGTCTTCATCGGGATCGCCGGCTCCGGCGGCATCACCTTCATCCTGCCGTTCCTGCTGTTCATCTTCCTGCTAGCGCTCGGCGAGGATTACAACATCCTGGTGATGACCAGGATCAGAGAGGAAGCGCACCGGTTCACGCTGCGCGAGGCGGTGTCGCGCGCGGTGGGGGTGACCGGGACGACCGTGACTTCGGCCGGCCTGGTGCTGGCGGGCACGTTCGCGGTGTTCGCCGTCGTCGGCGGCCGCGGGTCGGGCGGCAGCCAGATCCGCGACGTCGGCGTGGGGCTCGCGGTCGGCGTCATCATGGACACGTTCGTGGTCCGCACCGTCCTCGTGCCATGTACCGTGGTGCTGCTCGGCCGGTGGAACTGGTGGCCGTCCCGGCTCACGATGACCCCGGCCTCCGCTTCCGCGGACGCGGTGGGGGAGAGCGCGGACGCGCTCGGCCTCGCGTCCGGTGCGGGCGCGTCTGATGCCGGCGCGCCCGGCGCCGGCGCGTCCGGCGCCGGCGCGTCCGGCCTGGCCGGCGACCCGAGGGACGCCAGCTCGCCAAGGGGCTCATGATGAGCTATCACGGCTAATCGCCGATCCCGCCCGCGCCCCGGACACGGTAAATGAGACCATGATCTCCGGACATGCCGGGCGGGGTGCTTTCCTTATCGGGCGCCGACCGGAAGACTTTGACGGAAGTGGTTCGGGGAAGGGACGCCGATGCAGGAACTGCGCTTCGTCGCGGTGAGCGAGGATGGCAGTTACGCCGTCCTCGCCGTCCCGGGGCGGAGCGCGCGTTTCACCCTGCCGATCGACGAACGGCTCAGGGCAGTCGCGCTCGGCCAGACCTCCCGGCTCGCCCAGTACGAGATCGAAGTGGAGAGTCCCTTGCGACCCAAGGAGATCCAGGCACGGATCCGCGCCGGTGAGACGGCCGAAGAGATCGCCGACGCGGCGGGCATTCCGGTCGAGCGCGTGCGCTGGTTCGAAGGCCCGGTCCTCGCGGAACGCGCCTACATAGCGGATCAGGCGCAGGCCGCCACGGTGCGGCGCCAGGGTGATTCCGCCGGGCCGGGCCCCAGGCTCGGTGACATCGTGCCGGAGCGCATGTCCGCGCTGGGCGCGGACCCGGAGGAAGCGCAGTGGGATTCGCGCAAGCGCGGCGACGGCAACTGGCAGGTGCAGCTGACGTTCTCCTCCGGCGGGCGGCTGCACATCGCCGAGTGGATCTTCGACCCCCGTCGCAGGCACGCCATGCCCGACGACGACACCGCCGAGCGGCTCTCGCTGCCCGAGTCGGAACTGCCGCCGCTGGCCGCGAGCATGCCCGGCGAGGCGACGGTGACGCCGCTGGCGCCGCGCCTTGGCATGGCATCGGTCGGCGGGATGGGCACCCTGAACGGCGGCGGCACAGGCGGCGGCCGGTTCCGCGCCGAGCGGCCGGCGGTGGCCGAGCGGCCGGCGGTGGCCGAGCGGCCGGTCGCGCCGGAGCGTCCGGCGATGTCGCACGCTCCCGTGGTCTCGCGCCCCGCCTACCGCGACCCCGTCCCGGAACCGCCCGCCGCCGGCGCCCCTTTCCCCGATTCCGAACGCACGCGGCTGACTCCCCAGCGCCCGCCCGTCTTCGACCCGGACCCGGAGCCATCCCTGGCGCGCGGACAGTCAGGGGCCGAACCTGCCTCGGCGGCGCCTGCTCCGGCGCCTGCCCCGGTGAGCCAGGCGGCCCCTGCCCCGCCCGCAGCGGAGAGCGCGGCACCAGCTCCCGCGGCCGGGATCGCGGCACCGCCCGCGGCCGGGATCGCGGCACCGGCTCCCGCGAGCGCCGCGGCGAGCACGGACCCTGCCGGGCCCGCCGCCGGAGAGGCAGCGCCCCCCCGCCCGGGCAGCAAGAAGAACGCCCGCGGCCGCCGCTCCTCCGTCCCGTCCTGGGACGAGATCATGCTCGGCAGCGCCCGGCAGCGCGATTAGCGCGGCCTGGCCTGCGGCGAGCACGATCGCGCCGTCTACATACAGTTGGTCCATGGCGGATGACGGACTGCGGGCCTCGCACGAGGACCGGGATCGCATCGTCGACGTGCTGCGGGTAGCGGCGGGCGACGGGCGGCTGACTGCGGAAGAACTCGACCAGCGGATCGAGCGCGCCCTGACGGCGCGGACGTACAGCGAGCTTACAGCGCTGGTGTCGGACCTGCCGGCCGCGCAGCCTGGAGTGACCGCGCCGCCTAAGCCGAAGGATGTGCTGCGCATCGACCGGTACGGCGCCAACGCGCGGCGCGACGGCCCTTGGGTGGTGCCGGGGCGCATCGAGGTGCGCGTGACCGGCGGGAACGTCACGCTGGACTTCACCGAGGCGATCATCACGCTGCCCTCGTTGCGGATCAGCGCGGTGGTGGCAGGCGGGAACCTGGTCCTCATCACCAGGCCTGGCATCGTGGTGGATACCGATGAGGTGGCGGTCGCGGGCGGCAGCGTGAAGACACGAAGGCCGCCAGCCCCCCAGGGACCCGTCCTGCTGCGGGCGGAGATCACCGGTAACGTCACCGGCGGCAACATCATCGTGCGGCCGCCGCGGCGGACGTTCCTGCAGTGGCTCCGGCGCGGCCGGGGCAGGGCCGAGATCACCGCCTCATTATCAGCATGTCAATTGGCAGATGGCCTTATTGGGCACTTAGTCGCACCCGGCACGTTTACAGCCTTGGTTCGACCATTTGGCTGGCGCACGGTTCCGTTGGGTGTGCATGTGGGGCGAGCCGTTGGGTGTGCATGTGGGGCGAGGCCCGGCGCCCTGAGCCGGTGCCTGCCGGCCGGGCGGCAGGCACCCGGGAAGCCCGGCGCGGCAGGGGCGCCCGGGGAGCCCGGCACAGCCCGGCCGGGCGGCAGGCACCCGGGAAGCCCAGCGCGCCCGGGGAGCCCGGCACAGCCGTTGCCCGTTTTGCCCTGATTGCCGGAACGTCAGCTTGAGACTTCACGCCGCCAGTCCATGATCCTGTAAGATTTCACGCCGCCAGTCCATGATCCTGTTAGATTTGTACTGCTATAGTCGATTTTTCTTTCCTGGTGAAGGATTTTTCGGTCCGTGCAGCCGGCTGCGGCGGGCCGTTGGGCGCCGGGCGGCTGCGTCCGTGGCCCCCGGGGTTTGCGTGGTGCCAGGGAACCAGGACCGGAGGATGCTGGAGCGGTCCGCTAGGCGGCGGTCCAGGCGGATCGCATGCCGGATGCGCTAGGCCGCCTGTGAAAGGGCGAAGGCAGTTCCGGATGTCAGGCCGCCTGTGAGAGGGCGAAGCCAGTTCCGGATGTCAGGCCGCCTGTGAAGGGGGCGAAGCCGGCTGCGGGTGCGTCAGGTCGCCTGCTTGAGGGCGAAGCCCCAGTTCAGGAGCCTGGCGGCGTCCTGGGCCGCGGAGCCGGGACCGGTGGGCGGGCTGCCCAGCACGACCCCGATCAGGGGCCGGCCGCCGCGCACGGCCTCGAAGAGGAGGCAGTGGCCCGCGTCGTCGGTGAAACCGGTCTTGATGCCGACAGCGCCCGGATATGAGCCGATCAGCTCGTTGGTGTTCCCCCACCAGTGCGCGTCGTGGCCCTGGCCTTTCGGCAGGCTGTAGAACCGCTGTTCCACGACCGACCGGAACACCGCCGACTTCATCGCCGCCGTCCCCAGGATCAGCAGGTCGGAGGGCGTCGAGTACGTGGAGGTCTCCGTCGGGTACGGCAGCCCGTCCGGCGAGGTGAAATGCGTGTGCCGCATGCCGAGCTGGCTGGCGGTCGCGTTCATCCTCGCCACGAACGCGTTAATGCCCGGGCCGTAGACCGTCGCCAGCGTGTAGGCGGCGTCCGCGCCGGAGTCGAGCAGCAGCCCGTACAGCAGTTCGCGCGCGGTCAGCACCTCACCCGGCCGCAGCCCGTCGCTGCTCGCTCCGTACTTCCAGACATAGTCGAGCACGCCCTTGGGGATCGTGATCTTCCGATCCAGGCCGCCCATATGGATGACCAGGTAAGCGGTCATCACCTTGGTGATGCTGGCGATCGGCTGCTCCACGTCCGCCAGTTTCGTCCACAGCAGCTGACCGGTGGCCGCGTCCGCCAGGATGCCGGACTTCGCCCTCACCCCGCGCGGCGCGCCCGTGACCTCGAGCCGGGGGCCGTCCGGCTCGGTCCCCGCGATCCCGGGCATGGCGGTCGCGGCCTTCGGCTGCCCCGCGGCGGGCACGCTCGCCGTGACGACGGCGGACGGCCGCGTCGCGCCGTTGGCGTAGGGGAGCCCCGGCGCCGACGAGCATCCCGCCGCGGATCCTGCGAGCGCCGCGGCCAGGGCCGCGATCGTCAACCGGGCAGATGTCGACCGGGCAGACAGTCGCATGGCACTCCGTCGGGCTTGATCGGAACGGCAGAAGATCAGACCCGATCGTACGGTGTCATACCAGCTCGGAACAGCGCAATCCGGCAAGCCGCGATCCCACGCGCTAAGTAATGCCCTGCCCGGACGCTTCTCACGCTCCGTGACCTCTGCTCTCACGTTCCGTGACCTCCGCTGCCTTGCCCGCCGCTGGCCGGCGGTTATGCGCGGGCGAGGACCCGGCCCAGCGCGGCGCGGGCCGACGCGGCCACCTCGGCGATGTCGTAACCGGTCAGGACGCCGCCGCGCTTGCGCACCCGTCCGTCGGCGACAACCGTGTCCACGTTGCCCGGGTGCGCCGCCGTGACGAGCAGGCGCGCCGGGTCGGTGAGCACGCCGATGTTCGGGGCGTCGACCGAGACGACGATGACGTCGGCGCGCTTGCCTGGTGCCAGCGACCCCGTCACCGCGCCCAGCCCGAGCGTCCGCGCCCCCTCGGCCGTCGCCAGCCGCAGCACGTCCCGCGCGCTCAGCGCGAACTCGTCGCAGGCCTGCCCGTTCGCGCAGCCCTGCGTCACCTTCATGACCGCGAACATGTCGGCGTTGCCGGACAGCATCGTGGTGTCGACGGACAGCCCGCACGCCACGCCCGCCGCGAGCAGCGCGGGCGTGGCGGGCAGGCCGTAGCCGATCTGCAACTCGGTGAACGGCGACACGCTCGCCGGGGTGCCGTGCGCGGCCGCCAGCGAGATCTCCTCGGCCGTGGCGTTGTTCAGGTGCACCACTTGCAGGTCGGGGCCGAGGAGCCCGTCGGCCGCGTAGGCGGCGAGCTGCCCGGCCGCGAACCGCGGCCCGCACGCGTGCACCGAGACCGGCAGGCCGAGGCCGCGCGCCGCCTCGATCTCCTCGCGGTACAGCTCCGGCGCCACCCGCATCGCCGGGTTGCTGCCGCCGGTCCCGCGCCAGGCCATGCCGAGGTGGATGCGGCCGCCCGCGCTGTAGGACGGCCACGCGGCCGCGACCCGGGACAGGTCGTCCAGGGCCATCAGCCGGTCGTTCGGGTGGCCGGCTTCGTAGCCGTACGAGAAGCGGGCCCGCAGCCCCGATTCGGCGAGCGCCCGCAGCCCGGCCTCCGCCCAGTCGAGCCCCCGGATGTTGTGCGCCCAGTCATGCACCGTGGTGATCCCCGCGTCGATCGCCTCCGCGCATGCCAGCCGCGTGCCCGCGTAGGTGTCTTCGGGGAGGAAGTGCCTGCCCAGGGCGACGCACGTGGTGAAGTATCCCCGCGGGGGCCTGGGGGGGACGGGGGCACGGGCAGATCCCCCGCGCGGGGGGCCGGAGGGCGCGGGGGCACGGGCAGACCCCCCGCGCGGGGGGCCGGAGGGTCGCCCTCCGGGGGATACAGATCCTTCCACCGGAAGGCCGTCTGACAGCCCTTCCACCGGGAGGCCGTCTGACAGCCCGCGCAGCAGCGTGTTCCACATGTGCCAGTGGGTATCGACCAGGCCCGGCGCCACGATCTTGCCGGCCGCGTCGATCACCTCGGCCCCCGGGGCGTCCAGGCCGCGGCCGACCGCGTGGATCACCCCGTCCCTGATATGCACGTCCGCGCCGGGGATGTCGCCGGCGCGGTCCATCGTCAGGACGTAACCGCCGCGGATCAGAAGGTCAGCGTCCGGCACAGATGTCCTCCACGTTACGCTCCTCGGTGCCGTTGCCAAGGCGCCTGGCGTCCCGGAAGACGACCCAGCGCATCATGGTGTACAGGTACGCGGCCTCGCAGAGCGCGGCGACGACCCGGGCGAGCTCGAAGTACACGCCGGCTGCGGCCAGGGCGTCGGTGACCCCGAGCACGAAGATGAGGTAGTTGCTCGCGATCACCGCGGCATAGACCGGCAGCTGGGTGCCCAGCGGGCCGTGGGACCGGAAGTTCAGCACCCGGTTCAGCGTATAGCTGACCGCCGACGCCGACCCGTACGAGAGCGTGACCGCGGCCGGCAGCGGCCATTTCAGCGCCCCGCGCGTGATGGCGAGCACCGCCAGGTCCAGGAAGAACGTGCACAGGTTGATCAGCAGGTAGCCGAGCAGGCTCGGCGCGACCGCCCCGGATAGCCCGAACGGGAGCCTGCCGGCGGCCGCCGTCATCGCAGCGGCGAACCGCGCTCCACGGGCCATGGACTCATTGTGCCGTGCCGCCCGTGCCGCCGCGCGCACGGACCCCCGGCAGTGCGCCGCTCGTGAAAGTAGTCACATAAGGGTATCGGGCTCATGACGGAACCGTCTCGGAAACGGCGACGGAAGAGAAGGGGGTGACCGTGTGCTGGTATCGAGAGGGTAGTCAGAAGCGCCGGAAGGCCCTGCCGGCAAGGTCACCGAGTATGATCGCTTAACGTCGGCGGTGGATCTGACAATCTGTGACACCCGTTTCGCGAACGTCTGCCCGTGCCAGGAGGAAATGAATGGCCGTGTTGGTAGATCCGCCGCAGCGCGGTCGCGCTGAAGAGCGGTCTGCCCGCCCGGACCCGCCTTCCGGCCCCGGTGAGCTCCTGTCCGGCCCCCGCCCGGCCGGCACGGTGACGGACCGCCGCCCGGCCGCTGCCGTCCGCCCGCCCGCTGCCGTCCGCCCGGCCGCCTCCGCCATCGGCCCGGCCGCCTCCGCCGTCGCGCCCGCCCCCGCGCCGAAGCTCGCCGAGCCGCCCATCCCCGGCGGGCGCGTCGAAGCGCTGATGGGCGTCCTCATCCGGGTGCTCTCGCACAGCCGGCTGGCCCGCCCGCTGCCGGCGGTGACGCTCAGCGCGCTGGGCCTCGGCGGGGTCGCGTTCGTCGGCCTGTGCGCCACCGCGCCGCAGCCGAGCGTGGCCACGCCGCCGGTGCTGCTGCCGCTGACCTCGCTGGCCAGGGACCTCGGCGCGCCCCACCTGCCGGACATCGTCGCGAACCTGATCATGTACGCCTCGATCGGCCTGTGCTGCCTGGGCCTCGCCATGATGCTGTGGGCCAACAGCCGCGGCTGGTCCCCCAGCCCCCGCAAGGTGTTCTGGACGGCGGCGGGCGCGGTCGCGGTGCTGGTGAACATCACCCCGGTCGGTTCCTCGGACACGGCCAGCTACGCCGCGTACGGACGGATCGCCGCGCTCGGCCACAACCCGTACACGTTCCTCCCGAGCATGCTGCCCGGCGGACGGCGCAACCCGTACACGATGCTGGTCAGCCCGCAGTGGCGGGGCACTCCGTCGGTGTACGGGCCGGTGGCGACGTGGACGCACCTGCTCGCCGCGGAGATCGGCGGCACCAGGCCGTGGGCCACGATCTGGGTCCTGATGATCATGATCGGCGCGGCGTTCCTCGCCGCGGGCTACGTGCTGCTGCGGACGGCGGCCAACCCGGTGCGCGCGGTGCTGCTCTGGGTGGCGAACCCGCTGCTGATCACCGAGCTCGTGATAGGCGGCCACCTGGACGCCCTGGTCGCGCTGTTCGCGATCGTGGCGATCGTGCTGTCCCGGCGGTGCGCCACGGCCTGGCACGACCTCCTCGTCGGGGTGGTCGTCGGGATCGCGGGCGGCATCAAGGTGAACGCCGTCTTCGTCGGGCTCGGCATCGCGGTTCCCCTGCTGCACGACCGCGCGTGGGCGCGGCTCGCGCGGACCGGCACCGTCGCGGCGCTGACGACGCTGGGGCTGTACTACTTCAGCTACGGGTTCAGCGCGCTCAGGCCGCTGGGCGCGGCCTCGAAGCTGGTCATCTCCCCCACCGTCTGGCGGCTGGTCCAGGAGATCGGCACCGCGGTCGGCGGCCCGCACGCCGACTCGCTGGTCGACACCATGATCGGGTTCGCCTGGCCGCCGCTGATGCTCGCGCTGGCCTGGTACCTGTACAACCGGCTGTCGCCGGACGTGCCCACCGTGGTGGCCGCCACCTGCGCGCTCACGTTCGCCTGGGTGATCGTGGCGCCGTGGTCGCTGCCCTGGTACGCCTCGATCGCCTGGGTGACGCTGGCGCTGCTGCCGCGCAACTCGCTGACCCGCTGGCTGACTCTCGCCACCGGCGCGCTGTCGCTGCTTCACTTCAACGGAGGCCACCCCACCAATGTCACCGTCCCATCCCCGTGAGGTGATCGCCCCGGGCCGGGTAGCCGTCGTCACCGGCGCGGCCAGCGGGATCGGGCTCGGCCTGGCCGGGCGGTTCGCCGCCGAGGGCATGCGCGTCGTCATGGCCGACGTGGAGGAGCCCGCCCTGTCCAAGGCGGCCGCGGACCTCGCCGCAGGCGGAGCGTCGGTGCTGCCCGTCGTCACCGACGTGGCGGACCGCGCGGCGGTCGAGGCGCTGCGGGACGCCGCGGTCTCGGCGTACGGGGCGGTGCATGTGGTGTGCAACAACGCCGGCGTGGGCGGGCCGCACGGGCCGCTGTGGGAGTGCCCGCCCGGCGAGTGGGACTGGGTGCTCGGGGTGAACCTCGGCGGGGTGATCAACGGCGTCCGCGCGTTCATGCCGCTGCTGCTCGGGCAGGACGCCGGATACATGGTGAACACGGCGTCGATCTTCGGCGTGTTCGCGGGGGCGCTCGGTCCGTACGCGGTGTCCAAGCACGCCGTCGTCGCGCTGACCGAGACGCTGCACTTCAACCTGCGGTCCCTCGGCGTCTGGCACGTGGGCGTGTCGGTGCTCTGCCCGGGAGCGGTCCGCACGAACTTCGGCACCTCGGCGCGGAACCGGCCGTCCTGGGCGGGTCCCGCGGCCGTGTCGGGGCCGGCCGAACAGGCCAGCGCCGAGCAGTTCGACCGGCTGGCGGCGGCCGGGGCCTCCCCCGCGGAGGTGGCGCAGATCGTGGTCGACGGGATCCGCTCGTCGCGCTTCTACATCCTCACGTCGGCCAACCGGAACGCCGCTGTGCTCCGCCGGGGCGAGGAGATAGTCGCGGGCGGGCCGCCCGCGCCGCCGTTCCCGTAACGCCCCGCTCCCGGCCGGCCCGGGCCGTCTAGACTGAGCGGCTATGAGCACCGTGCCGTCGCCCCCGTCCGCGAAGCAGGTACCGACCGAGCGCACCCACCACGGCGACACGGTCACCGACCCCTACGCCTGGCTCGCCGACCCCAAGGACCCGGAGACGGTCGCCTACCTGGAGGCGGAGAACGCCTACACGGAGGCGATGACCGCGGGCCTTTCGGACCTGCGCAGCGCGATCTTCGGCGAGATCAAGGCGCGCACCCAGGAGACGGACCTGTCGGTCCCGGTCCGCAAGGGCGGCTGGTGGCGGTACGCGCGCACCGTCGAAGGCCAGCAGTACGCGATCCACTGCCGCCGCCGCGTGCTCGACGGCGAGACGGCCCCGCCGATGCCCGAGGACGGCAAGCCGCTGGAGGGCGAGGAGGTCCTGCTGGACGGCAACGAGCTGGCGTCGGGGCATGAGTTCTTCTCCCTGGGCGCGCTCGAGGTCAGCCCGGACGGGACGCTGCTCGCCTACTCCACCGACTTCTCCGGCGGCGAGCGGTACACGCTGCGGATCAAGGACCTGGCCTCCGGCCAGGTGCTGCCGGACGAGATCCCGGACACGTTCTACGGCTGCGCGTGGTCCCTCGACGGAACCGCCCTTTTCTACGTCACGGTCGACGACACCTGGCGGCCGTACCGGGTGTGGCGGCACCGTGTCGGCACCGCCGCGTCCGACGACGTGGTGGTGTTCGAAGAGGCCGATGAGCGGTTCTGGCTGAGCGTCGGCCTGACGCGCAACGACCGCTACGTGCAGATCCACACCGCGAGCAAGCTGACCAGCGAGGTGTGGCTGCTGGACGCCGCCACGCCCGAGGGGGAGTTCACGGTCGTGGCGCCCCGGCGGCAAGGCGTGGAGTACGACGTCGAGGTCGCCGGGGACAGGCTGCTGATCCTGCACAACGACGGCGCGGAGAACTTCGAGCTCGCCACGGCACCGCTGCCCGGAGCCGGGGACTCGCGGACCTGGACGCCGCTGATCGCGCACCGGGCCGATACCCGGCTCCTCAGCGTGGACGCGTTCGCCGACTACCTGGTGCTGTACTACCGCCGGGACGGCCTGACAAGGCTGAGCATCCTGCCCGCGGCGGGCGGCCCCGAGCGCGAGATCCGCTTCCCAGAGCCGATCTACACGGTAGGGCCGGGCAGCAACCCGGAGTTCACGCAGACCAGCTACAGGCTCGGGTACAACTCGATGGTCACGCCGGGGACCGTGTACGACTGCGACATGGCGACCGGCGCGCTGACGCTGCTCAAGCAGCAGCCGGTGCTGCCGTCGCCGGACGGCGTTCCGTTCGACAGCGCCGGGTACTCCCAGCACCGCGAGTGGGCCACCGCCCCGGACGGCACCCGGGTCCCGATCTCGCTGGTGTGCCGGAAGGGCACGCCGCGCGACGGGTCCGCGCCGTGCCTGCTGTACGGGTACGGCAGCTATGAGCACTCGACCGACCCTAGGTTTTCCATCAGCCAGCTTTCCCTGCTCGACCGCGGCTTCGTCTACGCGATCGCGCACGTGCGCGGCGGCGGCGAGATGGGCCGCCCGTGGTACACCCACGGCAAGCTGCTGGAGAAGAAGAACACGTTCACCGACTTCGTGGCGTGCGCCTCGCACCTGGTGGCCGCGGGCTGGACGTCGGCTGACCGCCTGGTCGCCCGCGGCGGCTCGGCCGGCGGGCTGCTGATGGGCGCGGTCGCGAACCTCGCCCCGTCGGCGTTCGCCGGCATCGTCGCCCAGGTGCCGTTCGTGGACGCGCTGAACACGATCCTCGACCCGTCGCTCCCGCTGACCGTGACCGAGTGGGAGGAGTGGGGCGACCCGCTGCACGACCCCGCGGTGTACTGGTACATGAAGTCATACACCCCGTATGAGAACGTCTCCCCGGCGCGCTACCCGGCCATCTTCGCCCTCACCAGCCTGAACGACACCCGGGTGCTGTACCACGAGCCCGCCAAGTGGATCGCCCGGCTGCGCGCCGTCGCCAGCGGCGGCCCGTTCCTGCTGAAGACCGAGATGGAGGCCGGCCACGGCGGGCGCAGCGGGCGTTACGACGCCTGGCGCGAGGAAGCCCTCGTCCTCGCCTGGATCGTCCAGACGGCGACGGGCGGCCGGCGGTGAAGGCGGTGAAGGCGGTGAAGGGACGCCCCTGACCGCCCGGGAGGCGGCTGGCGGCCGCCGTCCAGTGCCCCAGCCGTCCAGTGCCCCAGCCGTCAGTACCTCAGCCGGCCAGTACCTCAGCCGGCCAGTGCCTTGGCCGGCCGGCGCCCCAGCCGGTCAGTGCCCGAACAGGACGCTGACCGACTGGCCGTCGTGGGTGCGCCGGATGGCCTCGGCCAGCGCCGGGGCCACCGAGAGCACGGTCAGCTTGGGATGCGGCGTCGGCACCGGCACCGAGTTCGTGCAGACGATCTCGGTCACGTCCTCCGCGGCGGCCAGCTTCTCCAGCGCGCCATCGGCGAACAGGCCGTGCGTGCAGGCGACGCTGATCGACCGCACCTCCTGCCTGCGCAGCACCGAGAGCAGCTCGATCACGGTGGTGCCGCGGGCGATCTCGTCGTCCAGGATGATCACGTCGCGGTCCGCCACCTCGCCGATGATGGCCGAGATGGAGACCCTGGAGTCGCTGAACCGTTCCTTGGCGCCGGCCGCGACCGGCACCCCGAGCCGCCGGGCGAACGCCGCCGCGCTCTTGGCGTACCCGAGGTCGGGCGACAGCACCACGGCCCGCGACAGGTCACGCTTGCGGAAGTGGGCGGCCAGCTCGCGCAGCGCGTGCAGGTGGTCGACCGGGACGGAGAAGAACCCGTGCACCTCGGGAGAGTGCAGGGTCAGCGTCAGCACCCGGTTGACGCCTGCCGTGACGAGCAGGTCGGCGACGAGCCGTCCCCCGATGGAGATGCGCGGCGCGTCCTTCTTGTCCGAACGCGCGTAGGCGTAGTGCGGCATCACCGCGGTGACCCGGGCCGCGGAGGCGCCCCTCGCGGCGTCGGCCATCAGCAGCAGCTGGACGAGGTTCTCCTGCACGGGCGGCACCAGCGGCTGGATCAGGTACACGTCGCGTTCCCGGCAGTTGGCCTGTAGCTGCACCTGGAGGCAGTCGTTGGCGAACCGGGTGGTCCGCGCCGGGCTGCGCGGGACGGACAGGTGCGCGCAGATCTCATCGGCGAGCTCCGGGTGCGCGGTGCCGCTGAAGATGACTATCCCGGCGTTCACCGCCCGTCCCCCGCGCCGGCGGTGAACGGCGGCAGGCCGAGCCTGGACCTGATCTCCTGCTGCACGACTTCCCGCGCCGGGCGGGCGTCCACGCTGATCACGTACTCCTTGCGGCGGAACAGGTCCAGCACCGGGTCGGTCTTCTCGTGGTATTCGCGCAGCCGCACCGTCAGCGCCTCCTCGGTGTCGTCTTCCCGCTGGACCAGCTCGCCGCCGCAGGAATCGCACCGGCCGGGCACCGCGGGGCTGTCCGCGATCAGGTTGTAGTCCATGCCGCACTTGGCGCACAGCCGGCGGTTGAGCACCCGGCGCCGCACCTCGCTGTCCGGCAGGTCGAGGTGGATGACCCCGTCGATGTCGTAGCTTTCCAGGAAGAACCCGGCCTGCCGCGCGTTGCGCGGGAAACCGTCGATGATGAAGCCGAAGTTCCAGTCGTGCTCGGCCAGCCGCCGCTGGACCACGGACTCGACGAGATCGTCCCCCACCAGTTCCCCGGCCGCCATCACACGCTGCACCTGGGCGCCCATCTTCGTGTGGTTGGACACGTTCCACCGGAAGATGTCGCCCACGCTGATATGCACGAGATCCAGGTCCGCCGCGAGCATCTCGCTCTGGGTGCCCTTGCCGCTGCCCTGCACGCCCATGATCACGTACTTGCGCATGACATCACCCTGGCATATCGGCGGCTGGCGGCGATCACCACCCTCCGCGGGCGCGATACGCTCATTGTCATGGATACCCCCGGTTCCGCTCCCGTATGGCGGTTCCTCATCACGCCACGATGGCTGAGCTGGCACCTGCTGATGGTGGTGTCGTTCTGGGGAATGCTGTGGCTCGGGGACTGGCAGCTCCACCGCGCTCTCAGCGGTAACGGCCTGAGCTGGGCCTACACGTTCGAATGGCCGCTATTCGCGGCGTTCGCCGTGGTGTTCTGGGCCAAGACCATCAGGGACGAGTTCCGGATCAGGCGGAACGGCGGCGAGGTCCCGGCCGACGCCGGGTCGCGGTCCGCGGCCGGGCTGCCGGAAGGGGTCGGCGTCGTCCAGGTGCAGCAGCCCGCCGACGACGCCGACGACGAAGAACTCGCCAGGTACAACGCCTATCTCGCCCGGCTGAACGATGAGGTCAGGGGTACCCACGGGAAGCGGCACGGGTTCAGGTAGGACGCGGATCGAGGACATGAGGAGGCGCCCGAGATGCACGCAGCCGTGCTGCGCTACCGGGTGATGGCGTACATAACCGGCGTGGTGCTGATGGTGCTGTGCTTCGCCGGCATCCCGCTTCAGATCGCGGGGCACCCCGCGGTCGCCAACAACGTCGGCGTGGTGCACGGCATCTTGTACATCATCTACATCGCCGTCGCCTACATGCTGGCGCGCAAGCTCCGGCTGCCGAACGGGCCGACGGTGCTGCTGCTGCTGGCCGGCACGATCCCGGTGCTGACCTTTGTCGTCGAGCGCTGGATGACCCGCCGTTACATCAACCCCGCGATCGCCGCCACGGCGCCCGCCGCCGCGCCTGTGAGCCGGTGAGCTCACACTACTTCGACGCCCAGCCGCGGGCGGCGCACCGGCCGCGCGTGGCGCGGGTCGTGCTGCCGGACGTCTACCTGGAGCTGCAAACCGATTCCGGCGTGTTCTCCCCCGGCCGCCTCGATCCCGGCACGAGGCTCCTCCTGGAGGAGGCGCCCGCGCCCCCGGCCGGGGGCGACCTGCTCGACCTGGGCTGCGGCTACGGCCCGGTGGCCTGTGTGCTGGCGAAACGGTCCCCGGCGGCGACGGTGTGGGCGGTCGACGTCAACGAACGGGCCCTCGGCCTGTGCGCGCGCAACGCGGCCGCGGCCGGCCTGGGCAATGTCCGCTGCGTCACGCCGGACGCGCCGGGCATACCGCGGGAGCTCGCGGGGATCTGGTCCAACCCGCCGGTCCGGATCGGCAAGGCGCCGCTGCACGGCCTGCTGCGCGCCTGGCTCGCCCGCCTCGCCCCCGGCGCGCAGGCGTCGCTGGTGATGGGCCGCAACCTCGGCGCGGACTCGCTGCGCTCCTGGCTGCGCGCGGAGGGGTGGTCCGTGACACGGCTCGCCGCGCGGAGCGGATACCGTCTGCTCCAGGTTTCCTCTTCCCATCATCCCGAACGGGCGGCGGTGACTCCCGATGGCGCCTGACTCCCCCGGCGGCACGCCGCGGCAGCTGCGGCCCACCGATGTCAAGCGGCTGAACCGGGAATGGCGGCGGCGGACCGGCGGCCGGCTCGCGCTGCTCCTGGACTCGGTCGGCCAGCCGTTCAACGTCGGCTCCATCGTGCGGACCGCCGCGGCGTTCGGCGCCGAGTGCATCTGGCTCTGCGGCAGCACCCCTCCGCTTGAGGTGCCGTCGGTCGGCAAGACCGCGCTCGGCACCGGCCGGTTCCTGAAGTCCTTCCGCGAGCCGAGCCCGGCGGCGGCGGCGAAGGCCGCCGCCGGGGCGGGCTTCCGCGTGGTGGCCGTCGAACTCGCCTCGGGCGCGCTGCCGCTCGCCGAGGCGCCGCTGGACGGCGACGTCTGCCTGGCCATCGGGAACGAGGACCACGGCTGCTGCCCCGCGCTGCTCGCCGCCGTCTCGGCCGTGGCCTACATCCCGCAGCCCGGCCGGGTAGGCTCGCTGAACGTCGCGGTCGCCGCCGCGATCGCGATGGCCGAGACCCGCCGCCGCGAATGGTACCCGGGGCGCTGAGACGCGGATCTGTTCGCCGGGCCGGCGCTTCGCAGACAGCCGCCGTTTACCAGGCATGCCCGGCCGGAGGTGATAATCACGGCGTGGCAGTACCCTACCTGGACCATCCGCGGCCGGTCGCGTTCGCGCACCGGGGCGGAGCGGCGCACAACCCGGAGAACTCCTGGCCCGCCTTCGAGTACGCGGTCAAACTCGGCTACGCATACCTGGAGACCGACGCGCGCTCCACGTCCGACGGCGTGCTGCTGTCCTTCCACGACGCGACCCTGGGCCGGGTCACCGACCGCACCGGCCAGGTCTGCAAGATGCCCTACAGGCAGGTGGCCGCCGCGCGGATCGGCGGCAGGGAGCCGATCCCGCTGATCGAGGACCTGCTCGGCGCGTTCGGCGACCTGCGCTTCAACATAGACCTCAAGGACTCGGGCACGATCGAGCCGCTCGCGCGGGTGCTCAGGCGCACCGGGGCGTGGGACCGGGTCTGCGTGACGTCCTTTTCGGGCAGGCGGCTGCTCGCGGCGCAGCGGATCCTCGACCGTCCGGTCTGCCTGGCGGTCACCCCCGCCGCGGTCGCGGCGGTCAGGTACGCGGGGTTCCCCGGCAAGGCGCTGGCCGCCAGGCTGGCCCGGTCCGGCGCGCAGTGCGCCCAGGTGCCCAGGCAGATCGCGACAAGGGAGTTCATCAGGCGCTCCCACCAGCTCGGCCTGCACGTGCATGTGTGGACGCTGAACACCCGCGCCGAGATCGAGCGTGCCCTCGATCTCGGCGCGGACGGCGTGATGACCGACGACATCGTGCTGCTGCGCGACATCCTGACCGAACGGGGCCAGTGGAACCCCCGGGTAGCCCTGTAGCCCGGGGGGCGTCCGCGCCCGCCGTGACCGCCGGCCGGGCCAGTTCCCGGGCAGCCCCGCATGGCGGGGCCGCCGTCCCCGTGCTCCCCGGCCCCCGCGCGGGGCCGCCGCCCCTCCATGCCCCTCCACGCCTCCCGGGAGCGGAAACACGCCCGAAACGGGATTGGACGCTGCCGGCATGGGGAATCTTGTCCGGGTATCCCGTGTTGCCGGTATAGATCGCCAACCGCCTGGGAGGCAGCAAGTAATGGCCGAACGCGCACTTCGCGGAACCCGACTCGGCGCGACCAGCTACGAAAACGACCGGAATACCGACCTGGCTCCCCGCCAGGAGGTCTCCTTCGACTGCCCGAACGGACACCATTTTAGCGTGCCCTTCGCCG
>DATGLH010000129.1:0-7308 GCA_035294225.1 Trebonia sp.
CCGTCGCTCGTGGCGAGCACGCGCCCGGCGCCGGCCACCCAGCCCTGCTCGGCGGAGACGAACTCGATCCCGGCCAGCGGCGGCACGGGAATGGGCACTCCGGGCGCGGTGTAGACGCCGGCCGGTGCCGCGCCCGGGCAAAGCGGGGCAGCCGGCGCCGACGGCGGCCGGCTGACGGACGGAGGCACCGCGCCCGCGGTGGCGGCCGGCCGGCTCGCCGACGCCGGCGACGGGGCGGTCGCGTGGTGCCCGCTCGAGGCGGTGCTGCATCCGGCGGCGAGCAGCGCCGTTCC
This sequence comes from Trebonia sp., assembly GCA_035294225.1. Taxonomy (GTDB): domain Bacteria; phylum Actinomycetota; class Actinomycetes; order Streptosporangiales; family Streptosporangiaceae; genus Trebonia. The sequence continues at coordinate 294 of DATGLH010000129.1, forward strand.
GGAAAGCGCGGCAGCCAGCGCGCCGCCGCCAACCCCAGCCATCAGCCGCATCACGATTAGTACGACGCTGCACCCATGAGCGTGGTTGCAGCCGGGGCCATCAGGTCTACGGCCAATGTCGTTAATGGACAGGGTCACGGCAGGCCGACGGCCAGCCGGCGCGGGCTGACATCGCCGTGCGGGCGCGGGGCCGCCGCCCGTGCGCGATCATCGGCGAAGGCGGGCGGTGGCGTTTCCGGGTGAAGAGCGCCGGCGCGGGCCCGCCGCTACGCGCCGATGTAGCTCATCACGTGCTTGATCCGGGTGTAGTCCTCGAAGCCGTACATGGACAGGTCCTTGCCGTAGCCCGAGTGCTTGAAGCCGCCGTGCGGCATCTCGGCGACGATCGGGATGTGGGTGTTGATCCACACCGCGCCGAAGTCCAGGCGGCGGGCCATCCGCATCGCGCGGCCGTGGTCGCGGGTCCAGACGCTCGCGGCCAGCCCGTAGCGGACGCCGTTGGCCCAGCGGACGGCTTCTTCCTCGTCGCTGAACCGCTGCACCGTGATGACCGGGCCGAAGATCTCGTCCTGGATCATCTCGTCGTCCTGCCTGAGGCCGGACACCACGGTCGGCTCGAACAGGTAGCCCGGGCCGTCGATCTTGTGCCCGCCGGTCTCGACGGTCGCGTGGGCCGGGACGCGCTCAAGGAAGCCGCTGACCCGGGCGAGCTGGCCGGGGTTGTTCAGCGGGCCGTAGTCGGCGTCGGGGTTGTCCAGGCCGCCGGGCACCGTGCCGCGGGCCTGCTCGGTGAGGGCGGCGGTGAGGTCGGCGGCGATGCCCGGGCCGGCGAGCACCCGGGTCGCCGCGGTGCAGTCCTGGCCCGCGTTGAAGTAGCCCGCGCCGGCGATGCCCTCGGCCGCCGCCGCCACGTCGGCGTCGTCGAACACCACGACCGGGGCCTTGCCGCCGAGTTCGAGGTGCACGCGCTTGAGGTCGTCGGCGGCGGCGCGCGCCACCTCCATGCCGGCCCGCACGCTCCCGGTGATGGACACCACCGCGGGGATCTTGTGCCTGACGAGCTCACGGCCGGTGTCGCGGTCGCCGCAGACCACGTTGAAGACCCCCGGCGGGAAGAACTCGGACGCGATCTCGGCGAGCAGCAGGGTGGAGACGGGCGTGGTGTCGGACGGCTTGAGCACGACCGTGTTGCCCGCGGCGAGCGCCGGGCCGATCTTCCACACCGCCATCATCAGCGGGTAGTTCCACGGCGTGACCTGCGCGCACACGCCGACCGGCTCGCGCCTGATCATGCTCGTGTGGTCCTTCATGTACTCGCCCGCGGACCGGCCCTCCAGCAGCCGCGCGGCGGCGGCGAAGAACCGCAGCTGGTCCACTGACGGCGGCAGCTCCTCCGACAGCGTCAGCGCCACCGGCTTGCCGGTGTTCTTGCACTCGGCCTCGGTGATCTCCGCGGCGCGCTTTTCCACGGCGTCGGCGAACCTCAGCATGGCGAGGCTGCGCTCGGCGGGCGTGGCGTCCCGCCAGGTCTCGAACGCCGCGGCGGCGGCCTGCATGGCCTCGTCGACGTCGGCGGCGCCCGAGACGGGCGCCTGCGCGTAGGCCTCGCCGGTACTGGGGTCGACCACGTCGCTGTAGGCGCCGGCGCGCGGTTCGGTGTACTTGCCGTTGACGAAGTTGCGGAGCGGTTCCTGCGTCATCCCCAGCCTCCGAGGCTCTCGACAATCGAATCAGTTGTTAGTATTGCATAGTTCAACGAAATCAGTTGACATCACCGCCGGACATGACAGCATGAAGATACGGGCGGCACCGACGGCGGCCGCCCCTCCCCCACGAGGATGTGATCGCTTGGCCCACAGTCCGCGCGGCGGTCCCGCCGCGCCGATCGCCCTTGACGATATCTCCAAGCGGATCATCGAGCAGTTGCAGGCTGACGGCAGGCGGTCCTACGCGGCGATCGGCAAGGCCGTGGGCCTGTCCGAGGCCGCCGTCCGGCAGCGGGTGCAGCGGCTGCAAGAGGCCGGCGTGATGCAGATCGTCGCGGTCACCGACCCGCTGACCCTCGGCTTCCGCCGCCAGGCGATGATCGGCCTGAAGTGCGACGGCAACCTGGAGAAGGTCGCCGACGACCTGGCCGCCATGCCGGAGATCGATTACGTGGTGATCACCGCGGGGTCGTTCGACCTGCTCCTGGAGGTGGTCTGCGAAGACGACGACCACCTGCTGGAGATCCTGAGCCAGGTGCGCGCGGTGCCGTCCGTCAGATCCACCGAGACACTCGTCTATCTCAAACTACGCAAGCAGACCTACACATGGGGAACGCGATGACCTTCTCGACGGAAGACTTGCAGGAAGCGGCCAAGCAGCACCTGTGGCTGCACTTCACGCGGATGTCGAGCTACCGCGCCAGCGACGTCCCGGTCATCGTGCGCGGCTCCGGCCCCTACGTCTACGACGACAGGGGCAAGCGGTACCTGGACGGGCTGTCGGGCCTGTTCGTGTCCATGGTCGGTCACGGCCGCACCGAGCTGGCCGAGGCGGCGTCGAAGCAGGCCTCGGAGCTCGCCTACTTCCCGCTGTGGTCGTACGCGCACCCGGCGGCGGTGCAGCTCGCGGCCCGGCTGGCGGAGCTCGCGCCGGGCGACCTGAACCGGGTGTTCTTCACCACCTCGGGCTCCGAGGCCGTCGAGTCCGCCTGGAAGCTGGCCAAGCAGTACTTCAAGCTGCGCGGCGAGCACGGCCGGTACAAGGTGATCAGCCGCGACATCGCCTACCACGGCACGTCGATGGGCGCGCTCGCCGTCACCGGGCTGGCCGCCATCAAGGGCGACTTCGAGCCGCTGCCGCCGGGCGGGGTCCGGGTGCCGAACACCAACTTCTACCGCGCGCCCTCGTTCGCCTCCTCCAGCGCCGAAGAGTTCGGCATCTGGGCCGCGGACGAGATCGAGCGCGCCATCTTGCGCGAGGGGCCGGAATCGGTGGCGTGCGTGTTCCTGGAGCCCGTGCAGAACTCCGGCGGCTGCTTCCCGCCGCCGCCGGGGTACTTCGCCCGCGTGCGGTCGATCTGCGACACGTACGGGGTGCTGCTGGTGTCGGACGAGGTGATCTGCGCCTTCGGCCGCCTGGGGTACTACTTCGGCTCCGAGCGGTACGGCTACCAGCCGGACATCATCACCTTCGCCAAGGGCGTCACCTCCGGCTACTCCCCGCTGGGCGGGATGATCGTCCGCGACCACCTGATCGAGCCGTTCCTGACCGGGACCGCCACGTTCCTGCACGGGATCACGTTCGCCGGGCACCCGGTCTCCGCCGCGGTGGCGCTGGCGAACCTGGACATCTTCGAGCGCGACAACCTGCTGGGGAACGTGCGGGCCAACGAGGGCGGTTTCCGGTCGGCGCTGGAGAGGCTGCTCGACCTGCCGATCGTCGGCGACGTCCGCGGGGACGGCTACTTCTACGGGATCGAGCTGGTCAAGGACAAGGCCACGCGCGAGACGTTCGACGACGAGGAGTCCGAGCGGCTGCTGCGCGGCTTCCTGTCGCACGCGCTGTTCGACGCCGGGCTGGTCTGCCGCGCCGACGACCGCGGCGACCCGGTCATCCAGCTCGCGCCGCCGCTGATCTGCACGCAGGAGCACTTCGACGAGATCGAGCAGATCCTGCGCTCGGTGCTGACGCAGGCGTGGACGCGGGTCTGAGGGGGCTCAGCCGGCCGGGGGGGTGACGATCCCGTACTCGCGGATCCGCCGGTAGATCGTCGCCCGTGACATGCCGAGAGCGCGCGCGGCCCGGATCTTGTTGCCCCCGTTGTCCAGCAGGCTCTGCACGATGGCGTCCCGCTCGATCGACTCCAGCGGGCTGAGCACCCGGCGGCTCACCGTCCAGCATTCGGGCGGCAGGTCCTGGGGCAGGATCGCCCCGGCCCGGCGGCGCTGGACGACCTGCTTGAGCACGTGCCAGAGCTGTGTCGCGTTCCCCGGCCAGGTGTGCCGGAGCAGCAGCTGCATGGCCGCGGCCGAGCAGCTGACGCGCCCCTGCTGGCTGAGCTTGCCGAGGAAGAACGGCACCAGCTCGCGCAGGTCTTCGCTGTGGTGGCGGAGCGGCGGCACCTGCACCGTGCCGGGGAACAGCCGCAGCAGGGCGGTGAGGTCGGCGCGGGCCTGGCCGCGGTCGAGGGTGGCGGCCACCCGCAGCCTGGGCTCCCCGCCCGCCTCCCCGCCCGCATCCCTGGCGTCGGCCAGCGCGTCGGCCAGCGCGCGGACCTGTCGCGCGGTCAGCGCGTCGGCGTGCCGGATGACCAGCAGCCCGGTACCGTCAGCCAGCTCACGGCGCACCTGCGCCTGCCAGTCCCCGCCCGCCGTCGCCGCGTCGAGCACGTGGCACGGCGCGGCGGGGTTGTGCCGCTGGTGCACCGCGCGGATCAGGGCCAGCTTGCCGGCGCCGCGCTCCCCCTCCAGGATCAGCCACTCGCCGCGCTCGTAGCACGCCTCCGCGGCGCGGCAGGCGCGCCGCCACGCCGCGCCGCTGCCCACCAGGCCCGGCAGTGACATCGGCGACCGCGGCACCGGAACCGCGGCCGCCGCCGGCAGCGCCGGGCAGAGCTTGACGTGCACCACTCCGTCGCGCTCCGGTCCGCCGGCGACCGTGCGCAGGAACAGGCGCGCCACCGCGCCGCTCGGCAGGTCCACCGTCACCGCGCCGGGCGCCCGGCCGCGCCCGAGCGCCTCGGCGGCCTGGGAGATAAGCGCGGCCTGGTCGTCCGGGCTCAGCGCCTTCCGGGCATGGTCGTTCAGCATGACGACGTCGTTGCCGAGCGCGAGCACGATGCCGCCGGTGTGCCGGCAGGCCCGCAGGTACTCTTGCAGCAGCCGCTGGTCCCGGTTGCTCGACGCCGACGCCAGCTCCTGGTTGATCTGGTCGGCGGTGGCCCGGACAAGCGAGATCATCAGCGGGTCGGCGTCCCTGCGCCAGCAGGTCAGGTCGATCACGCCGACGGTCTTGCCGGACACCGGATCCTTGAGCGGCACTCCGGCGCAGGCCATGCCCTCCAGCCGCTCCGCGTAGTGCTCGTGCCCGAACACGTGGGCCGGGCCCCCCGCCTCCAGCGCGGTCCCGATCCCGTTGGTGCCCACGACGTCCTCGGCGTAGGAGAACCCGGGCGCCAGCATGATCGAGTCCAGGTGCCGTTCCAGGTCATGGTCGCCGGTGAACCGGAACAGCACCAGGCCGCAGGCGTCGGTGAGCACGATGCTGATCGGCTGGCCGTCCAGTTGCGCGTGCAGGTGCCGCAGCACCGGCTCGGCGGTGCGGGCCAGCGGCGATTCCAGGTCCGGGTTCCCCAGGTAGGTCAGGTCGAGCCGGTCGGCCGCGACGTTCCAGCCCCGGGACCGCCACCACGACGCGAGTATCGGCTCCCGGACCGCGCCGGGGTCCACGGGCTCGGCCGCGAGGAACCGGTCCCTGGCCACGGCCAGGCGATCTGCCGTGCCGTGCAGCTTCGTCGATGCACGTCCCATGTCGCCTCCCCCACCTGCCGGGTCCAGCCGGAGGACTCATCGTGCGCGGAGCGCACCGCGGTTTCCGTGCTGTTAAGAAACATATGCCCGGGGGTGCCGGGCACTGTCTCAAGTTGAGACCCCCCGTTTCATCGCACCGGGAACGGCTCACCACATGAATACCCCGCAGGAGACATACAACCCCTGGAGCATCGTCAACCTGGTCTTCCGCCATCTCGTGGACGAGGGACTGCACCCGGTCCTCGGCGAAACCGGCGATCCCGGAGCGCCGGCGGCCGGCCTGCTGCGCGCGTTCGGCATCACGCCCGCGGCGGAGGGAAGCAACCACGTTTCCGCCCGGGCCAAGAGCGATCTGGCCCGGCTCCGGGAGGCGTTCGAGGCCGGGCACTTCTCGGCGGACGAGCGCTTACAACGCTGTCACGGCGCGGCCGCGCGGCGCGCGGCCCGGCGCCGCGGACGGCTGTCTCAGGTTGAGAGCACCGCGCCGCCGGATCCGGGGTGTGATCCAGAACACGAAGGCTTCCGCAAGACCGCAACCGACCGGTTGCGATGACCCAGGGCCAACGACCCCAAGGAGGGATGCCGATGAGCCGCCAGAGCGTGGCCAAGGCCCACCAGAAGATCCAGGAACTGTCCTGGGAACCGCAGTACCACCAGCCGGTCTCGCACTACGGGACCGACTACACCTTCCGCAAGGCGCAGAAGAAGGACCCGCTCAAGCAGGTGCTGCGGTCCTACTTCCCCATGCAGGAAGAAAAAGACCACCGCGTGTACGGCGCGCAGGACGGCGCGATCCGGGGCAACATGTTCCGCCAGGTCCAGGAGCGCTGGCTGGAATGGCAGAAGCTGTTCCTGTCCATCATCCCGCTCCCGGAGATCAGCGCCGCGCGGGCGATGCCGCTGCTGTTCCGCACGGTTCCGAACCCGGAACTGCACAACGGCCAGGCGATCCAGATGATCGACGAGGTCCGGCACTCGACGATCCAGCAGAACCTCAAGCGCCTGTACATGAACAACTACATCGACCCGGCCGGGTTCAACACCAGCCTCCGCGGCTTCCACAACGACTACTGCGGCACGATCGGCCGTCAGTTCGCCGAGGGGTTCATCACCGGCGACGCGATCACCGCGGCGTCGATCTACCTCACGATCGTGGCCGAGACCGCGTTCACCAACACCTTGTTCGTCGCCATGCCCGCCGAGGCGGCGGCCAACGGGGACTACCTGCTGCCGACGGTGTTCCACTCGGTGCAGTCGGATGAGTCGCGGCACATCTCCAACGGCTACGCGACGCTGCTGATGGCCCTCTCCGACGAGAGCAACCACCAGCTGCTCGAGCGCGACCTGCGCTATGCCTGGTGGAACAACCACGCGGTCGTGGACGCGGCGATCGGCACGTTCATCGAGTACGGCACCAAGGACCGGCGCAAGGACCGCGAGTCCTACGCCGAGATGTGGCGCCGCTGGATCTACGACGACTACTACCGCAGCTACCTCGT
>DATGLH010000130.1:0-6969 GCA_035294225.1 Trebonia sp.
CGGCGTCCGGCGCGATCTCGCGCGCCCAGCGGCGCAGCCCGATGCCCGCGTCCTTGCGGACCTTCAGCACCGCGGTGTGGTCGCGCGCCGGCGCGACATCCCAGTCCTTGACCAGCTCGCGGACATCGGCGCCGGGCGGCACGGTGACGCTTCCCGCGGGGCCGGCCATCTTCACCGGGCCCTCGATCCGGCTGAGCCGGAACACCCGGGCCGCGTTCCGCGTGCGGTCATGGCCGGCCACGTACCAGCGGCCTCTCCTGTTGACGACGCCCCACGGCTCCAGCTCGCGCCTGGCCGCGTCGGTGCGGCCCTGGGCCCGGTAGCTGAACGTGACCGGCCTGCGGTCGCGCACGGCCTCCCACAGCGGCCCGAACGCCGGCTCCTGCGTCGTCAGCCGCGGCTCGATCCCGGGCCTGCGGGCGGCGTCGTCCTCGTCGTCAGGCAGGCCGGCGGCCTTGAGCTTGAGGAGGGCGCCGGCGGCGGCCCCGGCGAGCTCGGCGCTCTGCCAGACGCGGGAGGCGATGCCGAGCACGGCGGCCTCGTCGGGTTCGAGCCGTATCTCGGGCAGCTCGTAGTCCTGCCGCCTGATCCGGTAGCCCGGCTCCTCGTCGAACGGGTGGTTCATGCCGGTCTCCAGCGGGATGCCCAGCTCCCGCAGCTCCTCCTTGTCCCGCTCGAACATGCGCTTGAACGCGTCGTACTGCTCGGGGTAGCCGTGCACCGCGGCGCGGATCTCCTCCGCGGTCAGGTAGCGCCGGGTGGACAGCAGCAGGACGACGATGGACAGGAGCCGCTCGGTCCTGCGCTTCGACATCGCGTCCTCCCTCGTGTTGGCTAGTCTGCCCTCGTGATCCGATGGCGGAGCGGAACGGTGACGGCTACGGGCCGGGAATGGGCCGGGGCAGCCGAGATCATGGTAACCGTGGACGGCGCCTTGGTCCGCGCCCTCGCGTATCCGGACCTGGTCGGGTCGCCGGCCGTCGGCGACCGCGTGCTGCTGAACGTCTCGGCGCTGGAGGCCGGGCTCGGCACGGGCGGGTACGCGTTCGTGGTGGCGATCCCCGGCCGGCTGCCCCCGGACGCCGGCCTGCCCGGGCATGTCGTGAAGGCCCGGTACACGCCCCTGCAGGCGATGGTGGCCAGCGCGGACGAGCAGGGCTCGCCGCATCATGACCTGCTCAAGGAGGCGGACTGCGTCGACGGGATGCCGGTGGTGGTGGCAGACCTGCACTCCGCGCTGCCGGCGATCCTGGCGGGCCTTTTCCGTTCGTGCCGAACGGGCGCGGCTTCCTCCCCGCGGGTCGCCTACGTCATGCAGGACGGCGGGGCGCTGCCCGCGTGGTTCTCCCGGACGGCGGCCGGGCTGCGCGCGGCGGGCTGGCTGGCGGCGACGGTGACGACCGGCCAGTCGTTCGGCGGTGACGTGGAGACGGTGACCGTGCACACCGGCCTGCTCGCCGCCCGGCACGTCGTCGGCGCGGACGTGGCCGTCGTCGCCCAGGGGCCGGGGAACCTGGGCACCGGCACCCGGTTCGGCTTCTCCGGGGTGGCGGCCGGCGAGGCGGTCAACGCGGCCGCGGTGCTCGGCGGGCGGCCGGTGGCGGCGCTGCGGCTGTCCGGCGCCGACCCGCGGGCACGGCACCAGGGGGTGTCGCACCACAGCCTCACCGCGTACGGCCGGGTGGCGCTGGCCCCCTGCGATGTCGCGGTGCCGTCGCTGCCGGAACCGCTGGGGTCGCGGGTGGCCGCTGACGTGGCCCCGCTGGCATCCCGGCACCGGCTGGTGACGGTTCCGGTGGACGGGCTCGAGGCGGCGCTGCGGGAGTGCCCGGTGGGGCTGTCCACGATGGGCCGCGGCCTGGACGAGGACCTGGCGTACTTCCTCGCGGCGGCCGCCGCCGGGCGGCATGCGGCCAGCCTGCTGTCCTTAGCGGGCCGCGGCGAGGATGTCGACGACGAACACCAGGGTGTCGGTGCCCTTGATGCCCGCCTGCGGCGAGCCGGCCTTGCCGTACCCGTCCGCGGGCGGGATCACGAGGAGCACCCGGCTGCCGACGGTCTGGCCGACGAGCCCGGTGTCCCAGCCCTTGATGACCTGGCCGACGCCGATGTTGAGGGGGAACGGCTGGCTGCGCGACCAGGAGGAGTCGAAGACCTTCCTGGTGCGCCAGTTGACGCCGACGTACTGGGTCACGATGTAGTCGCCCTTGGCGACCTTCGCGCCGGCGCCCTTGATGAGGGTCTTGACCTGGAGGGTCTTCGGCGGGGCGGTGGACGGGATCGTCACGGCCGGGGCCTTGCCCGGGGCGGCGGTCACCGTCGGCAGCGTGCCGCCGCCGTCGGAGGTCTGCGCGCCGGCCACCCCGGAGGAGTTGCCGACCTCCTGGATCATGTCGACGACGAAGACCAGCGTGTCGGTGCCCTTGACGCCGATCTGAGAGTTGCCCGAGGAGCCGAAGCCGTCCTTGGGCGGGATCACGGCGAGCACCCGGCTGCCGGCCTTCTGGCCGATGAGCGCCTTCTCCAGGCCGGGCAGCATCTGCCCGGCGAACAGCGTCGGCGAGCCGGAACTGTAGGTGCTGCCGAGCAGCTTGTGCGTCGTGCCGCTCCAGTCGTACAGCACGAAGTTGCCCACCAGGCTTTCCGACGTGGTCAGCGGCGCGCCGGTCCCCTGGATGAGCGTCTTGGTGTAGAGCGTCCCGTTGGCCTTCTCCGCCGGGATCGTCACGGTCGGCGCGGCGCCGAACTTGCCGGTCGCGGTGACCGCGCTGCCCGGGGCGACGGCCCGGGCGCTTGACGAGGAGGACGAGGAGGAGCCGCAGCCGGCGGCTGCGGCGGCGGCGAGCAATGGGATGACGGAGAGCGCGGCTGCGCGTCGCATGGGGACCTCTCGGATTCGGCCGTGAGCTTCGGCTTCCTATGGTTCCGGTAAAGCCTACCCACGCTACTGGCATGGGAGCGGCGCCGCGCCAAGCTTCTGCACCAGCCAGCGGGGGGGCGAGTTGATGTCCGCCGCCAGCCGCTTGAACTGCCTGAGCAGGTTCATCGGGTAGACGCGGGCCTGGTAGTACCAGATCTGGACCGGCGGCGAGAGCTTCCGCCCGTTCTGCTCGTACAGCAGGTAGTAGCCGCCGGTCACCAGGTGGGCGGGCCACAGCGTCGACCGCGGGACATGCGGCTGGCGGTAGAACGCCGACGGCCTCGACCGCACGTACGGCGGCTGCGACCACGTGTTGAGCAGCGTCAGCGCGGCGCCCGAGGGGTTGAACTGGGTGAAGTAGCCGGGCAGGTTGCTGAGCAGGACGAAGTTCGCGTTGTGCGCCTCCGGGTTGTACCAGTCCGCCTTGGACTCCCACGTGTACGGCTGGAGGCAGGCCGGCGTGACGGCCCGGACGGTGACCTTGCCGCCGGTCTCGACGGTGAGGACGCTGGCCTCCCAGTAGCCGCCGAGGCCGTAGCGGAGGTGGTACCTCTCAAGGAGGGCGGCGACGTTGGCCAGCGGCGCCGGCGCGGGCGGGGCGCCGGCCTGCCGGAACAGGCCGTAGCCGTACCAGCCGAGCAGCACCGCCAGCGGCGCCGCCACCAGCCGGACCCGCAGGCCGTGCCGGCCCGCCGCGCCGCCCGCGAGGGCCTGCGCCCTGGCGGGCGGCCGGATACCGGACAGGCGGGCGGGCAGGCGGATCGTGGCGAGCGGCCCGGTGACGAGCCGGTCGCCGAGCATCCGGGCCGCCAGCACCGCGGCGAACGGCAGCACCGGGGCGATCTCGCGCACGTTCAGCGCGGTCGCGTTGGCGAGCGTGCTCGGGATGTACGCCGCCAGGTTCGCGACGATGCCGGCGAGCAGCAGCTGGCTCACGATGTCGGCGTCCCTGAGGAAGAAGCGGCGCGCGATCGCGCACGCCCCCCACACCGCGAGCACCACGCCGGCCAGGTGGGTCAGCGCGATCGCCTGGTCCAGGCCGGACAGCGGCGCCGGCGGGGCCGGCAGGCCGGACGGGTTGAGCAGCACCCCCGGCTTGAGGTAGTTGATCGCCTGTCCCGGCACGAAGTACGCGCCGAACATCTCCAGCAGGCCGTGCACCACGACCTGGGCGTGCCAGAACCAGGTGCGGGTCGCGTCCAGCTTGTACGGGACGGGCTGCTGCACGAAGCCGCCGCTGTGCCTGATGAACTGCCCGGCGGTCCAGGCGATCAGGTAGCCGGCCCCGGCGGCGGCGGCCAGCCACACCTCGAACCGGCGGTCAAGCGCGGCGGCCCGCAGCCCGGCCGCGCCGCCCCGCCTCGCGCCCGCGGCGAGCGCGGAGGCGATCCGCGCCAGGCAGACCGCCAGCAGCGGGTAGACCGCGATGACGAGCACCAGCGGGTCGGCGGTCAGCGCCCAGCCGAGCAGCAGCGCGACGGCCGCCGCCACGTACCACTTGCGCCCGAACCGGTCCAGGACCAGCCAGGTCAGCAGCACCGGCAGCGCGGTGCCGATGTGGCCGACCGAGAAGACCACCGCGAAGACGCCGACGCCGGGCTGGGGGGCGAGCATGATGCCGAGCGCCAGCCCCATCCTGGCGACGGCCTTCCAGCCGCGCGCCCGGCCCCTGGCCAGCAGCATCCCCACCGCGACGACCAGCGTGTAGGTGAGGGCGGCGGCGACGTGCGCGGTGCCCAGGCGCAGGCCGAAGATCCCGACGAGCAGCGCGATCTGCGGCAGCTCGGTGGTGATGAAGGGAACGTCGGAGACCGACCAGCCGTGCAGGATCAGGTTGCCGTGCAGCATGTCGTCGGCCATCAGGAGGATGTTGGCCTCGTCGGAGTTCTCCTGGTACGTCCTCGACAGATGCAGGTAAGCGTCGAAGAGCACGGCGATCACCAGCAGGAACACGGCCACGCCCGCCCACCGCCACACACGTGGGGAAAGGCGTGCTGGAGCGGCGGGCACGGCGTCGTCCTCGACGCCGCCCGCTAGCCGTTCTGCTCCCGGCGCGGGGTTAGGCATTACCGTCAGCCACCACTTCGGACCGTCAGCGCGGTCAACTCCGGCATATTAGGTCATACACTCTTACACGATCTGCCCCGATCCGGGGACGCTATCCGGCCCTAATGTGTCACAGAGTAGCCTGAGCGAGCGCTCTGGTAGGCTGCGCGCGCGGTCTTTCCCGCGCCCTGGCTACCTCAGGACGGCCGTTTTCACCACAGGACGGACGAACACGGTGCAGCTGACATCGACCACGGATACCGGGACGTCGCAGCGATCCGGCGGCGGATCGTTCCTGGCACGGCTCAACCACCCGATAGCGGCCGGCTTGATCGCCTTCGCCGGCTGGCTGGCGTTCGCGCTCGCCCGCTGGCAGGTCTGGGCCGCCGGGCGCATCGGCCTGTTCGTCATGGCCGGGCACGTGTACTCGGGTGCCGCGCCGCTGCCGCATGTCCCGTCCAAGGGATACGACGGCCAGTTCTACTACCGGCTCGCGCTGAACCCGTTCAACTGGCACCAGACCGCCTACGGCATCACGATCGACCACACCTACCGGTACACCAGGCTGGGGTACCCGCTGGTGGCGTGGATCGGCTCGCTGGGCCAGCACCGCCTGGTGCCGGTCGCCCTGGTGGTCATCAACCTGGCCTGCATGGCGGTCATCGGCTGGCTCGGCGGCATGTTCGCCCGCGAGTCGGGGCGGCACGCGCTGTGGGGGCTGCTGTTCGCCGCCTACTTCGGCCTGGTGATCAGCGTCGGCCGGGACACCTCGGAGCCGCTCGCCGACGCGTGCATGCTCGGCGGCCTGCTCGCCTACCGGCACTCGCGGTACGTGCTGGCCGCGCTGCTCGTCACCTACGGGGTCATCACCAACGAGCCGATCCTGGTGCTCGCGGTGGCGATCGCGCTGACCCGGCTGTATGCGATGTACCGGCGGCGGGCCAGGCCGGGCGCGGCGGACCTGGCCTGGGTGCTGCCCGGCGCGGCCTACGCGGTGCTCCAGGGCGTCGAGCACGTCGTCGTCAAGGGCACGGCCGGCGGCGTCGCCGACGCCACGGCGAACCTGACGCTCCCGTTCAAGGCGATGGTTCCCGCGCTCTACCGCGACGTGCGCCTGATGAGCTGGACGCACCTGGGCATGTACGACATCAACCTGATCGAGTTCATCGCCCTGGCGGCCTTCGTCGTGGCCGGCCTGCTGGTGCTGCGGTCCACGACCGCCCCGCCGCACGAGCGGGTGGCGTTCGTCGGTTTCGTCCTGGTTGAGATGGTGATCGCGTCCGGGCAGTTCTGGGACAGCGTGTTCGGCGACGGGCGGACGTACGTCGACGCGTTCCTGATGGCCGTGATCATGCTGCTGGCCACCCCGTCCAGGGCCACGGCGGCCTCCGGCGCCACGAGGCTGTGGGTGTTCGCGAGCAGCCGGGTCGTCACGAACAGGTACCTCGGCTGGCTCACCGCGGTCGCGGCCGCCGCCCTGATCGTGGTCGCCCGCCGCCGCATCCTCTTCCAGTGAGCCCCTGTCGCCGGGCCCGGCAGAGCGGCGGCATCGTCCCCGCCGCCGCGCCAGCCGGCGGGGACGTCCGCGGTGCCGGGCCGGAGGCTCACCGGGGCGGAGAAGGCGGCTAGCCCACCGGGACGAGCTCACCGGGACGGAGAAGGCGGCGTCCCGGCCGCGCGGGCGGGCGGCCCGTCCAGGCCAGCCCCGGCGGGCGGCTACGGGCCCGCGCGGCTACATGCCGGCGATGAGCTTCTCCACCCGCTCGTCGACCGAGCGGAACGGGTCCTTGCACAGCACGGTGCGCTGCGCCTGGTCGTTGAGCTTCAGGTGCACCCAGTCGACGGTGAAGTCCCGGCGCTTCTCCTGTGCCCGGCGGATGAACTCCCCGCGCAGCCTGGCCCGGGTGGTCTGCGGCGGGATGGTCTTGGCCTCGAAGATCTTCAGGTCGCTGGTGACCCGGTCCACCGCGCCGCTGCGCTGTAGCAGGTAGTACAGGCCCCGG
>DATGLH010000131.1:0-35977 GCA_035294225.1 Trebonia sp.
GGCCGCCGGCGATCAGCCGGTAACATGCGGGCAGAACTTGGTATCACCAAACGATCAGGAGGCGCACGTGGTGTCCCAGGCGAGCAGGCTGGCCGATGTCCGGTACGACATTCGGGGACCGGTGCTGCGCCGAGCTCGCCAGCTCGAGGCCGAGGGGCACCAGATCCTCAAGCTGAACCTGGGGAACCCCGCGCCCTTCGGGATGGTGGCGCCGGACGCGGTGATCGCGCACGTCAAAGACAAAGTCGCGGACTCGCAGGGATACAGCGACGCCCGCGGGGTCGCGCCCGCGCGGGAGGCGGTCGCCCGCTACTACGAGCGCGCCGGCGTCCCCGGCGTGACCCCCGACGACGTGTATCTCGGCAACGGCGTGTCCGAACTCATCGTGATGTCCCTGCAGGCCCTGCTCAACCCCGGCGACGAGGTGCTGGTGCCCAGCCCGGACTACCCGCTGTGGACCGGCGCGGTGAGCCTGTGCGGCGGGCGCGCGGTGCACTACCGGTGCGCCGAGGAGCTGGACTGGAACCCCGACACCGAGCACGTCAGGGCGCAGGTCAGCGACCGCACCAAGGCGATCGTGATCATCAACCCGAACAACCCCACCGGCGCCGTCTACTCCAGGCAGACGCTCATCGAACTGCTCGACATCGCCCGGCGGCACAGCCTGCTCGTGCTGACCGACGAGATCTACGACCAGATCCTGTACGACGGCGCGACCCACCACTGCGCGGCGGCGCTCGCGCCCGACCTGCCGGTGCTCACCCTCGGCGGGATGTCCAAGACCTACCGCCTGGCCGGGTTCCGCTCCGGCTGGCTGGTGGTCTCCGGGCCGAGGGAGCCGGTCGCCGAGTACCTGGAAGGCCTTGAGCTGCTGGCCAACATGCGCCTGTGCCCGAACGTCCCGGCCCAGCACGCGATCCCGGCGGCGCTCGACGGCGCCATCGACATCACGCCGCTGCTGCGGCCAGGCGGCCGCCTGCGCGACCAGCGGGACCGCGGCTGGGAGCTGCTCACCCAGATTCCCGGCGTGGACTGCTACAAGCCGGCCGGGGCGCTGTACCTGTTCCCGCGGCTCGATCCCGAGGTGCACAAGATCGTCGACGACCAGAAGATGGTCATCGACCTGCTCGAGCAGCAGCACCTGCTGCTGTCGCACGGCACCGGGTTCAACCTGCCGTCAGCGGACCACCTGCGGGTCGTTTTCCTGGCGAGCGTCGCGGTCCTGGAGGACGCGATCGGGCGGCTGGGTGAATTCCTCGCCACCTACAGGCAGTAGCGCTTGACCTTGCCCCGGGGCGGCGCCGGAGCGTGGGTGTATGCCGGCTGTCTTCCCCGGGGCCCCCGGACCTCCTGTCCTCGCGGTCGGCGCGTTCGCCCGGGCCGCCCGGCTGCCGCCGAAGGCGCTCCGCCGCTGCGACGAGCCCGGCCTGCCGAACGCCCTGGCGGGCACCGGGTTCGGCGGCGGGCGCTGCTGCCGCGCGCACTGGGGCCCGCGGGCGACTTTCCGGAGGTCGGCGCACCCGGCCTGTCACCGCACCGAGGCCCGCACCAAGGCCCGGGCCGGGGACCGGGCCGGGGACCGGGCCGGGGACCGGTGCCTGCCGTGCTCGGACGGGCTGACCTCGGCGGTCCCGGCCGCCGCGACGGCTCTCGTGAGCGGCGCGGCGTTTACCGCCACGCGGTGTCGTTGGCCAGCTTCTCGGCGATCCGGTCGTGGAAGCTCTTGCGCCGCAGGGCTTCCTCGATGTCGGCGACGGCCCGGCTGAGCGGGTAGGGGATCTCCGCCTCGAGCCCGGCGATGGCCGCCTCGGTGGCTCGCCATTCGGCGGCCAGCCGGCCGACGATGCGGGACGCCTTGGCCGTGAGCGTCACGTTCTTGCTGCGCGCGTCGGCGCCCGCGACGGTACGGACCCAGCCGGCGGCCCGCATGGCGGCCACCTTCTGGCTCATCGCCGAATGGGTTCGCTCGACGGATCTGGCGAGCTCGGCGATCGTCATGGGACCTTGCGCGTGCAGCCGGAGCAGTTCCATGACCCAGCTCGGCTTGAGCCCGCTGATCCGCGCCTGGGCGTAGAGGCGGGCGATGTCGGCGTCCATCGCCTCCATCAGCAGCCGCAGCGGGCGCCAGCGGCCGTGCCTGGTGGGGTCGGACGCTACCTGGCTGTTCATCCAACCACTATAACAGGACTTATGTAAGTGCTGTTATAGTGGCTCAGTGCCCGGTCGGCCGCGTGGCGGGTAGCCGTGGCGGGTAGCCGTGGCGGGTAGCGAGGAGAGGGACTTGCCCGGCGGATACCGGCTGCTCGCGGACATCACGCCGCTTCGCGAATCCGCGGCCTTCCGGCGGCTGTGGGCGGGCACCGCCCTGTCGTCGGTTGGCAGTGCCCTGACAAGCTTCGCCGTCCCCTTGCAGGTCTACGACCTGACCCGCTCCCCGGTGGCGGTCGGCGCTATCGGCGTGGCCCAGATGGTGCCGACCCTGGCCATCGGGCTGCTGGCCGGCCCGGTGACCGACACGGCCGACCGGCGCACGCTCGTGCTGGTGACCAGCTCCTGCCTGGCCGCGGTGTCCGCGGCGCTCGCCGCGCAGGCCTTCGCCGGGCTGGGCCTGGCGTGGCTGCCGTACGTGCTCGTCGCCGCGCAGTCCGCGGTCAGCGCGGTGGACCGGCCTGCCCGCGGCACGTTTCCCGCCGGCCTGCTGCCGGCCAGCCGGCTGCCTGCGGCGATGGCGCTGGACCGGCTGAGCTTCCAGGTCATGCTGACCGCCGGGCCGACGCTGGCCGGCCTCATCGCCGCCGCACCGCACCTGGGGCTGCGCGCGTGCTACATCGTCGACGCGGTCAGCTTCGCCGGCTCGCTGTACGGGGTGGCCCGGCTTCCGGCGATGCGGCCGCCCGGCGGCGCGCGGCCAGGTCTGCGCGCCGCCGCCGCGGGAGTGCGCCTCATCCGCCGCAGCCAGGTGCTGGCCGGCGCGTTTCTCGCCGACCTCAACGCCACGGTTTTCGGCCTTCCGGTGGCCCTCTTCCCGGCCATCAACGCGGCGCGGTTCGGCGGCAGTCCCCGCACTCTGGGCCTGTTCACGGCCGCGATCGGCATAGGCGGCCTCGCCAGCGCGGGGCTGTCCGGGCCCCTCAGGCACGTTTCGCGGCAGGGCCTGGCGATGCTCACCGCGGTCGCCGTGTGGGGGGCGGCGTTCGCCGGGTTCGCCGTCGCCTCCAGCCTGTGGCTGACGCTTACCCTGCTGGCCGTCGCCGGAGCCGCCGATACCTTCACGGTGGTGTTCCGGGGCACGATCGTCCAGGCGGTCACCCCGGATCAGTTCCGCGGCCGGGTGCTGGCCGCCGACTACGTGGTGGGCGCGGGCGGCGGCCAGCTCGGCAGCCTGGAGGCGGGTGCCCTCGGCTCGCTGACGTCCCCGGTCATCAGCGCCCTGAGCGGCGGGCTCGTGACCATCGCCGGGGCCGTCGTCATCGGCTTCGCGCTGCCGGCCTTCACCCGGTACCGCCGGCCGCCCGAACCGGGCAGCCTGCCCGGCAGGCCCGCAGGGGGCCGCCGCCCGCGGGAAACCCGCCGCGGTCGAGCTTCTCGCGGAACTGGACTCCGACGTCAACGCCAAGGGGCGGGCCGGCATGCCGAGTGACCGGCCGTGGCAGACGGCGCTGCACAAGGCGGCCGGGGACGGGAACCTCGGGCGGGCCCGGAGGTTGCCGTGCCGTGGCGCGGACCCGGCATCCGCGACGAGCGCTTCGGCTCGGCCCGCTGGGCTGGGCGGGCTACTCCGGCCGGCGGGAGCTCACCGGCCTGCTCGAACCGATCACCGAGTTACGCCTCGGCGCGCGTAGTCCCGCCGCCGCGAGGCGGCGGGCGGCTGGGGTGATCCGACGGCGCCGGGCGGAATGCCGTCGCCTTCCTCCTTCCGCGCGCGGCAGAATGGGGCCATGCCTACCCACGTCGCGCTGTTGCGGGGGATCAACCTCGGCGGGCGGAACCGGGTCGCGATGGCAGACCTGCGGACTGTCGTCGGCGAACTGGGGCTTGACGACGTGTCTACGTACATCCAGAGCGGCAACGTGCTGTTCACCGCGCCGATGGGAGCCGAGACCGCCAAGCTGGCGCGGGCCATGACGGCGGCCATCGCGGTGAAACTCGGGGTCACCGCGCCGGTCGTCGTGGTATCCCGGAGCGAGCTGGCGCAGGTCGTCGCGGCCAACCCGTTTCCGGACGAACCCGATCCCAAGCGAGTGCACGCGGTAATGCTCAGCGAGCCACCCGAGGCCGGGCTGCTGGGCAAGCTCGGTGCCGCCGTGGCGCAGGCCGCGGCCAGGGGCGCCCATGACCGGGTGCAGGCCGCCGGACGGACGCTGTACCTGCACACTCCGGACGGGTACGGGAACAGCGATCTCGCGCAGGCCGTGATCAAGATCGTCAGCTCGCCGAAGGCCGGCGTGACCGGAACGGCGCGGAACTGGGCGACGATCACCAGGCTGCTGGAGTTGTGCGGCGGGTAAGGTCCGTTGCCCGGGTGACGCCCCCGGGATTCCCCGCGCGCGGATGCCGCTGGCCCATTCGCCGGGACGGCCCCGAACGCGGCGCGAGTTCACGGAGGCTTCTGATGTGCCTGCGCCAGGATGTGCCGCCTCTGGGCGGGCCGCGGCCGGAGGCTGCCCCCCCTTACCGGAAAATCTGGCCCTCCTTACCGGAAAATCCTTCATGAAGGAAGAAAAATCGGCTATAGGTGTATAAATCTTACGGGATCATGGTGAATGGCGCCAAATCTCACGTTGAGGTTCTGGCAATTCACGCAAAACGGGCGCGAGCGCGGTGAACACGTGCCCGCCGCGATCGGCCGGCAACGCCCCGCGCGGGGACAATCCCCATGCCCTGGGCGGGTAAAGTCGCGCGGGTGAGTCAGCGAGCAGTTCTGGTGACTGGCGGGTCCCGTGGTATCGGCGCGGCGATCGTGCGGGCGTTCGCCGCGCGCGGGGACCGGGTGGCGATCCACTACCGGGAGGCCGAAGCCGCGGCGACGGCGCTGCGCGACAGCCTGCCCGGCGACGGGCACGTCGTGGCGCGGGCCGACATGGCGGACGCGGACGCGGTGCGGGCGATGGTCGACAGCGCCGCCAGCCGGCTCGGCGGGCTGGACGTCCTGGTGAACAACGCGGGCATCTACGTGGCGCACCCCGTGCTCGAAAGCTGCTATGAGCAGTGGCAGGGCGCGTGGCGGGCGACGCTCGGCGTCAACCTGGTCGGCGCGGCGAACGCGACGTGGTGCGCGGTGCGGCACATGGCCGCGCGCGGCGGCGGGCGGATCGTGAACGTGGGGTCGCGCGGCGCGTTCCGCGGCGAGCCCGCCCATCCGGCGTACGGGGCCAGCAAGGCGGGGCTGCACGCGTTCGGGCAGTCGCTGGCGGTGGCGCTCGCGCCGCACGGTATCACCGTCGCGTCGGTCGCCCCCGGGTACGTGGAAACGGACATGACCGCGGAGGAACTCGCCACGCGCGCCGGCGAGGCCATCCGGGCGCAGAGCCCGTTCAACCGCGTCGCGACGCCCGAGGAGGTGGCCGCCGCCGTGGTGTACCTGGCGTCGCCGGAGGCATCCTGGGCCAGCGGGGCGATCCTGGACCTGAACGGAGCGTCCTACCTGCGCTCGTGAGACCGGGTCTGCGCGAGGCAGGCGCGGCTCAGGCAGGCGCCCGCGGACCCGTCGATGCCCTCGCGGAGGAAGTCCGCGTGGCCGTTACGGCGGCCGTATTCGAGGAGAACGTGGATCATGACCATCCGCGGCGAGACCTCCTCCCACCGCGGCTGATAGCCTGGCACGTCCAGCGGCCCGGCGGCCAGCTCGGTCCGGCGGGAGTTCGCCACCTCGGCCTCACGGGCCGGGAACGCCTCCGCCCCGCCCGATCCGCTCGCGCCGAACGCCGCCCGCAAGCCGATCTCGCCGGACCACACCATGGGCGCCTCACCTCATCGCGAGCGTCGCGCGCTGGTAGTCGAGGAAAGCCCGCAGCATGCCGCGCTCGGAGGCGAAGGTGGGCGGGGCGCGGCCCGGCTTCCCCGTTCGGCCGGCGGGCCGCCGCAGCATGCCACGCTCGGAGGCGAAGGCGGGCCGACCTATCCGCTTGCCGATGGACACCGTGGAGGATGCCGGAGGTACCGGCGCGCGCCGGTCCCTGCCGGTGTCAGCAGGGGCCGTACTCGGTGTAGACGCGCCGCGAGATCGTGCCATGCCCTATGTCGGACCCGTTCCACAGGCTGAACCGCTGCCCGCAGCCGAAGAACGCGGCCGCTTCGTCGTCGATCATCGTGATCGTCACCTCGGCACGGTCGCCGGCGCGCAAAGCCCGCTCGTCGTCCCAGCTCAGCTCGGCCGGGAAGTATCTGACGTGACTGGGCTCGTCCAGGCGATGGGCATGGACCATCAGGGCGTGGGTGTGATTGCGGTACTCTTGCCCGCTCGGCTGCCGCGGGACCGCGTCGAGTGCGATGAGCGCCCTGTACCTAACCTGCCGCATCGTGACCACCTGTCCTGGAGCGGGCACTTATGCTCGCACGCTGCATGTTTCTGTGTTTCTCACGATACTCTCGGTGATCTTCGGACGTCAGGACGCTCGCCGCCCGACTCGGCGAACACGCGGCTGGCGAGGAAGTCAGCGGGTTCGAGCCGCATGAGGTCGTCTTTGCCGAGCGTTCCAGGGGCGGCGGCCAGCCGGTTAGCGTGCCGGAGGCGGGCGCGCTCCAGGGCGTTGCGGACGCTGCGCGCGTTCGCGAACCTGGGCTGGGCCATCCGCCGGGCGAGGTACTCACGGAATACCATGGCCGCCTCGTCGGACAGCCGGTATCGCTGATGGCGCAGCATCAGGTCACCGATCGCGGCAAGCTCGTCGAGGGTGTAGTCGGGGAACTCCAGGTGGTGGGCGATCCGCGAGCTCATCCCCGGGTTGGAGGCGAAGAACGCCTCCATGCGGTCGGCGTAGCCGGCCAGGATCACGACGAGGTCGTCACGGTGGTTCTCCATGAACTGCAGCAGGATCTCGATGGACTCGCTCCCGTAGTCGCGCTCGTTCTCCGCCCGGTACAGGTAGTAGGCCTCGTCGATGAACAGGACGCCGCCCATCGCCCGCTTGAGCACGTCCTTGGTCTTCGGCGCGGTGTGGCCGACGTACTGCCCCACCAGGTCGTCCCTGGTGACGGAGACGACATGGCCGCTGCGCAGGTAGCCCAGCCGGTGCAGCAGCTCGGCCATCCGCAGCGCCACCGTCGTCTTGCCGGTGCCGGGGTTACCGGTGAAGCACATGTGCAGGCTCGGCGACTGCGCGGCGAGCCCGAACCGGGCGCGCATCCGGTCGACGAGCAGCAGCGCCGCGATCTCCCGTATGCGCGTCTTGACCGGCACCAGGCCGACGAGTCCGGAGTCGAGGGAATCGAGGACGGCGTCCACGCCGGCCGCGGCGCGCTCGGACGCCAGGTCGACAGACGCGTCGTCGGGGAGCGGCTCGGGCGCGGCTGGCACCGGCTCCGGGGCCGGGGCTGGCGGCTGTGGCGCGCCGGACCCCGGGCGCGGCAGCGCGAATCCCTGGCGGGCGCCGTTCACCGCGGGCGGTCCGCCTGGGGACGGTCCGCCTGGGGGCGGTTCACCAGGAAGGAGAGCGCGGTCGTCTGGCGGCCGTGCCTCGAGTCATAGGCCGACACCCGGATGTAGCGGCCGGGATGCGCCTTGCGGCACTCGTTGATCTCATACAGGGCGCCGGCCGGGTCGCGCTGGCCGAACATCGGCAGGCCCCACATCTCCCAGAGGTTGTTCCGGGGACGCGGGTCGCTGGTGGACTCGACGGAGACGGCCCAGCCGTTGCCGATCGCGTACCGGAGCTGAAGGGCGACCTCCTCGTCGGTCATGTCCGGCAGGTAGGAGAACGTTCCCTGGGTGATTCTCATGAGGGGGTCACCACCAGGTCGGGTGTGTCGGTGGACTCGTAGGTGAAGGTCACGTCGCCCCAGGTGGACAGGGCCATGTCGAGTTCGCGGCTGCGTTTGGCGGCGGCACGGAGGATGTCGGGGCCTTCGGTGAGGATGTCGCGGCCTTCGTTGCGGGCCTTGACCATGGCTTCGAGCGCCACGCGGTTGGCGGTCGCGCCGGCGGCGATGCCGAGGGGGTGGCCGATCGTACCGCCGCCGAACTGGAGGATCACGTCCTCGCCGAGGTAGCCGAGCAGCTGGTGCATCTGGCCGGCGTGGATGCCGCCGGAGGCGACCGGCATGACGCCCGGGGTGGATACCCAGTCCTGCTCGAAGTACAGGCCGCGGAGGGGGTCGGCGCCGGCCTTGTCGCAGCGGAGGGTCTCGTAGAAGCCGCTGACGGTCAGCGGGTCGCCTTCGAGCTTGCCCACGACGGTGCCGGCGTGGATGTGGTCGACGCCGGCCAGCCGCATCCACTTCGCGATGACCCGGAAGCTCACGCCGTGGGTCTTCTGCCGCGTGTAGGTGGAGTGGCCGGCCCGGTGCAGGTGCAGCAGCACGCCGTTGCGTCTGGCCCACCTGGCCATCGACTGGATCGCGGTGTAGCCGACGGTCAGGTCGATCATGACGATGATGCTGCCGATCTCCTTGGCGAAG
The DNA here is from genome assembly GCA_035294225.1 of Trebonia sp. Classification (GTDB taxonomy): domain Bacteria; phylum Actinomycetota; class Actinomycetes; order Streptosporangiales; family Streptosporangiaceae; genus Trebonia. Next base: position 8,617 of record DATGLH010000131.1, read on the forward strand.
TCGGCGCGCTCGTACATGTCCTCCATCGTCGCCGCGGTGACGTTGAGGTAGTGGCCCTTGACCTCGCCGGTCTCGTCCTGGGCCTTGTTGACCGCCTCCATGCAGTGCACGAAACGGTCCCGCCACCGCATGAACGGCTGGCTGTTGATGTTCTCGTCGTCCTTGGTGAAGTCGAGGCCGCCGCGGAGGGCTTCGTAGACGACGCGGCCGTAGTTCCTCGCCGAGAGGCCGAGCTTGGGCTTGACGGTGGCGCCGAGCAGCGGGCGGCCGTACTTGTTCAGGTACTCGCGCTCCATCACGATGCCGTGCGCGGGGCCCTGGAACGTCTTGGTGTAGTGCGGCGGGATGCGCATGTCCTCAAGGCGCAGGGCCTTCAGCGCCTTGAAGCCGAAGACGTTGCCGATGATGCTGCTGGACATGTTCGCGATCGAGCCTTCCTCGAACAGGTCCAGGTCGTAGGCGATGGAGGCGATGTACTGTCCGGGGTTGCCGGGGACAGGATCGAGCCGGTAGCACTTGCCCTGGTAGTGGTCGTAGGCGGTAAGCCGGTCGGTCCACACCACCGTCCACGTGGCGGTACTCGACTCCCCCGCGACCGCGGCCCCCGCCTCCTCCGGCGGGACGCCAGGCTGCGGGGTCACGCGGAAAGCGGCGAGCACGTCCGTCGGCTTCGGCTCGTAGTCCGGTTGCCAGTAGCCCATCTCGGCGTACTGGAGCACTCCCGCGCTCCACCGTTGTGCCATGTCGTGGCCTCCCATCAGGTCGTTTCTTCATGATGGGCGACCGAGATATCAATAATCAATCAAGTGTTTTCATAAACACCTGAGTATTTACTTATCATTGTGACACCGCGCGCCAGCCTCCGCGGGCGACGAGGTGTCTGATGAGGAGGACGGCCGCGGCCGGCGGCTGCTGGTGGGTGACCGCGCGCCACGGGCGCCGCAAGGGCGTTCCCGGCACCGGGATCTCGACGAGTTCGCCGCTGTCGAGGTGGTTCTGCACCGCTTCCCTGGGGGCCAGGGTGGCGCCCAGGCCGGCCACGGCGCAGGCGATCACGGCGCCGTTCGACCCCAGGGTCAGCCGCGGCGGGCCGGCTTCCAGCCCGGACAGCAGCGCCTCGCCGTGCGCGCGCGTCGCCGAGCCGGCCTCGCGCTGCAGCCAGCGCGTCCTTGTGAGGTCGAAGCCCTCGGCTGTGCCTGGCGAGGCCACCACGACGAGCAGGTTCGGCCGGGTCGCCCTGATCACCGCGTCGGTCACGTGGGCCGGCGGCTTGCCCCCGATCATCACGTCGGCCTCGTGCGCGGCGAACATCGCCCACATTCGCTCGCTGCTGCCGACCTCAAGCCGCAGGTCGACAGCCGGGTGGGCGCCGAGGAACGAGGCCAGCTGGCCCGGCAGGAGGTGCTCGCCCGCGGTCGTCACCGCCGCCACGCGGACCCGGCCGCGTTCCGGGTCGTGCCCGGAGCGGGCGGCGGCCAGCGCCTCCTCGTGCAGGCCGAGGATCTGCCGCGCGTACCCGGCGTAGGCCTGCCCGGCCGCGGTCAGCCGCAGCCCCCTGCCGTCCCGCTCGACCAGCGGCGCCCGTACTTCTTTGGCCAGGGCCGCGAGCGCGGCCGACACCGCGGATTCGGTGACGGTCAGGCGCCGCGCCGCCTCCCGCACCGAACCGGCGTCCGCCACCGTGACCAGGGCGCGCAGCCGGGCCACCGTCGACATGCCGCTCCTCCATAGCTAAAGCTTTCACTTAAGTATCGGCCATATCGCTGAGGTGATGCCTAGCCGCGATTCGGCGTTACGAACCAGTCCGGAGCAGGCCTGTCCGTGTCTCGTCCAGGCGGTGACGGCGGGGTCAGGCCGAACGGACCGGCACAGTCGCCGTCACGGTCGTCCCCACGCCCGGCCGGGACACAACGGTGAGCCGGCCGCCGACCAGCTCCGCGCGCTCGGCCATGCTGCGCAGGCCATAGGAGGTCTCGCCGTCTGAGCGCGCGGCGACATCGAACCCCTGTCCGTCATCGGTCACGCGCAGCAGCACGCTGGAGGCGTCGCACCGCAGATGGGCCTCCGCGTGGGTGGCGCGGGCGTGCTTGACCACGTTCTGCAGGGCCTCTTGGGCGATGCGGTACAAAGCGATCACGACATGCTCCGGCAGCGGGCACTCTGCGCCGGTGACCCGCACTCGCACCTGCGCGATCGAGCGGGCGAGGCTGGCCAGCCCGTCAGCCAGTCCCAGATCGTCGAGGACGGGCGGGCGCAAGCCCGCGATCGCCGCGCGCGCCTCATCCAGCGTCAGGTCCGCGAGTTCCCTGGCGCGCGCCAGTTCGCTGGCCGCGACGCCGGTGTCGCGGCGAACCGCGTCGGCGGCCGCGTCGAGATGGAAGGCGAGGCTCACCAGCCGCTGCGTGATCCCGTCGTGGATGTCGCCGGCCAGCCTGCGGCGTTCGGCCTCCTGCGCGGCGATCACTTGTTCGGCGAACCGTTCCGCGGCCTGTTCCCTGGCCGCCACCTGGCGATGCAGCCGGGCCTGGTGGACCGCCCCCGCGACCAGGCTGCCGATCGACGTGAGCAGCCGGACGTCCCTGTCCGTGAAATCACGGCGCTGGCGGGTATGCACGTTCAGCACCCCCACCAGCCCCGTCGGGCGGCTCTCCATCGGTACCGACACCATCGACGTGTAGTCCTGGCCGCCCAGTTCGGGGAAATACCGGTAGCGCGGGTCGGTTTCCTTGTCCGCGGCAATCACGGCCGGCGTGCGGTGGCTGGCGACCCAGCCGCTCACCCCCTCGCCCACCGGAAGGCTGATCCGGCCCACCTGCCGATCGAACGGCGGCGTCGCCCCGGTCAGCGTCAGCGCTCCGCCCCTGTCGTCCAGGACGTGCACGAAGCACACGTCGGTCGCGGTCGCCTCCACGATGAGCCGCGCGACGCTGGCGGCGAGCGGCCCCAGTCCCGGGCCCGCGGAGATGGCCTCGATAATGCCGACCAGCAGGGCGTTCTCCCGCTCGGGGTCCGCGAGACCCAGGCCCTGGCCGCCGGGGGGATGGCTCACCGGAAGAACCCCTCTCGCAGCGCGGCGGCCACGGCGCCGGCCCGGTCGCTGACGCCCAGCTTGCGATAGATGGCCCCGGTGTGGCTCTTCACCGTCTCGTCGCCGATCGTCAGCCGGCTCGCGATCGCCCGGTTGGACAGGCCCGCGACGATCAGGCCGAGCACCTCACTCTCCCGCTGAGACAGGCCCATCCGCGCCCCCGGCCAGAACTCCCCGCTGTCCAGCCGTGCCGCCGACGACGCGACGCGGGCCGCCATCGTGGCGTCCACGACCGTCTCCCCGGCGTGCACCTGCTCGAGATATTTGACCAGTTCCTCGCCGGTGACCCGCTTGAGCAGGTAACCGGACGCGCCAGCGCGCAGTGCTTGGTAGAGGTACTGCTCGTCGTCGTAGACGCTGAGCAGCAGGACCCGGCAGCCCGGATCGCTCTCGACAAGCCGCCGGCACAAGTCCAGGCCGCTGGAGCCGCGGAGCCGGACATCACACAGCACCACATCCGGGGACAGCGCGGCAGCCATGGGCTGGGCTTCTTCGGCGCTGCCCGCCTGCCCGACCACCCGGACACGCCCGGCGAAACGCGCCAGCATGGCCTTCAGTCCCTCCAGGACCATCTCGTGGTCGTCGACCAGGAGGACGCGCACGGGCCGGCTCTCCATGACTGAACACGATAAGTGGTCCCGGTGGAGGCGGCTAGCACCACGATCCCGGCGAAATGGGACAAGCGCCGCGGCTTTCCCCCTGTGACCCCCCCGTGCGGGGGATGCCCTGGGGATAACGGATACGTAACGTGGCTGCTTGGGGAGACTGATCCCGCGCCGCCGGCTGAGAGGAGCAGGCATGCCGCACAAGCTCTTGCGCATGCACCGGACGAGCGGCGCGCACGTCACGGACCACCGCCCTGTCATGCTCGCGGTCGCCGGCGACAGCGCGGCGGGCAAGACGACGATCGCCTCCGGGCTGGTCCGGGCCCTAGGCGAGGACCAGTGCACGGCCGTGTGCGTGGATGACTACCACCGCTACGACCGCCAGGAGCGCAAGCGCCTTCCGTTCACGGCGCTGCATCCCGACTGCAACCACATCAACATCATGGAGCAGCATCTGCAACTGCTCGCCACCGGGCATCCGATCCTCAAGCCCGTCTACGACCATCACACTGGCCAGCTGACCCGGCCCGAGTACATCGAACCGCGGCGGTTCGTGATCGTGGAGGGGCTGCTGCCGCTGCACACCAAGCTCGCCGCGGCGTGCTTCGACGTCACCGTCTACCTCAACCCGCCAGAGACGATCCGCCGGGAGTGGAAGATCAAGCGGGACACGGCGCAGCGCGGCTACCTGCGGGAGCAGGTGCTCGCCGAACTCGATCGTCGTGAGCCCGAATCGGAGGCCTTCATCCGCCCGCAGCGCCGGCGCGCCGACATCGTCGTCAGGTTCGCTCCGGTCGAGCAGCGCCAGGACCCGCCAGGCACGCCGCTGTCCGCCGAACTGCTGCTGCGCCCCACCATCCGTCACCCGGACCTGAGCGCGGTCCTCGCCGAAAGCGGCCAGTCGATGCACCTCAAGCTGACACGCGACGAGGACGGCCGGCCGGTGGACGCGCTGCACGTCCACGGATACGTGCCGCGCGAGGACAGCCGGATGCTGGAGAAGGCCATCTGGGCCGGATTCGGCGAGGGCACGGACCTGCCCGCGCCCCTGGGCGATCTGGGAGGCGGCCAGCGCAGCGAGCCCCTGGCGATCACCCAGCTTCTCCTGCTCTACCACCTGATCGAAGCCGCCCAATGACAGCTCTACCACCTGACCGAAGCCCCCAATGACAGCTATACCACCTGACCGAAGCCCCCAATGACAGCTCTACCTCCTGGCCGAAGCCGCCCAGCGACAGGCGAGGGAGGATGAGTTCGCCGACCCTGGCAGCTCAAACTCCTGCATGGACACCGCGGGCAGGCCCGCGAAGGCGGCGCGGTTGGCGGCGGGAACCGCCGGTCACCTCGGGTCGTTGCCCGCCCGCGGCCTGTCTGGCAGCATCGGCGGCGTGGACTACGTGCTCGCGCAGGTCAACATCGCACGCCTGCTGGCCCCGCTGGACAGCCCGCTGCTCGCGGACTTCGTCGCGGCGCTGGACCCCGTGAACGCGGTCGCGGACGGCGCGCCGGGGTTCATCTGGCGGCTGCAGACCGAGGACGGGAACGCGACCGCCATCCGCGCGTTCGAGCAGGACGACGAGGACGCCGACGGCGCCATCCTGGTCAACATGTCCGTGTGGGAGTCGGTCGAGGCGCTCGCGGCCTACGTGTACGGCCCGGCGCACGTCGCGGTGCTGCGGCGGCGCCGCGAGTGGTTCGGGCGGATGAGGGACGCGCACACGGCGCTGTGGTGGATCCCCCGCGGCCACATCCCGACCACTTATGAGGCCGAAGACCGGCTCGGGCACCTCCGCGCGCATGGCGCGACCCCGTACGCGTTCACGCTCCGCGAGCACTTCCCGCCGCCGGGCGGCGGGGGCACAAGGCTGCTGCGCAGCCCCGAAGCCTGGACCTGCCCGGCCTAGCCACCCGCCGCGGGGAGACCCGCCGGCCCAGCGGATGATCCGGAATCGCGGCGTAGATCAGCCCGCCGGCGTCGAAGGCATCCGCGCGGGCCGGTCCCCTGCCGGCCGTCCCGGTCCGCGCGTATCGCGGCGGTCAGCTCTTCCGCGTACTGCCGCCGAGACCGGCCGCCCAGGACAGTTCGCTGTCCGCGGCGGCCCGCAGCAGGTCGTCCGGCCGGCTCCGGCCAGCGCGCTCTCGGCACGTGACCGGCTCCGCAGCACGTCGGGGCGCACGACCACCGCCACCGCCCGCCCGTGCCGGGTGAAAGACGGCATAACCCGGTTTCTCCCGCCGTTTGAATGGGCGGGAGGCGGCGAGCGTGTCCCTGGCCGGACGGGAGGCGGCGAGCGTGTCCCTGGCCGGACGGGAGGTGGCGAGCGTGTTCGGTACGGCGAGGTACTTCGGTACGGCGAGGTACGGAGGGCGTGCGGGGTTCCGGGGCCGCGGCTGGGCAGCGCGCGGCCGGTACGGGCCCCTGGGCGCGCGCGGCCGGTACGGGACTTCCCGCGCGCGCGGGGGGTACGGGCGCGAGCTGGTCTACTGGCCGCTGGCAGCACCGTTCCTGCTGGCCGGGTTCATCGCCGTCCTGGTGCTGACCGCGTTCGCGCAGGTCGGCATCTTCAGCTACGCGCTGGGACGGCTGGGGATCGGCCCGCGGACGGCGATGCTCCTGCTGCTGGCCAGCCTCGCCGGGAGCGTCATCAACGTCCCCGTGGCACGGCTGCGCGGAAGCGTGACGCAGCTGCGGCAGATGGTGACCGTGTTCGGCATCCGGTACGTGATTCCCGTGCTGCGCAGCAGCAGGACCACGATCGCGGTGAACGTCGGCGGCGCGGTCGTGCCCGCCGCCCTGTCGGGATACCTCATCGCCCACGACCGGCTCGGCTGGCTGGCGCTCGCCGCGGTCGCGGTCGTGGCGCTGTTCACCCACGCGGTCGCCCGCCCGGTCAGGGGCCTTGGCATCGCGGTGCCAGCGCTGCTGCCGGGCGTGTTCGCCGCGGCGGCCGCGATCGCGCTGCACCCGGCCGCGGTCGCGGGCCTGGCCTACGTCGCCGGGACGCTGGGCACCCTCGTCGGCGCGGACCTGCTCAACCTGCACAAGGTCCGCCGGCTCGGCGCGCCGGTGGTGTCCATCGGCGGCGCGGGCACGTTCGACGGCGTCTTCATCACCGGCATCGTGGCGGTCGTCCTCGCCGCGATCTTCTAAGCCGCGACCTTCTAAGCCGCGACCTGGGCCGCGGCGCGCTAGGCGCCGAGCCGGAGTACGCGGAACCGCTTGCTGAGGCCGGCTTCCGTACCGCGCCGGTGACCGGCCTCGCCGCTGGTCGCTCCGTACTGGCGGCTGTTCCCCCCGCCTAGCTTCGGCGGGAACGCCCTGGTGCTGACCAAGGGGCCGCCTAGCTTCGGCGGGAACCCCCTGGTGCTGACCAGGGGAAGGCCAGCGAAAGAGAAGAAACCGCGGACGCGCTGTCCGGCGGATGTCACATCCCGGCGGGCCGCGTCGTCCCTGAGGCATGAAGATCGCGATAGCGGGCGGCACGGGCACGCTGGGCCGCCAGGTAGCTGACGAACTACGGGCGCGCGGGCACGACATACGGGTGCTGAGCCGCGGCGCGCCGCAGTACCGGGTGGATCTCACCACAGGAGCGGGCCTGCCAGAGGCGCTGGACGGCTGCGAGGTCGTGGTCGACGCCAGCAACAACTCGTCACGGAGCGCGGCGGCGACGCTCGTCGCGGGAACACGGCGGCTGCTGGCCGCCGGCCGGGAGGCCGGCGTGGCACATCATGTGTGTGTGTCGATCATCGGCTGCGAACTGGTCCCTCTGGGGTACTTCCGCGTCAAGGCGGAGCAGGAGGACATCGTGGCGCGCGGCACGCTCCCGTGGACGATCGTCCGCGCCACGCAGTTCCACGAGTACGTCGCGGCGATGCTCGCCGCCGGGGCGCGGTGGCGGGCGCTGCCGGTACCCCGGGCGCTGGTGCAGCCGGTGGCCTGCGCCGAGGTCGCGCGCACCGTCGCCGATGTCACCGGGAACGGCCCGCGGCACGACCGGGTATCCATCGCGGGACCTGAGGTCGCCGACGCCCGGGAGCTGGCCCGTGCCTGGCGGCGGGCGACGGGCACGCGGGCCGCGCTCGTCCCGCTGCCGCTGCCGGGCAAGCTCGGCCGGGCGCTGCGCGCCGGGGCGCTGACCGACGGGCGGCCCGGCGTCCGGGGCGGCGTGACCTTCGCCGCCTGGCTGGCCGGCCAGGCGGCCGGGGCACCGCGATGACCGGTTCGGCCGGACCGGCGGATCAGGCGGCGGACGAGGCCGCCCTGGCACGGGAGTTCGAGGCGCAGCGGCCGCGTCTGCTGCGCCTCGCGTACGCGACCACCGGCTCGCTGGCCGAAGCCGAGGACTGCGTGCAAGAGGCGTGGCTGCGCCTGCAGCGGACCGCGGACCGGGACGCGATCGCGGACCTGCGCGCCTGGCTGACGACGGCCGTAAGTCGGCTGGCGCTTGACGCGCTCGGCAGCGCGCGGGCGCGCCGCGAGCGCGCCGCCGGGCCGTGGCTGCCCGAGCCGGTCGTCGTCCCCCTCCAGGCCGGCGCTGACCCGGCTGACCGGGTGACGCTGGATGAGTCGGTGAGCATGGCGCTGCTCGTCGTCCTGCACGCGCTGTCGCCGGCGGGGCGGACGGCGTTCTTGCTGCACGATGTGTTCGGGCTGTCGTTTGATGAGGTCGCCGAGGTGGTCGGCCGCTCCCCCGCGGCGGTCCGCCAGCTCGCCTCCCGCGCCCGCCGGCACGTCCGCGGTAAGCACCCGCGGTTCCCGCCGACCACGGCACAGCAGCGGGAACTGCTTGCTGCGTTCACCAGCGCGTGCTACGAGGGCGACATGGAACGGCTCCTCGCGCTGCTCGACCCCGGCGTCAGCTGGCGCGCCGACGGAGGCGGCGCGGTGCGCGCCGAGCCGCGGTCGGCACGCGGCGCGGCGCAGATCGCGCGCCTGCTCGCCGCCTATGCGCGCCGCCCGCCGCGGCAGCTGTGGCCGGCGCTGGTCAACGGCACGCCGGGGCTGGTGCTGCGGGACGCGGACGGCGTGCTCAGCGTGCTGGCGCTGACGGCAGACGCCGGGCGGATCACGGCGATCGACGTGATCCGCGACCCCGCCAAGCTGACCAGAGTCGCGGGCGCGTTCCCAGACGCCAGCGTACGTTCGGAATAATTTCCTATCAATCCCACCGCAGAGGCAGCGATTCGACGCCGTAGATGCCCTCCACCCCGCCGAGGACGGGCGCGCCGTCCAGCGCGAGCCCGGGCATCCTGGGCGCAAGAGACTTCAGTGCTCCTCGAGTTCCGCGCGGGCCAGGTTCGCGCCGAAGGTGAACGGCTTCGCGTCGCGGGCGGCGGCGATGTCGAAAGCGTCGCCGCCGGGCTGGTCCCTGTTCGCGCGTTCGGCGCAGACCGCGACGGTCAGGTTCAAGATGTTCGCGTCGATGTGCGCGCGCAGCGGCCCGTTCGTGATGCCGAATATCTCGGCGATCCGCCGCCCGGGGAACGCCGTCTGCCTCGCCCGGAGGAAGAAGTCGCCAGACTCCGCGTCGGGCACGACGTACGCGAGCGGCGAATGGGCCAGCCAGCCGCGCTCGCGCGCCCTGGCGAGCTGCTCGTGGCAGGTCCGCGGCCCGAACGCACGCGGCTGACTCGCGGTGGGCTTCCCGCTGCCCGGCACCGCTCCGAAACATCTATCGGCGCTCCCTTGACCGTGCCGGCCCGCCGGTCTAGCGTATGAGCGAACGTTCGTCCACGGTGTCCGTACGCGGCCCGGGCGGGGCGCGGACGGAACGAGGGCGGGAGCGGCGATGGCACGGCGGAGATACGTCTCGATCAAGGAAGTGGCGGCGCGGGCCGGCGTCAGCTTCCAGACAGCGAGCAAGGTGCTCAACGGCAGCGATGTGCGCGTCTCCGCGGAGACCGCACGGCGCATCCTGGCGACCGCGGAGGAACTCGGCTACCGGCCGAACACCATCGCCCGCTCCCTCGTGCAGCGCACCACCGCGACGATCGGCCTCGTGGCCAGCGACGCCACCGACATCGCGATCACGCACGCCTCGGTCGCGGCCGAGCAGGAGGCACGCAGGCACGGTCACTCGGTGCTCGTCGGCCACCTCGCCGTCGGAGGCACCGACGGCGCGGACATCGTGCGGGCCCTGATCGAACGGCGGGTGGACGGGATCATCGTCGCGGCGCCCGAAGTCGAGGAAGACACCGAGGTCGCAGAGCTGCTGCGCAAATACGTGCCCGCGGTCTCGCTCCAGGCGGTGCCCGGAGGCGGAGTGCCGCTCGTCGGGTCCAATCACCGCGAGACCGGGCGCCTGGCGACCAGCCATCTCATCGGGCTCGGCCACAGCGCGATCGGCACCGTCACCGGGCCGTTCCGCCGTCGCGTCACCCGGAGCCGGCTGCACGGTTACGAGGACGCGCTGCGCGCCGCGGGCCTGGAGACGCCCGAGGACCTGGTCGCCGAGGGCGACTGGACGCCCGGGGGCGGCGCGGCGGCGACCCGGCTTCTGCTCGAACGTTCGCCCGCTATCACCGCGATCTTCGTGCACAGCGACATGATGGCGTTGGGCGTGCTGTCCGCCCTGTTCCGGGCGGGCCGCCGCGTGCCGCAGGACGTGGCGGTGGTGAGCTGCGACGACATCCCGTTCGCCGAGTACATGACGCCCCCGCTGACCACGGTGCGCGTGCCGCTCGCCGAAACCGGCCGCCAGGCCGTCGACCTGCTGCTGCGCTCGATCGCCGGCGAGCAGGTCCCGGAAAAGCCACCGCTGCTCCCCGTCGAGCTGATCGTCCGCGCCTCCACGGCGCCCCGCGAAAGGACAAGTGAGTGACCCGCATCGCCATCGACCCCGGCCGCGTCCTCGGACAGGTCGACCGCAACGTCTTCGGCGGCTTCGTCGAGCACCTCGGCCGCTGCATCTACGGCGGGCTGTATGAGGAGGGTTCGCCGCTGAGCGACGACCGCGGCTTCCGCAAGGACGTGCTGAGCCTGCTGCGCGAACTGCGGATCGGCGTGCTGCGGTGGCCGGGCGGCAACTTCGTCAGCAACTACCACTGGCAAGACGGTATCGGGCCGAAGGACGAGCGGCCCTCGCGCCCCGACCTGGCCTGGGGCGGGACCGAATCCAACCGGTTCGGCACCGACGAGTTCCTGGCCTACTGCGAGGAGCTGGGCACCCAGCCGTACATCTGCCTCAACATGGGCACCGGCACGCTGGAGGAGGCGCTCGCGTGGGTGGAGTACTGCAACGGCGAGCGCGACACGTACTGGGCGAACGCCAGGCGGCGCGGCGGCCGGGCCGAGCCCTACCGGGTCAGGCTCTGGGGCCTGGGCAACGAGATGTACGGCGAGTGGCAGGTCGGCGCGATGTCCGCGGACGAGTACGTGCGCGAGGCCACCCGGTGGGCACGGGCGCTGAGGTTCCTCGACCCCGGCATCCAGCTGGTCAGCTGCGGCAAGACCGGCTGGAACGAGTGGGACCGGATCGTCATCGAGGGCATGGCTCACCTGGTCGATTACCACTCGATTCACATCTACACCGGCAGCGAGGACTACTGGACGAACGTTCTCCAGCCGCACCAGGCCGAGCGGGCGATCAGGTCGGCGGTCGCGCATATCCGGCATACCGCGTACCGGCGCAAGATCGACAATCCGCCGAAGATCGCCTACGACGAATGGAACGTCTGGTACCGCAAGATGAGCGTGGACCTTGAGGAGCGGTACACGTTCGCGGACGCGCTCGCGGTCGGCACCTACCTGAACATCTTCATCAGGAACTCCGGCTGGGTGAAGATGGCCAACCTGGCGCAGATGGTGAACGCGATCGCGCCGGTCGTCACCACCGCGGAGACCGCGACCGTGCAGCCCATCTACTACCCGGTGCTGCTGCACGCGCAGGCCGCGCTGCGGGACGCCGTGGACGTGCACGTCTACGGCTCGTACCTCGACCCGGTGTGGCCCGACTCCCCTGGCCGGTGGCCCTACAAGGTGGCCGATATCGGCCCCTTCACCGCCATTGACGCCGCCGCGACTGTGACCGGTAACAAGGACCGGCTCGCGGTGACGCTCGTCAACCGGGACCCGGTCCGCCCCAGGACCGCCGAGATCCTGCTCCGCGATCACGCGTTCGCGGGGCCCGCCGGGATCAGGACGGTCACCGCGGGCGGGCCGGGCGAACCTCGCGTCCTGCCGGACGTCGAGACCGTCCACATGGAACACCGAACCGAGAACCCCAAGGGCGGCACCGTCGCCCTGATCCTTCCCCCCCAGTCCTTCACCCTGCTCGAGGCGGCGATCAGCCGCTGACCCCCGCCGGCCGCGGGCGGCGGGCCCGCGGCCGTTCCCGGACGGCACAAGCCACGGCAACAAGCCAGCGAAGGAGTCCCCCGAGATGTTGTCGGAAAGAAACCCGGAACGAAGAATCACCCACCGGCTCGCTGCCACCGGGATCGCCGGCGTCGCGGCGATCACGCTGCTCGCCGCGTGCAGCAGCGGCGGTTCCAGCGCGTCGAACAGCACGACCCCGGCGGCAAGCGCCAGTGCCAGCGCCAGCGCCAGTTCGACCCCGGTCCTCGCGGGCGGCAACTGCTCGTCCAGCGCCACCCATCTGACGTTCTGGGCCTGGGTGCCCGGCATGAGCCGGGCCGTCAACGAGTTCAACGCCACCCATCCGGACATCTGCGTCACGCTGCAAGACCCCGGCGCGGGTTCGGGCGAGTACGTGCCCCTGAACAACGCGCTCAAGGCCGGCACCGGCGCCCCGGATGTCGCCGAGGTCGAGTTCGACCTGCTCCCGTCCTACGAAATCCAGCACTACCTGGTCAACCTCGTCCCCTACGGCGCGGACAAGTACAAGGCCGACTTCGCCTCGTGGGCCTGGTCCCAGGTCAGCCAGGGCAGCGCGGTGTACGCGATGCCCAGCGACTTCGGCCCGATGGGCTTCTACTACGACAAGCAGGTACTGGCCAAGTACCACATCACCCCGCCGGCCACCTGGGCGCAGTTCGCCCAGGACGCGATCAAACTGCACAGCGAGAATCCCAAGGCCTACCTCATCAACTTCCCGGCCAATGACCCGCAGTGGCTGATGGACATGATGGCCCAGGCCGGGGCGTGGCCGTTCCAGTACACCGGCGGCGCCAACCTCACGATCGACTGGACCGGGCCGGCCCAGGAGAAATTCGCCGCGTTCTGGCAGGCGCTCATCAACGATCACGCGGTGGACGCGATCACGGACCTCAGCACCGAGATGAACACCGACCTGGACAATGGCGTCCTGGCGGCGGCGATCTACTCGGCATGGGCGCCGTCTTACTTCGCGCCCGACGTGAAGCACTCGATGGGACAGTGGCGCGCGGCGCCGCTCCCGCAGTGGACCGCGGGCGCGAGCGTGGGCTCGGACTGGGGCGGGTCCACCTACCCGGTGTTCTCCCAGTCCAAGCACCCGGCGCAGGCGGCCGAGTTCGCCGAATGGCTGACCGCCACCAGCCAGTCCTGGAGCATCCTGAAGACCCCGCCGTCTTCGCTGTTCCCGACCTACCTGCCGACGCTGCAGTCCCCGGCGTTCAAGTCGCTCACCTACCCGATCTCCGGGACCTCGCAGCCCAACCAGGTGTTCTCCGCCGGAGCCCTGAGCATCCCGCTGACCACGTGGCCGCCGTTCATGACCCAGGTGCTCACCCAGGGCGCCACCACCTTCGGCCAGGTGGTCACCGGCAAGGAAACGCTCGCCCAGGCGTTCGCCGCCTTCCAGCAGCAAGAGGTCAGCTACGCCAAGTCCCAGGGCTTCAACGTCACCACCTGAGCTGCCGGCGTCCCGGCGCGCGTCCGCGCGCCGGGACGCCGGCAGTCCCATGCCTGAAGGGAAGGGACAGTCAGTGAGCGAAACGGTACTGCGGTCCCCGGCCGGGGTGATCGCACCGCCAGGGGCGGCGCGCGGACGGCGCCGGCGTTCGGTCTACGCGCGGCGGCGCGGCCGGAGCGGGCTGGCCTTCGTGACGCCGTTCATGATCATATTCACCTTGTTCATGATCGCCCCGCTGGGCTATGCCATCTACCAGAGCCTCTACACCACCAAGCTCATCGGCGGGACGCGCTTCAGCGGGTTCGCCAACTACGCGGCCGTCCTGCGATCGGGGCCCTTCTGGGGCGGGGTCATCCGGGTCATCGTCTTCGGCGGGATCCAGATCCCGGTCATGCTCGCGATCGCGTTCTTCTTCGCCGCCATCTTCGACCTGGGCGTGGCGAGATGGGGACCGGTGCTCCGCGCCATCTATTTCATCCCGTTCGCGGTGCCGATCGTGGTCTCGTCGCTGATGTGGGGCTTTCTCCTCGATCCCGCCTACGGGCCGTTCAACCGCCTCATGAACGCGATCGGCTTCCAGAACTTCAACTGGCTGTCGGCGAACCTGATGCTCCCGTCCATCATCATCATCGCGATCTGGGAATGGACGGGCTACAACTGCATCATCTTGTACACGGCGCTGAAGTCGGTGCCGCGCGACGTCGTAGAGGCCGCGATCCTCGACGACACGCCGCTGTGGAAGATCATCCTGCGGATCAAGCTGCCGATGGTCCGGCCAGCCATCATCATGCTGGTGTTCATCAACACGATCGGCGCCATGCAGCTTTTCATCGAGCCGACGATCCTGAACAACTACCAGGCCGGGGTGGTCTCCAATACATGGACCCCGGTCATCGACATCTACAACACGGCCATCTCCGACGGCGAATACCAGCTTGGCGCGGCGATGGCGGTGGTTCTCGCGGTCGTCATCATCGCGATCTCGGTCGCCTCGCTGGCGTTCCGCAACCGACGGAGGGAGTTCGCATGAGCGCCCCGCCGCTGAGCGCCCCGCCACCGGCACGGCCGCGTGCCCAGACGCGCCGCGAGCGCAGGCGCCGCGAGCGGCTCGAGCGGCAAGACGCCGCCATCCCCGTAGAACTCTACGGTCTCAGGCGCGGGACGCTCACCGCGCTCACCGCGTGCTGCGTGCTATTCGCCGTCTTCATCCTGGCCCCGGTGGTGTGGGTCATCATCAACTCCACCAAGACCCAGGCGAACATCTTCGAATCGTTCGGCTTCTGGTTCGCCGCCCCCTTCGAGTTCTTCCATACGTTCGCGAACCTGTTCCGCGACGTGGACGGTGACGGCACCTATTCCCAATGGTTCCTCAACACCGTGCTGTATTCGGTGAGCGGCGGCATCGGCGCGACCGTGCTCGCCGCGCTCGGCGGTTACGGGTTCGCCAGGTTCGAATTCCGCGGCTCGAAGGTATTCTTCGCCGTCATCATCGCCGGCCTCCTCGTGCCGATTACGCTGATAGCGGTGCCGCTCTACCTGGCGTACGCAAAGGTGCACCTCATCAACTCGATCTGGGGCATGATCCTGCCGTCCATGGTCAGCCCCGTCGGGCTGTACCTGATGCGCACCTATGTGGAACTGTCCATCCCGCGCGAACTGACCGACGCGGCGCGCATCGACGGCGCGTCCGAACCGCGGATCTTCTTCCGGATCGCGCTGCCGCTCATGGTGCCCGGAGTCATGACGGTGCTGCTGCTGTCGGTCGCGGGCACGTGGAACAACTACATCCTGCCGCTGATCATCTTCAGCGACAACAACCTGTACCCGGTGACGGTCGGGATGGGACTGTGGTCGCAGCACGCCAGCAACTCCGGGGACGCCAACCTCTATCCGCTGATCGTGATGGGCGGGCTGGTGACGATCATCCCGATGATCGCGCTGTTCGCGCTCCTGCAACGGTACTGGCGCGGCGGCCTGCTGCTCGGCAGCGTCGCCAACTAACGCGAGGCATGTCGCCAACTAACGCAAGGCATGAGGTATGTCCGCTATCTCGCTCGGCAAGCTTACGAAGGTGTACTCCACCGGGGTCAAGGCCCTGGACGGGCTTGACCTGGATGTCAGGGACGGCGAGTTCGTCGTGCTCGTCGGCCCGTCCGGCTGCGGCAAGACGACCGCGCTGCGCATGGTCGCCGGGCTGGAGACGATCACCAGCGGCACGGTCGCATTCGACGGCCAGGTGGTCAACGACGTCTCGCCGCGGCACCGCGACGTCGCGATGGTCTTCCAGAACTACGCGCTCTACCCGCACCTGACCGTGGCCGAGAACATCGGCTTCGCGCTCACCAACAAGAAGATCCCGAAGCGGGAACGGGAGCAGCGGGTTCGTTCGGCGGCGGCGGCGCTGGGCCTTTCCGGCCTGCTCAACCGCAGGCCGGCGCAGCTGAGCGGCGGCCAGCGGCAGCGGGTCGCGATGGGGCGGGCCATCGTCCGCGAGCCGTCGGTGTTCCTGATGGACGAGCCGCTGTCCAACCTGGACGCGAAACTGCGGGTGCAGATGCGCTCTGAGGTGCTGCGAGTGCACAAGGCGATCGGCGCCGCGACGCTCTACGTCACACACGACCAGGTCGAGGCGATGACGATGGGCGACCGGGTCGCGGTGCTGCACGACGGCGTGCTCCAGCAGTACGCCACGCCGCGCGAACTGTACGACCGCCCGGCCAACCTGTTCGTCGCCGAGTTCATCGGCTCGCCGGAAATGAACCTCTATGAAGCGTCGGTGGCAGGAGGCGAGCTCGTGCTCGGGTCGCAGCGGCTCGCCCTGGGCCCGGCCGAGGCCGTCCTGGCGCCCTACCGCGGACAGAAGGTGATCGCCGGGGTGCGGCCCGAGGATCTGCGGCTAGGCGGCGCCGGCCGCGCGGACCAGGCTGCCGGGGCGGCGCTGACCGCCGATGTCCGGGTCGTGGAGATGCTCGGCAGCGAGAAGCACGCGTTCTTCGCGATCGACGCGGCGGCGGCGGGCGCGAGCGCGCTCGCCGCCGCCGCCGGCGAGGCCGAGGCCGATGCCGGGCTGCTGGCCGAACAGGCGCACAACGGCATGGCCCGGCTTGATCCGCGTTCGGCGGTCCGGCCCGGGCAACGGGTCACGTTCGGCGTCGACCCCCGACGGCTGCACTTCTTCGACCCGGGCACCGGCCTGGCTATCCGCTGACCGGCGGGCGGTTCACTTCGGGACGCCCGCGACCGTGCCCTGCGCGGTCTGGAGCGCCGAGCTCACCGAGGCGGTCCCGGTGATCGCGGACTGGATAGCGGTCCAGATCGCCTCGGAGACCTTCGGGTAGTTGGCCCCGTATTCGACCGTGCGCGGCCGCGCCGTCTCGGTCTCGTGCGCGAACACCGTGTACTGCGGGCCGGACTGGAGGTACTGCTGGATGACGGCGGCCTTGCTCGGCAGGTAGTACATGTGGGACGCCATGTACTCCATCGTGGAGGGCTGCTGCATGCCCTGGATCCACTCCCAGGCGGCCTGCTGCTGCGCGGCCGAGCCGCCCGCGCCGATGTCCAGCGTCTCCCCGCCCAGCGGGGTGATCAGCTTCTGGCCCGGCACCCGGACCGGGATCGGCACGATGCCGTACTGCTGGTTGAACTTCCACCCGGCCGCGTTGAGCTCGGGGAAGATCCACGGGCCGTCTTCGATCATGGCGGCCTTGCCGTGCAGGAACTGCTGGGTGAGGTCGGGATCCTGGCCCCAGTTGAGTACCGACTTGGACGCCGATCCGTCCTTGACCAGGTTGACCCACAGCTGGAGCGCCTGCTGGAACGGCGGGGTGTCCACGTTGGTGAGCGACCCGCCGTTGGACCAGAAGAACGGCTCGAGCTGCCAGGTGGACTGCTCGTCACCGGTCGCGTCGAACGCGATCCCGTAGTGGGCGGGGGTGGTGAGCGCCTTCGCGTCGGCCTGGAGCTGCGCCCACGTCGCCGGCGGGCTCAGGTGCGCGGCGGCGAACATGGCCTTGTTGTAGAAGAGGCCGACGGTGTTGGTGCCGATCGGGTAGCAGTACTGCTTGCCCTGGTAGGTGCATTCGGCGATCGCGCCGGGGGTGTAGCCGCTGGTGGTGAACCCTGGCATGCCGTTGAGCGGGACGAGCTGGCCCGTCGCGGCGACCTCGGGAACGTTCGGGTTGTCGATGATCATCAGGTTCGGCATGTCGCCGGCGGTGGCGTCCTGGAGGATCTTGGTGATCAGGTTCGCGTAGGGCACCGAGGTCCGCTTGACGGTGACGTTCGGGTGGGCCTTCATGAACTGGGCGTTGTACCAGTTGAGCGCGGCGTCGGCGCCGGTGGGGCCGGTGTAGTAGTCGAACTCGGTGATCGTCACCTTGCCGCCGCCGGCCGGGCCGGACGCGGCGGAGGAGCCTGACGAGCCGGACGAGCACGCTGCGGCGGCGCTGACCGTCAGCAGCCCGGCGCTGGCGGCGGCCAGCGCCCGCCAGCTCAGCCTTCGTATCGCGGGCATGACAATTCTCCTCGGGAACGGGACCATTAACCTTTGACCGAACCGACCGTGAGGCCGGCCGCGATGTAGCGCTGCGCGGCGATGAGCAGCATGGCGGCGGGCAGCACGGCGAACACCGCGAGCGCCATCGCCTCCCCCCAGTTCTGGGAGAACTCGCCGAGGTAGGTGTAGATGGACAGCGTGACCGGCTCGAACGTGTTGCCGTTCAGCAGCGTGAGGGCGAAGATGAAGTCCCCCCAGCCGTTCAGGAACGCGAAGAGCGCGACCGTGATGATCGCCGACCGGCTCATCGGCAGCACGACGCGGCAGAACGCCTGCCACTCGCTCGCCCCGTCCACCCGCGCCGCGGCGATCACGTCGCCCGGCAGCCCGAGCATGAAGGCCCGCAGCACCAGGATGCCGAACGGGATCGCGTAGCTCGCATCCGCGATGATCAGCCCCAGATAGCTGTTCAGCAGGCCAAGCTGGTGGTATATGAGGAACAGCGAGTTCGCGATGACGATCGACGGCAGGATCTGCGCGACCAGCAGCGACCCGACGAGCAGCGCGGTCGCCCGGAACCGGTAGCGGGCCAGCGCGTGCGCCGCCGGCAGCGCGATGGCCAGCGTCGCCGCGGTGGTGCCGGCCCCGATGATCAGGGAGCTCAGCACGTGCGAACCCTGCTGCGACAGGACCGTCGTGTAGTTGGACAGCGTCCAGACGGACGGGAAGAAGCTGTACTGCGAGGCGCCGAAAAGCTGCGAGTTCGTCTCGAACGAGGCCACCACCACCGCGTACAGCGGGAAGAGCAGCACGACGAGCGCGGCCAGCGCGGCGATGCTGGCCGCCGCGGCGGCCAGCCGCCGCCGGGTAGCTGTCCTCATGGCGACTCTCCCCGCAGCGTCTGCCGGTTCAGCCAGATGTACAGCGGCGCGGCGAACAGCGCGATCAGCAGCAGCACGGTGTTCAGCGCCGCGCCGGCCCCGAAGTCGAAGTCCTGGAAGGTCAGGTTGTAGGCCCAGGTGGCGATGAGCTGGGTGGAGTTCGCCGGGCCGCCCTGGGTCAGCCCGATCACCACGTCGAACACCTTGACCGTGAACACGAAGCCGAGGATGAACACCACCTCGATCACCGGCCTGATGACCGGCAGCGTCACCCGGGTGAGCCGCTGCCATGGACCCGCCCCGTCGATCCTGGCGGCCTCGAGGAGCTCGGCCGGGACGTCCTGCAGCGCGCTGTAGAGCAGCACCGTGAAGAACGGGACGCCGATCCAGATGTTGGTGATCAGCACGGTCACGTAGGCCCAGCCCGGCGAGAGCTCGTAGCCGATCGGCTGGCGGATCAGGTGCAGGTCGATCAGGATCTGGTTGACCGCGCCGCCCTGGAGCTGGAACAGGAACTTGAACATGGTCCCGGTGACCAGCAGCGGCAGCAGCCAGGGGACCAGGATCAGCGACCGGGCGAACCGGCGCAGCGGGAACCGCAGGTTGAACAGCAGCGCGAGCGCGAACCCGATGAGGAACTGGAACAGCAGCGATGCCGCGGTGAAGCTGAACGTCCGGACGATCGCGCTGTCGGCGACCGGGTTCGTCAGCGTGGCGGTGTAGTTGGACAGCCCGGCGAACGGCGCGGTCAGATGGGAGATCGTCGCCGGCGAGGTCTGCTCGAAGGAGAGCACCAGGTTGTAGGCGATCGGGATGGCGAACGCGAACAGCACGTAGCCGCCCGCCGGGAGCAGGAACGCCCACCGCGCCGCCCGGCGCAGCCGCGGCCGGTGCCGCGGCGCGGCGGCCGGCCCGGCGGGCCGCCGCGCCGCCCGCCGCGCGGACCCGGCCACCACGCTCACGCGGCGCCGCCCGCGCCGGGCAGGCCGGGCAGGCCGCCGAACGGCTCCAGGGCCCCGCCGTCCCGCACGTACACCGGGATCCGGTCCAGCGGCGCCGGAGCGGTCAGCCACTGACCGCCGCCGTGCGCCTCGCCCGTCCACGCGTCCAGCCACCGCGCTCCGGCTGGCAGGTACACCGGGCGCTCGGCCGCGCCCTCGGTCACCACCGGCGCCGCCAGCAGGTCGTCGCCCAGCAGGAACTGGTCCGCGATGTCCCAGCAGGGCTCATCGCCGGGGAAGCCGAGGAACAGCGGGCGCATCGGCGGCAGCCCCTCGACGTGCGCCACGCGCATCGCCGCCATCACGTAGGGGCGCAGGTGCTCCCGGAGGGCGAGCCACTCGCGGAGGATCCGGTAAGCCTCGTCGCCGAAGGACCAGACCTCGTTGGGCGCCCCGGACTGGTCGGCGCCCTGCATCGTGACCGGCAGCCGGACCCCGTGCAGGCGGCACAGCGGGGAGAACACGCCGAACTGGAACCAGCGGATGAGCAGCTCGCGGAACGACGGCGACCTGATGTCCCCGCCCTTGAACCCGCCGATGTCCGTCGTCCACCACGGGATGCCGGAAAGGCCGATGTTGAGCCCGGCGGGGATCTGCCGCCGCAGGTCCTCGAAGGTCGAGTCGATGTCGCCGGACCAGACCGCCGCGCCGTACCGCTGGCTGCCCGCCCAGGCGGACCGGCACAGCAGGACCACCTCCTCCTCTCCCTCGGCCCGCATGCCGTCGTAGAAGGCCTTCGCGTTGAGCTGCGGGTAGATGTTGCCGACCTCGAGCCCGGGACCCAGGTAGTAGCGCAGGTTGTCGGGGTTCTCCGGGACGAGTTCCGGCTCGCACGCGTCGAGCCACCAGACCCGCACGCCGTGCTTGTAGTACCCCTCTTTGGCCCTGGCCCAGATGTACTCCCGGGCGCGGGGGTTCGTGGCGTCGTAGAAGCTGACCATCGTCCGGCGGTCACCCGAACCCTTGTCCCAGATCGCCAGCTGCGGGCCGAGCCCGCGTTCGTTCGCGACGAGCAGGCCGAGGTTCTCCATCTCGGCGTAGTTCTCGCTCGCCGGGTTGACCGTCGGCCAGATCGACACCATCAGCTTCACGCCGAGCCGGCCGAGCTCGGCGACCATGCCGGCCGGGTCCGGCCACTCGGCCGGGTCGAACCGCCACTCGCCCTGCCTGGTCCAGTGGAAGTAGTCGACCACGATCACCGACAGGGGCAGCCCGCGCCGCTTGTACTCGCGGGCCACGCCGAGCAGTTCGTCCTGGGTCCGGTACCTGAGCTTGCACTGCCAGAACCCCGACGCCCACTCCGGCAGCATCGGCGCCCGCCCGGTCACGCCCGTGTACCTGCGCACGATGTCCGCGGGCGCCCGCGCGGCCGTCACCCAGTAGTCCCACTGGCGGGACGCCTCGCACACCCAGCGGGTGCAGGTGGTGCCCAGCTCCACCCGGCCGATGCCCGGGTTGTTCCACAAGAACCCGTAGCCGCCGCTGGACAGCAGGAAGGGAATGGAGACCTCGGTGTTGCGCTGGACGAGCTCGACCACGGCCCCCTTCTGGTCGAGCTTCCCGTGCTGATGCTGGCCGAGGCCGTAGCACCGTTCGCCGTCCCGCGCGGCGAACAGCACCTCGATGCGATGCAGCCCGCCGCCGTGCCCGGCCGGCGTGTACCGCCGCTGCGGCGGCCCGGTGAAGTGCGGCACCGCCTCGGCGAGCAGCTCGGCGCCGTCCGCGGTGCGCGTGAACCGGATCCTGCCCTCGGCGGTCATCTCGGCGGCGATCTGGCCGTTGACCAGCCGGGCGAGGTGCGGGGCGATGTCCGTCCGCGCGGCGGCGGAGGCCGGCGGGGACGGGAGCAGCGCGCCCGGGAGGCCGTCCCTGACGTCCTGCCAGATCGTGCCCCGCACCCGCAGGCTGTCCGGTCCCCAGGGTTCGACCCGGACGGTCTCGTGCCCGCCGCGCCACACGAGCGCCGCGCCGTCCTCGCTGAAGACCCCCATGAGGTGCTCTCCTAGGCCGCCATGGTTACGCAAACCTTTTCCTAACGTCGGACTCTAACCGCGCCTTACTCGCCTCGTCAACGAAAATGGTGTTATACTGCGTCAATAACCAGCGCCCCGCGGGAGACGCGAATCAGTGCTCCACGGCAGATGTGAAACGAGGGGGGCAACGGTTTCGCAAACGTGCACTGAGCATTGAGGGGAGAGCACCGCGAACGACGCTAGCCTCCGTCCGGTGACGATCACGGATGTGGCCAGGCTGGCCGGAGTATCGCCCGGCACGGCCTCCAAGGCGCTGAACGGCCGGGGCAACATCAGCCGGGATACCGTCCGCCGGGTCCATGAGGCCGCCGAGCGGCTCGGCTACCAGCCGAACGCGCTAGCCAGGGGGCTGCTCAGCGGCCGCACCTGCACGGTGGGCCTGATCACCACGGACAGCTTCGGCCGGTTCAGCATCCCCGTCTTGCAGGGCGCCGAGGACGCGCTCGGTCCCGGCAGCGTGTCCGTGCTCCTGTGCGACAGCCGCGACGACCGCATCCGCGAGCAGCACTACCTCCGCATCCTGCTGGAACGCCGGGTGGACGGCATCATCGTGACCGGCCGCCGGCAGGACCCGCGCGCCCCCGTCGGCGCGGGGCTGCCGGTTCCGGTGGTGTACGCGATGACCCAGTCCACCAGCCCCGCGGACCTGTCCCTGATCCCCGACGACATGCAGGGCGGCATGCTCGCGGTGCGGCACCTGCTCAGCACCGGCCGGACCAGGATCGGGCACGTCACCGGGCCGACCCGGTTCGCCGCCTCCCGGCTGCGCGCGCAGGGCGCCGCCGAGGTGCTCGCCAGCGCCGGGCTGACCATGGCCGGCGGCGGCGTGCTGTACGGCGAATGGAGCGAGGAGTGGGGCCGCCAGGGCGCCGACGTGCTGCTGCGCGCGGCGCCCGACACCGACGCCATCTTCTGCGGGAACGACCAGATCGCCCGCGGCGTCGCCGACGCCCTCCGCGAGGCGGGCCGCAAGGTGCCCGACGAGGTCGCCCTCGTGGGCTTCGACAACTGGGAGATCATGGCCACGGCCTGCCGTCCCCCGCTCACCACGGTGGACATGAACCTGCGCGAGCTCGGGCGCACCGCGGCCGAGCGCCTGCTGGCCGCCATCGAGGGCACGTTCACGCCTGGCGTGGAGAAACTGCCCTGCAGCCTGGTGGTGCGCGAGTCCAGCCGGGCCCGCGCCGCCGGGCACGCCGGGCACGCCGGGCATGCCGGCGCGGGCGGCGCGGGCGGCTAGCGTCTGGCGGCCGGCGCCGCGCGGGCGGCTAGCGTCTGGCGGCCCGCGCCGCGCCGTGCTAGCCTCCCCAGCTAGGAAAACCTTTTCCTTCCTGTTGCCGGAGATCTCGCTGCCGGAGGTGCGTGTGACCCGCTGGAAGCAACGCTCGTGAGCTCGCTGGCCGATGACATCTCCCCGGACGGCGCCGCCGCGGGCCTCAGCGCAGGCGACCCCGCCCCCGCCGGCCCGGTCGGCATGTCCGGTGCGGCGGACTGGGCGCACCGGCCGCTGCCGGGCCGCGGTGCCCGGCTGACCAGGGGCCTGCTGCACGACTGGCAGCGGCGCAACCTGGCCGAGAGCCTCCCCATCGCCCTGCGGCAGCTCGAGGCCGCCGGCAACCTCGACAACATCCGGCTCGCCATCCGGTCCGGGGCCGGCGGCATGGCCGCGGGCGACGGCGGCGGCCCGCGCTATCGCGGCCCGGTCTTCATGGACTCGGACATCTACAAGACGCTGGAGGCCATCGGCTGGGAGCTCGGCCGCGGCAGCCGCCCCGAACTGGCCGCGTTCGCCGCCCAGGTGACCGGCCTGCTGGAGCGGGCACAGCTGCCCGACGGCTACCTGGACTCCTACTTCCAGGTGACCGGCGAGCCCCGCTACTCGCGCCTGGCGTCCAGCCACGAGATGTACTGCGCCGGTCACCTCATCCAGGCCGCGATCGCGCTCCGCCGCGGGGCCGGAGACGGCCGCCTGCTCGCCGTGGCCGTCAGGCTCGCCGACCACCTAGTGCGCGAGTTCCTCGGCGCGGCCAGGGGCCTCGACGGCCACCCGGTCATCGAAACCGCGCTCGTGGAGCTGTACCGGGAGACCGGCAACAGGGACTACCTGGCGCTCGCCGGGCAGTTCGTCGACCAGCGGGGCGCCGGCCTGGCCGGCGATTCCGGCATGGGCCGGCGCTACCTGCAAGACCACGTGCCCGTCCGGTCGTCGCGGACCGAGGTCGGGCACGTGGTGCGCGCGCTGTACCTGGAAGCCGGGGTCGCCGACGTGGCCGCCGAGAGCGGCGACCGCGAGCTCCTGGAGTCCTCCGTCCGCCGCTGGGCGGACATGGTCGCCGCGAAGACGTACCTTACCGGCGGCAACGGGTCACGTCATTGCGACGAGGGGTTCGGCGACCGGTTCGAGCTGCCGCCCGACCGGGCCTACAACGAGACATGCGCCGCGATCGCGAGCTTCCACTGGAGCTGGCGGCTGCTGCTGGCGACCGGCGATGCCCGGTACGCCGACCACATGGAGCGCGTGCTCTACAACGGCTTCGCCGCCGCGGTCTCGGCGGACGGCCGGCGGTTCTTCTACGTCAACCCGTTGCAGCGCCGGGAGGACCACTTCGAGAAGGACGACCCGGGCAGGCGGCACGAGTGGTTCAGCTGCGCCTGCTGCCCGCCGAACATCATGCGCCTCATCGCCTCGCTCGGCCATTACATCGCCACCACGTCGGATGACACGCTGTACCTCCACCAGTTCACCGGCTCGCGCCTTTCCGGCGCGGGCCTGGATGTCGAGGTGGCCACCGGCTACCCCTGGTCAGGGCAGGTGGACATCACCGTGCTCGCGGCCGCCAGCGGAGAACGAGGGCTGGGCGTCCGCGTCCCGGCGTGGAGCGCCGGCCCCCGGTTCCGCCTTAATGACGAAGCGGAACGGGCGGTGGTCCCTGTCCAGGGTTACCTCCTGCTGCGCCGCGAGTGGCGGCCCGGCGACCGGGTTCGCCTGCTGCTGGACATGGCACCGCGGTTCAGCTACCCCGACCGGCGCGTCGACGCGGTCCGCGGGTGCGTGGCGGTCGAGCGCGGCCCGCTGGTGTACTGCTTCGAGCAGGCCGACCAGCCCCCCGGGGCGCGCGTGGACGACCTGCTCCTCGATGCCGGCGGCCCGCTGGATGAGTTCCCGGTCACGCTCGACGGCGTGGGCCAGACGATCCAGGTCCGCGTCCGCGCGCTGCGCCTGCCTCCTGACGACCCGCGCGGCGACGCCCCGGCCGCGGGCACGGCCGCGGTCGGGGTTCCGTATTTCCAGTGGGACAACCGGGACGGCGGTGCCATGCGCGTATGGATGCCCTGTGTCCAGCCGGCGGTGCCGCGAAGGCGCGACGCGCGAAGGCACGACGCGGCGGGCCGGCCGTCCCTGCCCGGTACCGCCGCGGTCCGGTACCGTCGGGGACGTGGATGAGCCCGGCACCGCGGATGTCCCGTTCGACGACCTTCCCCGCCTGCCCGAGTCGGGCCTGCGGCATTCCTGGGAACATTATGGCCCGGGCGACCAGCTCGGCACGCTGAACCGGCTGACCGCGGCGGTGGTCGCGGCCGCGGCCGGGTGCGTGCGCACCGGCGAGCGGATCGGCCTGAACCTCCCGCTCGGGCTGCCCGACCCGCCGTTCTTCGGCAGGCAGGCGCCGCGGCACACGGTGTTCCCGATGGGACCCAGGGCCTGGGACGACCGGCTCGACGGCTTCTACCCGCAGGCTTCGAGCCAGTGGGACGGCTTCCGGCACATCCGCGCCGGAGCGGACGGCTTCTACGGCGGCTGGCAGGGCAGTCCGGACACCGATCCGGAGCCGCTGGGCATCCAGCACTGGGCGCGGCGGGGGATCGTTGGCCGCGGCGTCCTCGCCGACCTAGCGGCGCGCGGCGGCTACGACCCGTTCGAGCGCGTGGCGTTCGGGGTCGCCGACCTGACGGCGGCGCTGCGGGAACAGGGCACCAGCCTGCGGTCCGGCGACATCCTGTGCGTCAGGACCGGCTGGGTGGACAAGTACCTGGCGCTCGGCGGGCCGGCGCGCGGGGAGCTGGCCGGCCGCCTGGTGGACCCGGCGGGGTACACGTGCGCGGGGCTGGCCGGAAGCGAGGAGATGAGCCGTTTCCTCTGGGACAGCGGTGTCGCCGCCGTGACATGCGACAACCCGGGGGTTGAGGTGGTCCCCGGCGATCCGGGGGCCGGCTCGCTGCACCTGCGGCTGATCCCCTGCCTCGGTTTCGCCATCGGGGAGCTGTTCGACTTCGCGGCGCTGGCCGCCGCCTGCCGCCGGGAACGGCGCTATGAGTTCCTGTTCGCCAGCGTTCCGCTCAACCTCACCGGAGGGGTCGGCTCCCCCGCCAACGCGATAGCGATCCTGTAATCCGCCCGGCCCCGGGGGCCGGGCGGGAGTTTGCGTGACGCTTGGCCCGCTATGGGGGGGACACGCTCAGTCCCCTACGCTCAGGCTCCCAACCCGCCGCGCCGCCTCACGATCGAAGCGACGTACCACCTTTAGGCCACGGGCGCGACAGCCACCAGGACCATAACCCCCGAACGCAGACGGCCAAGGACGGGCAAGGAAGGCCCCGCCGCGCGGGACGGCCGGACCCGCCCGCCCCCGCCCCGGCGCCGACCGGGTTCCCGCACAGCCAACCCGACGTTACGGGGCCGGCGCCGGGGCAAAGATCAAGGGCGGAACACCATCGGGCCCGTGGCTGCCGCCCCGGACCCCGCGCTACGGCCGCATCGTGGCCGTACACCTACAGAACAGCAAGACGAGCAGCAGCGGGGAGGCTGTCCGCCCCTGCACTGCTGAGAGCGTTCCCGCTGGCAGCGGGAACGCGCGGCTCCGCTCCGTCTCCCCTGGTTCCCGGCCTCACCCCCTCAAAGGGCAAGGGGCCGGGGCCGGGAACCCCGCCGACTCCGCTCCGCCGCAAAGTCAAGATCAAAGTCAAAAGCAGAAGTCAAAACCGTGGGGGAACCCGGAACCCCCGCGACCACCCCAAGCGCCCCGGGTTCCAGGTTCCCCCACACCCCCTCCTGCCTCCCCCGAAAGCAGGTGCTGGCGACGGCACGCGCTGCCAGCAACTACCGGGCGTCCGCGCTACCGCGCGGCGCGCCGAGGGTCATCGCCGGCGGCTGCGGAACACGGAAACGCCCCGCCACCCGGGAGGGTGGCGGGGCGCCCGCCCGCATGGAAGGCTTCAGGCCCGCGGCGACTCCTTGATCGCGGCGGCGAACCGCCGCCACGACTGCGGGGCGAACGCCAGAACCACCCCAGCCTGGTCCTTGGTATCGCGGACAAGGACCAGGCCCGCGTCCCTGCCGACTTCCACACAGTTGGCCTGAGAACCTGAATAGCTGGACTTCCGCCAGGTCTGTTCAGTCATTACCAATCTCGCTTCTGATCTGCCTCAGCAGATTCATTGATTCCCTTGGCGGCAGCGCTGCCGC
>DATGLH010000132.1:0-16392 GCA_035294225.1 Trebonia sp.
GGACCTGTACGGCCCGTCGATCGACCCGGTGGCGGTTCGCCGCACCGTCGGCATGGTGTTCCAGCGCCCGAACCCGTTCCCGACCATGTCCATCTACGAGAACGTGGCCGCGGGCCTGCGGCTCAACGGGATCAAGCACAAGGGCGACCTGGACGGCCTGGTGGAGAACTCGCTGAAGGGCGCGAACCTCTGGAACGAGGTCAAGGACCGGCTCGGCAAGCCGGGCGCGGGCCTGTCCGGCGGCCAGCAGCAGCGCCTGTGCATCGCCCGCGCCATCGCGGTCTCGCCCGAGGTGCTGCTGATGGACGAGCCCTGCTCGGCCCTGGACCCGATCAGCACCCTGGCGATCGAGGACCTGATCGCGCAGCTGAAGGCGGAGTACACGATCGTGATCGTGACGCACAACATGCAGCAGGCCGCCCGGGTGAGCGACCGCACCGCGTTCTTCTCGGTGCTCCGCGACGAAAAGCCGGGCCAAAGCGACATCCGCACCGGCGTGCTCGTCGAATACGGCGCGACGCAGCAGATCTTCGAGGACCCGCGCGACGACCGCACCCAGGCCTACGTCACCGGCCGCATGGGCTAGGCGGTTCCCGGGCTCGTTAGCCCGGGAACCGCTATCACCGGGCGGGTCGCGCTATCACCGGGCGGGTCGCGCAGTACACGCTCATGGCGCTGCCCCGTCCCGCGGGAATCTGGGGAAGGCCGCCGCTGCCGCGGATCCGGCGACAAGATCCGACGACAGGCGGCTCCGCGTCACGCGATGCCCCGATGAGTCCTTCCGCAGCATCCCCCGCTTGATCGCCGTCGCGGTGATCTGTGGCGCCGTGTCATCCTCAGTGCCGCTCACGGCCTGCCCGCGGGTTTCTGGAGGGTCCGCCGCGGGTCCCCGGAGGGTCCTCCGCGCCGGTTCTCGTCAAGCCCCCCGCGGGAAGGCCGGGCACCGCCCAGCGGACCTCGACGGCGGGACGTAAGGTGCCGGCAGCGGGCGTGCCGGGGCCGGGCGCGCCAGCCGCGGGGCACGAGATCGCGCGTCAGCCCATCGGGGGTTTGGGCCTCGCGGCCCCCGCCAGGTAGACCACCCGGCGGGCGATGTTGACGGCGTGCGCGCCAAGCCGCTCAAAGGCGCGCGCCGCCAGCGTCATCTCCATCGTCACCGGTACCGACATCCGCCCCGAGGCGAGTTCGGCGACCAGGCTGGCGTGCAGCTCGTCCATCTCCTCGTCGCGTTCGGCCAGCGCGCTCGCGGCGGCACGGTCACGCTGATACCAGGAGTCGGCCGCCTGGCGCCACATGGCGGACGCGAGGCTCCCCATCCGCTGGACGAGCCCCCGGCTGCGCGGCGACAGGTCGTCGCTGACGATGTGGTTCGCCATCGTGGCGATCTGCATCACGAGGTCGTGCGAACGTTCCAGCTCGGGGACGATCCGCAGCACCGAGAGCAGGAAGCGCAGGTCGGCCGCGACGGGCGCCTGGAGCAGGATCTCCCGGTTGACCAGCTCTTCGACTTCCGGGTAGAGGGCGTCGATGACCCGCTCGCGTTCGGCGAGCACCGTGACCACTTCGTTGTCGCCGGAGAGCAGGGCATGGGTGGCCTTGGGCATGTCCTCGGCGACCATGGCGAACAGCTCGATGACCCTGGCCTCGATGGCCTCTAGTTCCCGCTGGAACTCCTGCCGGTGCTCGACCATGGCAAAAGCCTAGACCCCGGGAAGGCGCCTTCCGCCTTCCCGGGGTCTAGGCTTCACTCAGCCTTCGCTAAACGGCAACCTCGACCCTGGTGACCTGGCCGATGTCCGCGGACACCGAGCGCTCGGCGCGCACCCCGCCGGGCGCGAGCACGCGCAGCGTCCACTCGCCGGGCGCGGCGAAGAACCGGAAGCCGCCGTCCTCGCCGAGCGGCACCTCGGCCACGAACTCGTCACCGGTGCCGAGCAGCCGGACGTAGCCCGAGCTGACGGGCGCGCTGTCCCGGAGCACGCGGCCCTCGACGATCGCCTCCTTGCCCGCTGCGTCCTTGGTGACGGTCACGCCGCCCGCCGGCGCTCCGCAACCGCTCAGATCCGCGCTCACCTGGCATCTCCCAACTCGATCGGCACGCCCACGAGCGAGCCGTACTCGGTCCACGATCCGTCGTAGTTCTTCACGTTCGGCAGGCCCAGGATCTCGTGCAGCACGAACCAGGTGTGCGCCGAGCGCTCACCGATCCGGCAGTACGCGATCGTGTCCTTGCCGAAGTCGAGGCCCGCCTCGTCCTTGTAGAGCCGCTGGAGCTCGGAGTCGGACTTGAACGTGCCGTCCTCGTTCGCGGCCTTGGACCACGGCACGTTCTTCGCCGTGGGGATGTGCCCGCCGCGCTGCGCCTGCTCCTGGGGCAGGTGCGCCGGGGCGAGCAGCCGCCCGGCGAACTCGTCGGGGGAGCGGACGTCGACCAGGTTGCGCTTGCCGATCGCGGCGACCACCTCGTCGCGCATCGCGCGCAGCGAGGAGTCCTGCTCGGTGGCGGTGTAGCTGGTCTTGGGGCGGGACGGGACCTCGGTGCTCAGCTCGCGGGAGTCGAGTTCCCACTTCTTGCGTCCGCCGTCGAGCAGCACGACCTTCTGGTGCCCGTACAGCTTGAAGTACCAGTACGCGTACGCGGCGAACCAGTTGTTGTTCCCGCCGTAGAGAATCACGGTGTCGTCGTTCGAGATGCCGCGCTCGGACAGCAGCGCCTCGAAGCCGGCCTTGTCCACGAAGTCGCGGCGGACGGGATCTTGCAGGTCCTTCTTCCAGTCCAGCTTGATCGCGCTGGGGATGTGCCCCTTGTCGTAGGCGCTCGTGTCCTCGTCTACTTCGACGATGACGTAGCCGGGCTGGCCGACATGGGCCTCGACCCAGTCGGCGTCGACTAGGACGTCGGAACGGCTCATAGCGTGAGAAACCTCCTTTACGGCCCGCCTCAGTCGGCCGGCCGGATTCGATGGATGAGCAGGTACATATGACAGCCGAGGCAGAAGTCGAAGGCCGCGTTCAGGAACGCGGCGGCCAGGGCGAGCGCGGCGAACACGATCCCCGCCACGGTCGCGCCGGCCGCGAAGCCGACGCAGCCGAGCCCGGCGATCACCATGCCGACGCCCTGCGCGAAACGGGGGGGCGCCTCCGCCTCGGTCCTCGACGGCGGTCCGAGCCGAGGCCGGACCAGGTAGCGGTACAGGAAGCCGTAGGGCGCGTAACGCAGGCCGCCCAGCGCCCCTACCGCGAATACCAGCGTCTGGGCGAAGAGCAGCCAGCCGCTCCCCGTGAGCAGCACCACCGCGAGCACCAGCGTGGTGATCGCCGCGCCGAACCGCGGCCCTCGCGGATCGATGGTCATGGTTGTGCTCCCAGATGCAGGTGAGGTGTGCGATGTGCTCGGCCCGCTCCGGCTGAGCAGCGCCGGTCAGGCAGCGGCGGACGCCGCCGCCCAACAGATCGCGGCCGCCACCCGGCAGAAATCGACAGCACGCCGCTTGGTCAGCATCTGCGCTGTTCTGGAAGGCACACACCAGATGCTATTCACCGGCGGCGGCGCTGTCACTCCCCGTCCCGCGGCCGCGGGGAAGGTTACCGCCCTGCCTGGTAGGGAATTCAAGGGGCACCGCCCTCGCCGAGGACATCGCCGACCACCGCCAGCACGTCGGACCTGCGCGGCCGCCCGGAGGCACGCCGCGCGATCGATCCGTCCGCGGCGAGCACGAGGATCGTCGGCGTGCTGCGAACGCGCAGCCGCCTGGCCAGGTCAAGCCGCCGCGCGGCGTCGACTTCGACGAACGCGACGCCCTCGTGCGCCCGCGCCACCTCGGAGAGCAGTTCCCTGGCGGGCCCGCAGTAGGCGCAGAACCCGGTGGAGAACTGGACGAGGGTCGCCCGCTCGCCCAGCGCGGCGCCCAGGTCCGCGGCGGTCAGCACGGCGCCGGAGGGGGCTGACCGCGCGGAGCCGGCCCGGTCCGTTCGGGATGCTGGCGATGGGGAGGAACGCCGGGCCCGGAAGCGCCCTTGCCGCAGGCGCGCGGCGAAGCCTGCCGCGGACGCCGCGGCGAGCGCCACCACAGCTGCGATCAGGCCGTCCACGCCCTTACCAGCGCCGCCCGCCCGCCGCCCTATTCCCCGGCAGGCTCAGGATCCCCCTGACAGGCTCAGGCGCCGACCTTGATCGCCTGCGTCTTGCCGACGGTGACCACGAACCCCTCCACCTTCCGGGCGGAGACCGCGGCCGACGAGGGGTACCAGACCGCGCCCTCGTTGTCGTCAGTGACCCAGCTGCCCGCGAGCATGCGGCTGCCGTCCGGTCCGACGACCCACATCTGGCACATGGTCCCCACCGGGATGCCGGTGACCTTGGCCGCGAGCTGGGTTCCCCAGCCCACCGGCCGGTACATGACCGTAGCGGTCATGTCCGCGGCCTGCCCGGTCGCGGTCTTCCACGGGCCGCTGACCGGGCCGACGGCCAGGCCCGACTGCGCGGCCGGCGCCGGGCCGGAGCTGAGCCGCAGGCCGCCGAATACCCCGGCCGCGGCGATCAGCGCCGCCGCCACGCTGAGGCCGGCTTCCTGCCACCGGCGGCGACGGCGGCGGGCGGCAGTCAGGTCGAGCACCGCGGCGACCAGCTCGCGCGGCGGCTCGTGCGCCTCTTCCCCCATGGCGGGCAGCGCCTCGGCGGACGGCTCGTCACCCGCCGCGAGCGCTATCGCCTCCTCGGCGCTCACCCGCGCGAGCAGGGCGGGCAGGCCGGCAAGCCCGGCGAGCTCGTCACGGCAGTCGCGGCAGCCCGCCAGATGGGCATCCACGAGCGCGCGTTCGGCGGGGTCGAGGGCGCCGAGCACGTAGACGCCGAGCGCCAGCCGCGCCTGCGAACAGTCCATTGCCTCCGTCATGTCTGTCATGGCGCGAGCCCCCGTTCTTGCAGGGCCAGCTTGAGTGCCTTCAGCGCGTAGAACGTGCGCGACTTCACGGTCCCCGGCGGTATCCCGAGCGCGGCGGCCGCCTCGGCCACCGAGCACCCCCGGTAGTAGGTCTCGACGATCACCTTGCGGTGATCGGGCCGCAGCGATGCCAGGGCCTCCGCCACCGCCCACGACTCGAGCGTGCGATCCGCGTCGTCGGCGGCGGGCAGCGTGTCGAGCGCCGCCTGCCCTACCTCAGGCGGCCGTGACTGGCGCGCCCGGTAGGCGTCCACCGCCAGGTTGCGCGCCACGGCGAACAGCCACGGCCGGGCTGGCCGGTCGGCGAGCGCTTCGGGGTGGCGCCACGCCCGCACAATCGTTTCCTGCACTAGGTCCTCCGCCCGTTGCCTGTCGCCTCCAGTCAGGTGCAGGGCGTACCGGAGCAGGGCGCCGCCGTGTTCGGCGTACAGCGCCCTGATAAACGCTTCATCGGCCACCCTTTCCCTCTTGGCAGCCGTTCCAGCGCTCGGCACATTTGCTAGAACGTCGCCGTCCGGCGGCCGGTTCACGTCATCAGGAAGGTTTTCCCGCCCGGCAGGACCAGGCTCGTTGCTCACGGTCACTGACAGGGCTCCTTTTGCTCGCGGTCGCCGCTGGTGGCCGCGGGTGCGGCAGATGCAGGCGAACAGTCTCCGTGGCGCAGGAAATGCTTCTCTTGATATATCCGATATACCTGCCCAGGCAACCGTAAGGCAACCATATCGGATCGTTCGGTTACTGTACGTGTCAGCAGTGCCGGTTGTTCCCGAACGTGAGGCGCGGCACCCCGCACCGGGACAACTGGCTCTATCGGACGGCCCGCCCGACGGCCGGCCCGACGCCGGCCCGACGGGCCGGGACAGCGCCGGGACAGCGCCGGGACAGCCCGCCCGGCCGGCGGGACCTTGCCCGCCGCCGGCCGGGTCCGCGGGGCGATCGCCGGCGGCCCACGGGCTATCCGCCGACCCACGGGCTTATCCGCCGGCGAAGGGGGCCACGGCTATCCGCCGGCGAAGGGAGGCAGCACCTCGATCACCGCGCCATCGGAGAGCGTGACCGACTCCCTGGCGGCACGGCCGACAGGAGCGGCGTCCACCAGGAAAGACGATCTCGCCAGGATTTCCCGCAGACGGCTGCCAGGGGTCCGGCTGGCGACAGCGGCGTTAAGCGCGTCGGCGAGCGTATCCGCTTCCAGGGACTCCTCCGGCATACCCGCGGCGTCCTTAGCAGCGGCCCAGTACCTTATCGTGACCTTGGCCATGTCGGCTATCCTCACATCAACGGGACCTCGGGCGGTGTTGCCCCCGGGTCTCGTTTGTGTTTATACAGGGATGATGGCGTGCGCGCGCCGCGAGACTGGAGGTGGCATCAGGTGAGCGAGTTGCTGTTGGTGACCGGTGCTCTGGAGCCTTCCGCTGAGGTTCTGCCGGCCCTCGGCCTGCTGCTGCACTCCGTGCGCGTGCTGCCAGCCGACGCCTCCGCGCTCGTGGAGGCTCCGCCGGCGGACGTCGTCCTAGTGGACGCGCGACGCGACCTCGCGCATGCCAAGAGTATCTGCCGGCTGCTGCACACGACAGGCCTTGACTGCCCCATGCTCGCCGTCGTCACCGAGGGAGGGCTCGCCGCGGTCAGCGCCGAATGGAATGTCGATGACGTGATCCTGAACTCGGCCGGCCCGGCGGAAGTCGAAGCAAGGCTCAGGCTCGCCGTCGGCCGGCGCGCGATGCGCGCCGCCGAGGACGCGCCGGACGAGATCAGGTCCGGCGATCTGGCCATCGACGAGGCCACCTACTCGGCGCGGCTGCGCGGTCGCGTGCTCGATCTGACCTTCAAGGAATTCGAGCTGCTGAAGTTCCTCGCCCAGCACCCGGGCCGTGTTTTCACCCGGGCGCACCTGCTGCAAGAGGTGTGGGGCTACGACTACTTCGGCGGCACCCGGACGGTGGACGTCCACGTCCGGCGGCTGCGCGCCAAGCTCGGGCCAGAACACGAGGCGCTGATCGGCACGGTGCGCAACGTCGGCTATCGGTTCGTGCCGGCCAAAGGGGCCCCGGAGGACCGTGACGGCGCAGGCGCACTGTCGCCGGCCGCGCCGGCCACGCCGTCCGCGATCGCGGCGGACCGGTGACCGGAGCCTCGCCTCACCTCACAGAAGGGCCTCTCGCGCCAGGTCAGGCTGCCCAGGTTCTCGAACTGGCGGCGGCGGCGCGGGCGGCGGACGGCGTTGCGCCGCTGTCAGAGCACGCGCTGCTGCACATACGGCACTCGGGCGGCGAGCCGTCGCGGGATCTGGTGCTCGCCGTGGACGGCTCGGTAGCCGGTTACGCGCACCTCGACGCCCCGAGCGGGGAGGCCGGGGAAGACGCTCCGGGCGGCGATATGAGCGGGGAACTGGTCGTGCATCCCGCATACCGGCGGCGGGGGTACGGGAGCGCGCTCGTCTCGGCCCTGCTCGCCGGCGCGGACGGCCATGGCGTCCGGCTATGGGCGCACGGCGACCTGGCCGCAGCCGCCGGCCTGGCCCGCGCGACCGGGTTCACCCGGGTCCGCGCGCTCTGGCAGATGCGCATGTCCCTGGCCGGGGCCGCCGGGGCAGCCGGGGAGGGCGGCGCTGTCGGGGCCGCCGGGGAGGGCGGCGCTGTCGGGGAGGGCGGCGCCGCCGGGGCAGCCGGGGCAGCCGGGGCGGCGTTCCCGGCCCCGGTCTTGCCGGCGGGGGTGACGCTGCGGACGTTCCGGCCTGGCGCGGACGAGGAAGGCTGGCTAGAGGTCAACCGGCGGGCATTCGCCCACCACCCGGAGCAGGGGTCGTGGACCAGGGAAGACCTGGAACTGCGGGAAGCGGAGCCGTGGTTCGATCCGGCCGGGTTCTTCCTCGCCGAAAAGGACGGCCGCCTCGCCGGGTTCCACTGGACGAAGGTGCACCCGGCGCATGACGGGGGCCCGCCCATCGGCGAGGTGTACGTGGTGGGCGTCGATCCGGGCCGGCAGGGCAGCGGCCTGGGCCGCGCGCTCACGCTCGCGGGCCTGGCGTACCTGCGGGACCGCGGCCTGAGCCAGGTAATGCTCTACGTCGACGAATCCAATACGCCGGCCATCAGGATGTACACATCGCTAGGGTTCAGGTGGTGGGGCACCGACGTCATGTACCGGCACGCTTAAGGAGTGACTGCGCGTCCGCCTGACGCCGAGCACGGCGTCCAGTTCGGTCGGCGATAGTGGCCCGTCGCTGGCGGCGACCGCGCTGAGCACCTCGGCGTAGAGCTCGATCTCGTCCAGGGCCACGTCGTCGTGAACACGAAGGTCGACCTGCCTGGGAATCGTGCTCACCTCCGTTGACCGGGCACTTTCTCGGTTGCCCCTCAGGTTACGTCGTGACACCATTCCTCCGCATGACCCATTGGGGTCATTCGCCCCCACCCTTACGTAGGGTCCTACCCGCGTACCCCGCGACAATTCGCGGATACGCGGCCGGATGCGCTCCGATCCTGATATCTGCGGACATCCGCCCATAGCCGGAACCGCGCTCCCCCTTGAGACCATCGGCCCCGTCCGTCTGTTCTGGACCAGATGTCCGCTTGTCCTAGGGTCACTCCCCGTTCACAGGGTACGTCACACACCGCATCCGCGCCATGCCCGTTATGAGTGACTGCGAGCCGTATGTGCATGGACCTGAGATGCGGAAGAGGAAATGCGCGGCTTGAGTTACTCCAGTGTCCGATGCCATATGGGCCGGCGAGCCCGGCCGGACCACGCCGCCCTGCGGCACTGCGGCGACCGCTGCCGCGGTGCTCTGGCGCCGCCGGCCCCTGCCGCGGTGCTCTGGCGCGGTGCTCTGGCGCCGACGGCCCCTGCCGCGGTGCCCTGTGGTACTGCCGGCCCCTGCCGCGGTGCCCTGTGGTACTGCCGACGGCTACCATGCGCCCTCGGCACTGCCTGCCGCTGTCGCGGGCACTTGCAGCGCTGCCGCCGCGCGGCTCCGGCCCGGCACAAGGGCGTTCCGGATGCCTCCACCATGATCGAATACCCGTTTTGCGTTAATTACCTGAACCTCAGGTTGAAGCTTTGCCACTCCAGACCATGATCACGAAAGATTTATCGACC
The DNA here is from genome assembly GCA_035294225.1 of Trebonia sp. Classification (GTDB taxonomy): domain Bacteria; phylum Actinomycetota; class Actinomycetes; order Streptosporangiales; family Streptosporangiaceae; genus Trebonia. The sequence goes on from DATGLH010000132.1 coordinate 9,045, forward strand.
TATAGCAGATTTTTCTTTCATGGTGAATTATTTTTCGGTTAGTGGGTGCTTAACAGTGTGGTATCGCGAGATCAGAGCGGATACAGCCGTAGTCCGTGTGGCTCTTGTGGCGCAGGGGATCGAATGGAGTACCCCACCGGAGGGCGCCCGCGGGAGGAGTCACCGCCGAGGGGCCCGCGGGAGGAGTCATCCGCCGAGGCACCCGCAGGCAACGGCAGGCAACGGCAGGCGAGGCGGCCGCTGGAGGCACGGCAGGCGAGGCGCCTGCCCGGGCACGGCGCCTGCCCGGGCACGGCGCCGACCGGGCACGGCGCCGCCCATGCGGGCGGCCACCGCCGGGGCCGCCCACCGCGAGCCGCCGCCGGGGGGCCGCCCGCCGCGAGCCGCCGCGAGCCGCCGCCGCGGGGCCCGGCCGCGGGCGGCCCGCCCGCACATAGCGTCCCCGGCGGCGCGGTTCAGTGCCCGGATACCGGGTATAGCCAGATCGCAGTAACAGACAGTAATCAAAATATGACGCAGAAATAACCGACGGGCCTTTCGCCACCGGGCAAGTTCGGATATATCGGGACACTCAGCCATTTGGGTTGCGGGCGGAGGCCTCACGGGGAAGAGTGCGGGTGGGTAACTGTTTCCAGAACGACACTTGTGCTGTACATCCGAGACGATCCGGCGGGCTGCGTCCCGGTCGCATCCCGGCCGCGTCCGATGGTCCGCGACAGCGGCCTGCGGCGGCCGGGCGGCGGCGGGCGGCGGCGCGCCCAGGGACGGCGCCCCGCCAGTCACGTCCCGCTCACCGGGCCCGCCACGGGCCCGGACCATCGTTAGACTCCGGACATCCTTCCCGCAGACCCACATACGGACGCAAAGATTCTCGTGATGCCATGAATGAAAATAGTGAGCTCCTCCCTAACCTCCTGCATGAAGAGTTTGAGATGCAGATGCGCGGCTATAGCCGTCGCCAGGTTGACGAGTACGTAGCGCGCCGCAACAACGAGATCCGCGAGCTGGAGCAGCGCCTTGCCCGGGCCCTTGACGAGAGCGAGCACCTGCGCCGTGAGCTTTCCACCGTCCGCCAGCAGGCGCTTGTCGGCAGGCCCGCGCACGAGGAGGTCAGCGAGCGGATCGCCCAGATCCTCAAGCTCGCGGACGACGAGGCGAAGGCCCAGCGGAACAAGGCCAACGAGGAGATCGCCAAACTCCGGGCCGACGCGCAGCAGGAAGCGGAGCGGGTCCGCACCGACGCGCGCGAGCAGGCGGAACGGATGCTGACCGCGGCGCAGGAGCAGGCCGAGCGAGCCATCGCCGCCGCGCGCGAGGAGGCTGACAAGACGCGCACCGCCGCACGCAAGGAAGCTGACCAGCTCACCAGCGAGACGCGCAAGAAGGCGGACGCCGCCCTGGCCAACGCCAAGGCGCAGGCCAAGAAGGTGCTCGACGAGGCAACCGCGCGCGCCACGGCCATCCATGACGGCGCCGAACGCAGGCTTAACCTGCTCAGCACGCGGCACGCGGAGACGGTCCGGCGGCTTACCGACATCCTGGACGGCGTGCAGGGCCTGGTCGCCGCGGAGACTGCCCGCATGTCGCTTGAAGAAGAGGTCAACCAGTCGGTCACCAAGGCGATCAGCCTCGCCGAAGCCGCCGACGCCGCCGGCACCGACGCCGCCGACACCGCCGCGGCGGCCGGCGACAAGCACCCTGCCCCGGATATGGATCTCTCCCTGCTGGCACCGCCGGCGCCGGAGACCCTTGCCACCGGTGCCGCGGCGCCGCCGCGCGGCGGCGCCGACGGCCGGCCGCCCCAGCACGAACGGCCGGGCGCCACGCCGGCGCCCCCCGCCATGTCCGGCGGCGCGGGCAGGCTCGGCGCCACCACAGCGGAGAGCGCGCCGCGACAGCCGCTGCCGATGCCTGCCGGGTCGCCACGGCCCGGCCCGGTGCCGGGCGCTTCCGCACCGGTTTCCGGGTTCGGCGACGGCCTCGCCGACCGCGACGTGATGCGGGACCACGGCCGGCCCGGGCTCACCGACCCCGACGAGCCGACCGAGGGTATCCGCCTCCGGCGGTAAGGCGGTGGCAGCGGCACTCCCGACGGCGTCGCCGGGATTTCCCGGTGGCGCCGTCGGCGACGGCCGCGGGCTGCCGGCGGTGCGGCGTCCTTGAGATAGCCCGAACGTACCGCGGCTCCTCTCCCCGGTCAGCCGCTACGTGAGCGTGTCCAGCCGCTTGAGGATCACGCCTTCTCGCAGCGCCCACGGGCAGATCTCAATCTGGGCGACGCCCATCAGGTCCATTATCGCGTCCGCGATGATGGCGCCGGCCGTCATCTGCTCCGCCCGGCCTTCGGAGACCCCGGGCAGCCGGGCGCGCTCAGCCCGGTCCATCGCGGCGAGCCGCTCGGCCCATACGACCACGTCGGCGTGCTTGAGGAACCGCTTCACATAGAAGCCCTCGCTCGACGGCGCCGCGCCCGCGATCCTGGCAAGCTGGCGGAACGTCTTCGACGTGCCGACCGCGTGGTCGGCGGGACCGCCGCGGAGCAGGTTGCCGGCCTCGCGGGCGATCTCGGCCCGCACATACTTGCGCATGGCGCGCACCTCTTCCGGCGGCGGCGGATCGGCGCTCAGCCAGTCCCGGGTGAGGCGCCCGGCGCCGAGCGGAAGCGACATCGCCGCCTCCGGTTCCTCGTCCGGGCCCGCGGCGACCTCGAGCGAGCCGCCGCCGATGTCGATGACCAGCAGCCGCCCCGACGACCAGCCGAACCAGCGCCGTGCCGCCAGGAATGTCAGCCGCGCCTCGTGCTCGCCGGACAGGACCTTGATGCGGGCCCCGGTCCGCTTCTGGACCCGGGCGAGCACGTCGTCGCCGTTGGCCGCGTCGCGGACCGCGGACGTGGCGAAGGCGATGATCTCCTCGACGCCCTTGTCCTCCGCGATCCGCATCGCCTCGGAAACGACCGAGGTGAGCCGCTTCTCCACGTCCTCCGGCAGCTTGTTGCCCGGCTCCAGGTGCGCGGCGAGCCGTAGTTCGGCCTTGTGCGAGAACGCCGGCAGCGGGCGCGCCCCGGGATAGGCGTCGACCACGAGGAAGTGGACCGTGTTTGATCCGACGTCAAGGACCCCAAGCCGCATAATTAGACGCTACCCTGCGGATTCCGCTCACCGGCCGGCCCGGGGGTGTCCCGCGCCATCTGAGAACTTCCCGGTACTGACGCGGTTCATGCCCTGCTTGTCCCGCTCGCCTCCGGGACGCTTGTACGCGCCGTCTTCCCTCGTCGCTCGTTGCCGCGCTCCTCGCCCCTCGGTCCAGACGGCGGCGCGCCCTCCGGCTCGCGGGGAGTGCTCGCGAGGGGGCCGCTGAGGTACGGTCCGACCATGCGCAATGGTGAAGTCTCCTACTGGTGGCGGGCGCTCGGCGGCTTCCCGCCCCGCCGCCCGTCGCTGCCCGGGCCGGCCGAAGCCGATGTCTGCATCGTGGGCGGCGGCTACACCGGCCTGTGGACGGCGTACTACCTCAAGGAGCGCAGCCCGCACTCGCGTGTCATCGTTCTCGAGGCGGCTTTCGCCGGGTACGGGGCGTCGGGGCGCAACGGCGGCTGGGTGACCGCCGAACTCCCCGGGGACCGCGCTCGTTACGCCCGCGGCCCCCGGGGGGCTGCCGGGGTGCGTGACCTGGAGGCGGCGCTGCGGGACACCGTGGATGAGGTCGGCCGGGTATGCGCGGCCGAGTCGATCGCCGCCGACTTCGTAAAGGGCGGCCGGCTGTCCGTGGCGACGACGCCGTCGCAGCTCGCCCGGCTGCGCGCCGGCCTCGCGCGCCTGCGCGCCTGGGGAGACGGGGACGACGTCTACATGTTCTTGTCCCGGGACGAGGTCCGGGAGCGGATCAATGTGGCCGGCGCCCTCGGCGGCCTGTATGCCCCGGCGAGCGCACGGGTGCAGCCGGCTGCGCTTGTCGCGGGGCTTGCCGCCGCGGTGGAGCGGCGGGGCGCCGACATCTACGAAGCGACGCCGGTGACGGCGATCCGCCCCGGCCGCGGGGATTCCGGCCGCTCCGCCGGGGCGGTCGCGGAGACCGTCTTCGGCGACGTGCGGGCGCGGTCCGTGCTGCGCTGCACCGAGGGGTTCACCGCCATGCTGCCGGGCGCGCGGCGCGCCCTGCTGCCGATGAACAGCTCCATGGTGGTGACCGAGCCGCTGCCCGATCCGGCGTGGAAGGAGATCGGGTGGGACGGCTTCGAGACGCTGTCCGACGAGGCGCACGCCTACATGTACGCGCAGCGGACCGCTGACGGGCGGATCGCGCTCGGCGGGCGCGGCGTGCCATACCGGTTCGGTTCCGGTGTGGACCACCGCGGGGTGACGGATCCGCGGACGGCTGCCGACCTCGGCGAGATCGTGCGGCGCATGTTCCCCGCCGCCGCCCCGGCCCGGCTCGAGCACGCCTGGTGCGGGGTCCTTGGCGTGCCCCGCGACTGGTGCGCCTCGGTCGGCTACGATGCCGCGTCCGGCCTCGGCTGGGCCGGCGGCTACACCGGGCACGGCGTCGCCGCCGCCAACCTGGCCGGCCGTACGCTGGCCGACCTGGTGCTCGGCGAGACGTCGCCGCTGACGTCCCTGCCGTGGGTGGGGCACCGCAGCCGTGCGTGGGAGCCAGAGCCGGCCCGCTGGGCTGGCGTGCACGGCCTGTACGCGCTCTACCGGCTGGCCGACCGGCTGGAGGCATCGGCCGGCAGCCCGTCGCGCGTCGCAGCCGGCGAGGCGCTGGCTCGTGTCGGCGATCTCGTGTCGGGGATACCGCATTAGGTTGACACGCCGGCCAGACTGGTGCTGTGTCTGGGATCGGCGACGACGCGCGCACCGGGCCGCAAGCTGAGCCGCGGGACGGTCAGGCTGCGCCTCCGGGCGGCGCGCATGTCATCGAGGGGATCCGGTCGCTGCACGAGCGGATCGACGAGCTCCAGCGCGCGGTCACGCATAGCCTGGCGGAGGGCAGCCATGCCGGCTCGTGGCTGCACGAGCGCGCCGGAGCACGGCATCAGCCGCATCAGGCGCCCGCCTGGCGCCGCCGCACGAGAGGCGAGGCACGGTGGCAGGTCACCCTGTGCGTGACGGTAGCCATCGCGCTGCAGATCGCGGTGCCAGGCCGGCTCGTGCTGCTGCGCCCGGTGTGGGTCCTGCCCGCGCTCCAGGGACTGCTGCTTGTCACCCTGGTCGCGGCGAACCCGCACCGGATCGACCGCGAGTCCCGGATGCTCCGGATGCTCAGCCTCACGCTGGCGGCGCTGCTCAGCTTCGCCAACGCGTGGACGGTGGAGCGGCTGGCCGTCGGCCTGGTGGATGGCCGCCAGCACTGGGACGCCGGGCAGCTGCTGATCACCGGCGGCGCGGTCTGGCTGACGAACGTGGTCGCCTTCGCCCTGTGGTACTGGGAGTTCGACCGTGGCGGTCCCGTGGCCCGCGCCCTCGCCACCAAACCGTACCCGGACTTCCAGTTCGTCCAGATGGTCAGTCCGCCGGAGCTAGTCTCGCCGGAATGGGAGCCGACGTTCACCGATTACCTCTACCTCGCGTTCACGAACGCCGCCGCGTTCAGCCCGACCGACGTGATGCCGCTCTCCCGGTGGGCGAAGATGGCGATGACCGCGCAATCGCTCATCTCGATCGTGACCGTCGCGCTGGTGGTGGCCCGGGCGGTCAACATCCTGCAATGAGGCGCTGAGCGCCGTGGCGGCGCGCGGACACTTGTCCGATAGGCGTATACACAACCGATCTTCCGGCGTAACGTGCATGGCATGTTGCTGCCTACGTCACTGGTTGGAAGCTATCCGCAGCCCGACTGGCTGATCGACAGGGAACGGCTGGCCGGGCGGTTTCCGCCGCGGGTACGCGCGCGCGAACTGTGGCGCGTCGCACCGGAGTTCCTTGAGCAGGCCCAGCGAGACGCCACCCTGCTGGCGATCCGCGCCCAGGAAGACGCGGGACTCGACATCATCACCGACGGCGAGATCTGCCGGGAAAGCTACTCGAACCGGTTCGCGACGGCGCTGGACGGGGTGGACATCGACAACCCCGGCACCGCGCTCGACCGCAGCGGTCACCCGAACCCGGTGCCCCGCGTCGTCGGCCCGATACGGCGCAAGCACCCGGTAGAGGCGGAGGACGTGAAGTTCCTGCGCGCCCACACCTCGCGGGCCGTCAAGATCACGGTGCCGGGGCCGTTCACCATGGCGCAGCAGGCGCAGGACGACTACTACGGGAGCAGGGAAGCGCTGGCGTTCGGCTACGCCGAGGCGGTTAACGAGGAGATCCGGGATCTCTTCGCGGCCGGGGCGGACATCGTCCAGCTGGACGAGCCGTACCTGCAGGCCCGCCCGGCCGAGGCCCAGCAGTACGGCGTCAAGGTGATCAACCGGGCGCTGGAGGGCGTGACCGGGCTCGGGACGACGGCGGTGCACCTCTGCTTCGGCTACGCCGCGATCATCCACGAACGCCCCGAGGGCTACTCGTTCCTTCCTGAGCTCGCCGCCTGCGACGCCGACCAGATTTCCGTCGAGACGGCGCAGTCCGGGCTCGACTGCTCCGTGCTGAGCGCGCTCGACGGCAAGACGATCATCCTCGGCGTGCTCGACCTCGCCGACCCGGCTGTCGAGACACCGGAGGTCGTGGTGGAACGGGTACGGCGGGCGCTGCCGTTCGTGCCCGCGTCCCGGCTGGTGCTGGCGCCCGACTGCGGGATGAAGTACATCCCCCGCGACACGGCGTTCGGCAAGCTGGCGGCGATGTCCGCCGCGGCGGTCCGGCTGCGGGCGGAGCTGGGCGGCTGACCAGGCTGCCGCCTCCGGCGGGACGGCTCGGCATCGCGGATGGCGGCCGGTGCCTTACCGTGGAGGCGTGACCGGAGTCCGGGGCCGCCGCCGTCCGGGGGCGGCGGCATCCCTGTGCGCGCTGGCGGGCCTGTGCGCGGCGCTGACGTCGTGCGGCGCGGGCAGCCCGGCGACCGCCCCGGCGAGTCACGCCGCCGCGAGTGCGGCGCCGCGCGCCGCGCGCTCTCCGCGCACCGCCGCCGCCCGCGTGCCCGCGCCCGCCCCGCCCGGCAGCCAGCCGACGGCGCCGCTGCCGCCGCCCGCGGCCCTCATCCCGTTCGCCGGGCCGGCGTCCGCCGGGCAGGGAACCTGGCGCGCCGCGGGGCGTCCGGTCGACGGCGGGCCGGCGATCTACGAGACGACGCTCACACCGCCGGGCGGCACCCAGCGGGCGGGGATCGCGTGGATGGACACCAGGCTGCTGTCCGCCAGGCTGTACTCGGGCTCCAAGAGCCCGGGCGGCGGGCCGTACCGGTACACCGC
>DATGLH010000133.1:0-4870 GCA_035294225.1 Trebonia sp.
CTGAGCCCTGTCCCGGCCTGAGCCCTGTCCCGGCCTGAGCCCTGTCCCGGCCTGAGCCCTGTCCCGGTCCGAGCCCTACCGCGCGGGAGCGAGCGGAGTGCGTAAGCCGCTCACCGTGCCGGTGAGCCGCTCACCGTGCCGGCATTCCCGTGCCGGGGCAGGCTACTGCCCTGAACCGGCCCTCGAGCGATCCAGGCGCCAGGGACGTGCGGGGGCCAGGGCATAGCCTGATGCCCGTTTTGCGCTAATTGCCGGAACCTTGACTTGACAGTCTGGCGCGCCAGTTCATGATCCCGAAAGATTTCCATACCTATAAGCGATTTTTCTTTCTTGAGGAAGTATTTTTCGGTTCATGCGGCTGACGACGGCGTACCGGTGGCTGCCCGGCCGGGGCGCTGGTGACACATGCGGCTCACGCGGCGCCAGGGACCGGAGCGGACTCATCCGGGAACACGGGATCCGGCGCGCCGCGCCCGCAGGGACACCCGGCGCCCCGTGGCACCCGTCCCGGCGGCCGCACCCGTCCCGGCGGCCGCACCCGTCCCGGCGGCCGCACCCGTCCCGCGGCCGCTCCCGTCCCGGCGGCCCCGTAGCCTCCGTCCCGGCGGCCGCTCCGTGCGCCAGCGCGCCCGGCGGCGAGCCTGGCCCGGCCTGGCGGCCGCTGCCCGTGCGCCGTGACCGGGCGCTACTCATACACCGTGATCTGCGAGGACGGGTAGCCGCTCGCCCCGTTGGGGGCCACTGGCGCCTGGACCGCGGTCTGGGTGTAGCCCGTCTTGTCGGTCGCCCGGGCCTCGATCAGGTGCGGGCCGGCCGAAGCGTCCCACTCCCAGACCCACTGCCGCCAGGTGTCGATGTTCGGCACCGCCGCCAGCCTCGCCTCGTGCCACTGCCCGCCGTCGACCCGGACCTCGACCGCCTCGATGCCCTTGTGCTGCGCCCAGGCCACGCCGGCCACGGCCACCCGTCCCGCGCGGACCCGCGACCCGGGCGCCGGGACGTCGATCCGCGACTCGGTCTTGACCGGCGCCTGCTGCGACCAGCCGCGCTGCGCCCAGTACGGGATGGCCGCCTCGAACGTGGTGACCTCGATATCCACCACCCACTTGCACGCCGAGACGTAGCCGTACAGCCCGGGAACCACCAGCCGCGCGGGGAACCCGTGCTCGACCGGCAGCGCGGCCCCGTTCATCGCCACCGCGACCAGCGCGTCTCGTCCGTCGAGGACCACCGACAGCGGCGTGCCCGACGTGAAGCCGTCCACCGACGTGCACAGCAGCTGCGAGGCCCCGCGCCGCACGCCGGCCGAGCGCAGCAGCGACGCCAGGGAGGCGCCCAGCCACTTGGCGTTCCCGATGTACGGGCCGCCGACCGGGTTGGACACGCAGCAGAGGGTCATGTAGTTCTCGATCAGCGGCCGCCGCAGCAGCTCGTCGAACGTGACCACCATCTCCCGCGCCACCATGCCGTGGATCCGCAGCCGCCAGCCCGACGGGTCCACCTGGGGGACGAACAGCGCGGTGTCGACACGGTAGAACTGGCCGTTGGGCGTGATGAAGGGGCTGATCCCGGGCACCGGGAGGTTGACGCCGGGCGGCAGCGGCGGCGCCGGGAACGCGGGCCTGGGGAACCGTATCGCCGAGCGGGCCGCGGTCACGTTCCGCCGCGTGGCCAGCTGCCGCCCGGCGAACTCCCCGGCCGCGGCGGCGGCCAGCGTGACGCCCGCCGTGGCGAGGAACGCGCGGCGGGCCGGCGGCTGCCGCGGCGGCCGGCGCAGCGGCGGGACGCCCGCTCCCGGCAGGCCAGGGGCGGGCAGCTCGCCGTCCAGGTCCCCGCCGTGCGGCTCGCCGTCCAGGTCCCCGCCGTGCGGCCCGCCGCCCAGGTCCCCGGCGCGGTCGTGCGCCCCGAACACGATCGGCGGCAGCGGCTCCGCCGCCGAAGCCGCCGCCGCTGACGCCTGCGCCGCCCGGTGCGCCGCCGCCACCAGCCGGTACAGCGCGAACGCCCCGGCCGCCGCGCCGCCCAGCGTCGGCAGCGCGTAGGCCGCGGACGCGCCCGGCCGGGTCAGCGCCGCCGCCGCGCCGAGGGCCGCGAAAACGCACAGCCCGGCCAGCCCCCGCGACAGCCGGCGCACCGCCGCCGCGCCGAGGGCCGCCGCGTACAGGAACACCACGGCGAAGACCCCGGTGAGCAGCACGGCCTTGTCGCTGGTGCCGAACGTGGCCGTCGCCCAGTCCTTGACGGGCAGCGGCGTCAGGTCGATGGCGGCCTGCCCGACGGCGAGGGCCGGCGACGCCTGCGGGACCGACAGGCCGGCCAGCAGCTGCGCGACACCCATCGCCACCGCGGCGGCGAGCACGCCGCACGCCGCGCCCATGGCGCGGCCCGGAAGCGCTCTTCGGCCGGCACGGGCCAGCCGGCTAGCCCTGGCAGTCATGCAGGCGCGGTCCGTCACGCTCAGCCGTCGTCACGTAACCACGCTACCTTCGGGGAGACGCCGCCGGACGTTCAGAATAATTGCGCTGTTATTACCGTTCGTCATCGAACACCCAGCGTGTCGGAGACCCGGTGAAGTCGCTGTGCCGCATGCTGAACACGCGCTGCGGCCGCACGCCGATCGTCGCGTTCGCCGCCGGGTCGAGGAAGTCGACGCCGAGACCGGTGCGGTACTTGGCGTTCATCAGGTCGATGACGCGCTGGAGTACCGCCGGGTCGGTCACGAACCGCGCGACGCCCTCGATGATCACCGGATCCGACGCGTCTTCCGTGGAGACGCAGCACCGCGGATCGGCCCGCAGGTTCCGCGCCTTGCGCGAGCCGGCCGCGGTCGTGAACCACAGCACGGCGTCGTCCCACATGCCCCAGACCGGCATGGTGTGCGGGCGTCCGTCCGGCCAGACGCTGACCACCCAGTAGTTCCTGGCCGCGGTGAGCCGTTCGGCCGCCCAGGACCAGTGCAGGAGCCCGCTTCCCTGTTCAGGCCCGGCGATGCCGTATCCGGGCATATAGGGCCTGCTGACCCGAGGGATCCCCATGGCGAAGTGTCTACCATGCGACAACGCTCACAGGTGCGACTAACGTAGGCCTTCGTGAAGGCATCACCCGAGGCGCAGTTGCGGCTGCTCGAACTGGCCGACCTGGACACCGAGCTCGCACGGCTCGATCACCGGCGGCAGACCTTGCCGGAAACCGCGGAACTGGAGGCGCTCACCGCACGCCTGACCCAGGTCAGGGACACGATCACGCTCGCGGATACCGAGCTGTCCGACCTGGACCGCGAGCAGGCCCGGGCCGAACGAGACGTGGACCAGGTCCGCGTCCGCATCGACAGGGACCGGGAGCGGCTGGACGCGGGCAAGGTGTCGAACGCGCGCGAGCTTGAGTCGCTGCAGTCGGAGGTGGCGTCGCTGCGGCGCCGCCAGTCCGACCTCGAGGAGATCGTGCTCGAGATCATGGAGCGGCGCGAGGCGGCCGCGGCGCGCCGGGACGCGGCCGCCGCCGAGCGGGCCAGCCTTGAGGAACAGCGGGCCGCCGTGGCCGCGCGCCGGGACGCGGCGCTGGCGGAGATCGAGGAAGAGGCGGCCAAGGCGGGTTCGGCGCGCACGTCGGTGGCCGCGGGCGTGCCCGCGGACCTGCTCGCCCTCTACGACAAGCTGCGCGCGCAGCTGCGCGGGGTCGGCGCCGCGATGCTGCGCCGCGGCAGGTGCGAGGGCTGCCACGTCGCGCTGAGCACGGGCGACCTGAACGCGATCCGCGCCGCCGCGCCCGACGAGGTGGTGCGCTGCGAGGAATGCCGCAGGATCCTGGTCCGGACCGGGGAGTCCGGTCTGTGACACCTTGATCCCGAACGGAAGCGGCTGACTCCGGGGGGTAGTTGCATGCGCGGTTTCGCTCAGCCGTCCAATAGACTTCTGCGCCGTGGACGAACGTGGACAGCTGAGCGCCCCGGGGCGCCTGGAGGCAGGCGTCGCCGTGGTGCCGGAAGCGCCCCGGCTGCCCGACCAGCCGCTGGCCGACCTGGCGGCGCAGCACGGGCTGAGGCTGTCGGGTGCCCGCCCGCCGCTGCCGCGCTACCTCGCCGTGCTATGGCAGCGCCGGCACTTCATCTGGGGCTACGCCACCGCGCGCAGCGTGTCGATGTACACCGAGGCGCGGCTCGGCCAGCTCTGGCAGGTGCTCACGCCGCTGCTGAACGCCGGGGTTTACTACCTGATCTTCGGCCTGCTGTTCCAGGCGGCGCGCGGCGTGCACAACTACCCGGCGTTCCTGGTCGCCGGCGTGTTCGTGTTCGCGTTCACCGAGCGGTCGATCGTCACCGGCTCCAACGTCATGCGGGCCAACCTCCAGCTGATCCGCGCCCTGTATTTCCCGCGCGCCTCGCTGCCGCTGGCCTACGTGCTGGTGGAGCTCCAGCAGATGCTGGTCGGCATGATCGTGCTGTTCGCGATCATGCTGGTCAGCGGGGAGCCGCTGACCTGGTACTGGTTCCTGCTGGTCCCCGTCATCGCGCTGCAGACGGCGTTCAACGTCGGGGCGGCGCTGATCGTCGCCCGGCTCGGCGGCGCCATGGCGGACGTCAGTGAGCTGATCCCGTTCATCCTGCGGATCACCCGGTACTTCTGCGGCGTCATGTACATGGTCACCACGCTGCCCGCGAAGGTGCCGGAGTGGGGGATCAAGCTGCTGTCGCTCAACCCCCCGGCGGTGTTCATCTCGCTGGTCCGGGTCGCGCTGATGCGGTCCTACCGGCAGAACGCGCCGGGCAACCAGCCCTACAGCGCGCGGCTGTGCAGCCTCTTCCACCACCCGCCCGCGGGCACGTCCCCCGTGCCCCACTTGCAGGCGTACTGCCAGGCCGTGGTGACCAACA
>DATGLH010000134.1:0-24630 GCA_035294225.1 Trebonia sp.
CTGGCAGCGGTCGAGGCCGCCGCCGCGGGGCTGGCCAGCCTGCCGACGGCGAAAACCGACGCCGCGTTGGCCGCCGCCCTGGAGGAGCTGGACCGCGGCATCGGCCGGCTCCGGGACGCGCTGGAGGCCCTCGGGCCGGCCGGTAGCGGCCACGCCGCGTTCCGGCGCGACACGGCCAGCTAGCCGACGATGCCGGCCTCCTTGAGCGGGGGCATCCAGCCGGCCTTCGTGTGCTCGCGGACGATCCTCGCCGGCACGCCCGCTACCACGCAGCGATCAGGGATCTGGCCGCGTACCACCGAGCCGGCCGCGATCACCGCGTTGCGCCCGATCTGGGCGCCCGGCAGCACGATCGCACCCGCGCCCAGCCACGATCCCGCGCCGATCCTGACCGGCCGGTTCACCGGAAGCTGGCGGCCGATCGGCGTGTCCGGATCGGCGTAGCCGTGGTTCTGGTCGGTGATGTACACATATGGCCCGGTCCAGACGTCGTCGCCGATCTCGATGCTCTGGTGCGCCACGATATGACTGCCCCGGCCGATCACGCAGCGGTCGCCGATGCGCAGCACCGGGTCCGGGCCGAGGTCCTGTCCGGGCACGATGCCGGCCGAGATCGTGACCAGCGCGCCGATCAGCGTGCCCTGGCCTACCGTGATCCATTCCTCGCCGAAGACCGCGCCCGCGGGAAACGTCATGACCGACCCCCGGCCGAACTCCCGGAAGGCGCGCCCCGCGGGCGTGTCCCTGGTTATCATCCCGGCACGCTGGAACTCCCGCCATCCCCAGTGCACGGCCCGCCACATGAACGCACGCCGCGCGTCCCGGATCCGCCCCTTGGCCCGACTCCACATCACCAGGGCATTCTCTCCTGACACGGCGCCCTCCCCGCTACCGTTTCGCACGGCGGGGTCTGTGCCCACGGCCCGGACGATGAGGTTTGCGGGCCACCAGACCTCATGGGACGCGGGTGCTGTCAGGCGGAGAGCCGCATAAGCGGCGCGGCCGGCGCGGGCTTGGCCGGCGCGAGCCGGGACGGCACGGGCTTAGCCGGCGCGAGCCGGGACGTCGGGGGACGGGACGGCCCGGGCGGCCAGCTGGCCGCAGGCACCGTCGATTTCCCGGCCGCGGGTGTCGCGCACGGTCACCGCGACGCCGTGCGCGGCGACGCGGCGGACGAACTCCTCCTGCACGCCGGGCCGCGAAGCAGTCCACTTTGACCCGGGGGTGGGGTTCAGCGGGATCAGGTTCACGTGCGCCAGGTGCCCGGCTAGCAGCGAGCCCAGCAGGTCAGCCCGCCACGGCTGATCGTTGACGTCCCTGATCAGGGCGTACTCGATGGAGACGCGCCGCCCGGTGGCGGCCGCGTAGTCCCAGGCGGCGGACAGCACCTCCGCGACCTTCCAGCGGCGGTTCACCGGCACCAGTTCGTCGCGTGCCGCGTCGTCGGGGGCGTGCAGCGACACCGCGAGCGTCACCGACAGTTTCTCCGCCGCCAGGCGGCGGATCGCCGGGACCAGGCCGACGGTGGACACGGTCACCGACCGCTGCGAGATGCCGAGCCCGCTGGGCACCGGGTCGGTCAGGCGGCGGACCGCGGCGACGACGTTGCGGTAGTTGGCCAGGGGCTCCCCCATGCCCATGAAGACGACGTTGGAGACACGTGCGGGGCCGGAGCGGGTCCTGGGGCTCGCGGGGCCGGCCGCCTGGAGGGCGCGCTCGCCGGCGACAACCTGGGCGACGATCTCGGCGGTGGACAGATTGCGGGTCAGCCCGGCCTGCCCCGTCGCGCAGAACGGGCAGCCCATCCCGCACCCGGCCTGCGAGGAGACGCACATGGTCACCCGGTCGGGGTACTTCATCAGCACGGACTCGACGAACGCCCCGTCGAACAGGCGCCACAGCGTCTTGCGCGTCGCGCCCTTGTCGCAGGCCAGCACGCGCTCCTCGGTGAGCAGCGGCGGCAGCAGCTCGCCGGCGAGCGCCGCGCGCACCGCGGCGGGGAGGTCGGTCATGTCCTCCGGCGAGTCGGTGTACCTGCCGAAGTAGTGCCGGGACAGCTGATCCGCGCGGAACCCGCGCTCGCCCAGCTCGGCCACAGCCTGCCGTCGCTCCGCCAGCTCAAGGTCGGCGAGATGGCGGGGAGGACGAGACACGACGGCTCCGTTCTGGACTCTGCTGGCCCGGGACGCCCCCGGGCCCTCGTAAAGGGGGGATGACCTACCGATATTACCTGAACGCATTTGCTTGATTACGGAGGGCAAAGCAGGCCATATTTATAATATGGCAGCAATGGCGTCAGGACACGAGTCGTTCCCGCAGGCCGTCACGCTGCTGGAGAGCGTGAGCCCGTACGGAAGCCGACGGCTCACGGTCGAGTTCGACGGCGCCACCACGGCCGCGTACCTGCACGACGACACGACGGTGATCGCCGCCACCTGGATAGCCAACCACGTGCCGGCACCGCGCACCACCGACCTCGCCAGGCTCAACGCCGGGCAGGCGCCGCTTATGCCCGCCGACCGCACCCGCCATCCCCGCGGCAGGCCGCCGCTGGACCCGGCCACGCTGCAGGCGCTGTGGTTCGAGGAAGGCGACGGCGTGGCGCTGCTCGAACACGGCGCCCTGCTCGCGGTCATCCCCGGCTGGTCCGATGCCAAGAGCGGCATGCCGGGCTACAGCAGGGACGTGACCGGCCAGACGCCGTTCGCCTGGCCGCTCGACGATGCCATCGACCTGCTCGCCCCCCGGGCGGAAAACGCCGGCCGGTTCTGGCAGTGGCGCGACTCCGCGGCGGGCTGGGGCTACTTCCAGCAGGCGGTGCTCGCGCACCTCACCTCGCGGCTCGGTCCGGGCGGACACTACTGGGACGGCGCTCCCGGCGGGCGCCCGGCGATCGGGATCTCCGAGCGCCCGCCCGCGGCCGGCCGGCCCTATACCGTTCTGTCCACCGTCGGGATGAGCGCGCAGCGGATGCCCGTCGTCGAGCAGGTCGTCGAGGACTCCGCCGAGTACTCGCGGATCGAGCTCGCGGTGGCGACTACGCTGCCGCCCGAGCAGGCCGCGCTGGTTTTCCTGTGGCTGGCGGGTTACCCGTGGCGCGCCGTGACCTGGTTCGGTACCGGGCACAGCGTCCGCTGGTACGACCGGCCGTCGACCTTCCCGCTCGGCGGGGGGTATGAGGGGGTGCTGCTGCTTGAGAACCCGTCTGCCCTCGACGGGCCGCCAGTCCCGGACCTGTCCGGTTTCTCGGTTGACAATGACCCGGTGCGATGGCTTTGGATTATCCCGATTTCCGAACGGTCGCGGCTGCTCGCGAAGGAACACGGCTCCGCGGCCCTGGTCAGCCGCCTGTCCGCGGGGCACCGCAGCTGGATCGCCGGGCCGCCAGCAGGGTAGCGGACGGAATCCCATCGCGCGGGCGCGGCACAGCGGCGCCATTCATGATCGTGTAAATTTTTTACACCTATTCCGAATTTTCTCTTCTTCATGAAGGATTTTTCGGTTCGCGCGGCTGGCCAAGGCCGGACACCGGCCGCCTGGCGGATGCGGCCGTGATACAAGCGGCTCCTGTGGCGCAGGGGATGATGACCGTAAGAGGCTGAACGGCATTGGGGCCTAGGGCCAGGGGGCATGGGGGACGGGCAGCCCCCATCGGCCCCCCGGGGGCGAAGCCCCCGGGGGCCGACACAGCTATCCGTGAATGTGGAGGTTAACGCCCAGCGGGACGAGCCACCACAGGAGAATCGCGAGTACCGCGCTGGCGACTGCCCGCAGCCACGCCAGGCCGAGGTAGCCGTGGTCCCAGGCGACCACGCAACCGATGACGATGTACGCGAGGACGATCAGACGCCAAATCCACCGTGCCGACATGTTCCTCGACTCCGTTCCGGAATCCGAACCGATTTCCAGCTCTGAAGTCCCGCAAAACCGGCTCATTAAACATTCGGCGGCCGCGCCAGGGCAGATGACTCTGCGCTACCGGATTAGGGAATGGACAGGGAGCGATATCCGGCTTACCGGAGGCGAAAACGGTCATCTGCCATCGCCCGTGAACCCCGCTGTCTGGTGTGCCGGGGAACGAGAAAGGGACTGCCGGGAGCAAGCCGGGCCCGTTCGGGATAAAAAAAGAACAGTCGCGGGCGGGGCGGGGAAAGCGGCGCGGGCGGCTTCCTGCGGAGGAAGACGGGCGGCTTCCTGCGGAGGAAGACGGGCGGCTGCCTGCGGAGGAAGACGGGCGGCTGCCTGCGAGAAGACGGGCGGCTACCTGCGGAGGAAGACGGCGAGCAGCAGCCAGACCACCGGGGCGCAGACGAGCAGCGAGTCGATGCGGTCGAGGATGCCGCCGTGGCCCGGGAGCAGGGACCCCATGTCCTTGATGTTCAGGTCGCGCTTGATCATGGACTCGGCGAGATCGCCGAGGACCGCGGCGGCGGTGGCGGCCGCGCCGGTGATGACCCCCTGCCACCAGTGCCCGTGCAGCAGGGCGGGCAGCAGGATGGCGCCGGCCACGATGCTCGCGAGGGCGGAACCGGCTAGGCCCTCCCACGTTTTCTTCGGGCTGATGACGGGGGCTAGCTTGTGCGCGCCGACCCGGCCGAGCGTGATGCCGGCGAAATATCCGCCGATATCGCTGCATACGGTGAGGATAATGAACGCGAGGACCCGCCTCCCGCCGTCGGGCGGGGCCAGCGTCGCGGCGACCGTCGAGCCGAGCAGCGGCAGGTAGGCGGCGGCGAAGATGCCCGCGCTGACGTCCTTGACGTAGCCTTCCGTACCGCCGGACAAGCGCCAGGCGAGGACGGCGACCACCGTCAGCGCGAACGCCGCGGCGACGGCACCGCCCGCGGCCCAGTAGGCGCACGTCACCATCGCGGCGCCGCCGAGCGCGACCGGGATCACCGGGACGCGGATCTCACGGGCCTTGAGGGCGGTTCTGAGTTCGTGCAGGGCGACGGCCAGCGCTGCGCCCATGTAGAGCAGGAACGTCGCCTTGACGGTCAGCAGGGTGAGGAGCGCGATGCCGCCCAGGACCGCTCCCACTGCGACCGCGGCGGGCAGGTTACGACCGGTCCTGATGCCCTTGGGCTTTACGTCGTCAGGCGTGGCGCCGGTGGTGCTCACACCTCGAGAAGCTCGGCTTCCTTGTGCTTGAGCATCTCGTCGACCTGCGCGATGTAGGTGTCGGTGAGCTCCTGGAGGTCGCGCTCCGCCCGGCGCACCTCGTCCTCGCCGGCCTCGCCGTTTTTCACCAGCTTGTCCAGCGCGTCCTTGGCGTGGCGCCGGATGTTCCGGATGGAGACGCGGCTTTCCTCGGCCTTGGCACGGGCGGCCTTGATGTACTCCCGCCGGCGTTCCTCGGTCAGCTCGGGGAAGACCACCCGGATGATCACCCCGTCGTTGGACGGGTTCACCCCGAGGTCGCTGTTCCTGATCGCCTTCTCGATCGCGCCGAGAGCGTTCTTGTCGAACGGCTGCACGATGACCATGCGCGGTTCTGGCACGTGGAAGGAAGCGAGCTGGTTCAGCGGGGTCTGGGTGCCGTAGTATTCGGCGGTTATCTTGGCGAAAATCCCCGGGTGGACACGCCCGGTGCGGATGTTGCTGAAATCTTCCCTGGCGACCGAGACGGCCTTGTCCATCTTCTCCTCGGCCTCGAGGAGGGTGTCATCGATCATCGTTACGGCTCCTGTGCGCACACGAGAGTGCCGATCGGCTCGCCGCGGACGGCCCTCATCACATTACCCGGCTCCATCAGTTCGAACACGACCACCGGAAGCTTGTTGTCTCGGCACAGGCTGACCGCCGTCGCGTCCATCACCTTGAGCCCGCGGCTGAGGTACTCACCATAGTCGAGCTTGCTGAACCTGGTCGCGGCGGGATCGAGGCGGGGATCGGCGTCGTAGACGCCGTCCACCCTCGTCCCCTTCAGCAGCGCCTGGGCCTTGATCTCCAGGGCGCGCTGGGCCGCGGCGGTGTCCGTGGAGAAGAACGGCGCCCCCAGCCCCGCGCCGAAGATCACCACCCGGCCCTTCTCCAGGTGCCTGATCGCCCGTCGCGGAATATACGGCTCCGCGACCTGGCCCATCGTGATCGCGGTCTGCACCCGGGTGTCGATACCGCGCTGCTCAAGCGCGTCCTGCAACGCGAGGGCGTTGATCACCGTGCTGAGCATGCCCATGTAGTCGGCACGGGACCGGTCGATGCCGCGCTGGGCGAGCGCGGCGCCGCGGAACATGTTCCCGCCTCCGACCACGGCGGCGACCTGGACATCGACGGCGACCGCGGCGGCGATCTCTTCCGCGAGGTGCGCCACGACGTCGGGCGAGATGCCGAGCGGCTCGGTTCCCGCGAAAAGGGCGCCGGAGAGCTTGACTACCACGCGGCGCCAGGCTGGATCGCCGCCGCCGTGGCAGTGCCCGCTTTCCGGCGCCCCCCGGTCAGGCATCGGATGCTGCCGGTTTCAGGCCTGGCCGACCTGGAACCGGGCGAATCCCCGCACGGTCACGCCGGCGCCCTTGAGGATCTGGGCGACGGTCTGCTTGGGCTCCTTCACGAACGCCTGCTCGACGAGCACGACGTCCTTGAAGAAGGCGCCCAGGCGGCCCTCGACGATCCGCGGGATAGCCTGTTCCGGCTTCCCCTCCTCGCGGGTGATCTGCTCGGCGATCCGGCGCTCCTTCTCGGTGACGTCGGCCGGCACCTCCTCGCGGGTGACGTACTGCGGACGCATCGCCGCGATCTGCTGCGCCAGGTCCTTCGCCACATCCTCGCTCGGCTTGTCCAACTGGACGAGCACGCCGAGGGTCGGCGGCAGGTCGCGGTCGGAGCGGTGCAGGTAGCTGGCCACGTAGCCGCCCTCGAAGCGCGCGTAGCGGCCGAGTTCCAGCTTCTCCTTGATCGAGGCGCTGGCCTCCTCGATGAGCTGCTCGACCGTCTTGCCGCTTTCCACCTCGGTGGTGAGGAGGGCGAGGCGGTCGTCGACCTTGCCGGCGAGAGCGGCCTTGGCGATCTTGGCCGCCAGCTCCTGGAACTGCTCGTTCTTCGCCACGAAGTCGGTCTCGCAGTTCAGCTCGACCATGACGCCCTCGGTGGTGCCGTCAAGCTCGGCGGTGATCAGGCCGTTGCCCGCGGTCCGGGCGGCGCGCTTGCCCGCGTCCTTGACGCCCTTGAGGCGGAGGATCTCGACAGCCTGCTCGAAGTCGCCCTCGGCCTCCGCGAGGGCGTTCTTGCAGTCCATCATTCCCGCGCCGGTCTGCTCGCGCAGCCGCTTTACATCAGCGGCGGAGAAATTCGCCATGTCGTGGTTCCTCGCTCGTCAGTCGTCACGTCTGTTCTGGTCGCCTGTTGCCGCCTGTTGCCGCCGACGGTCACTCTTCGTCGGAGTCGGCCTCAGCCTCGGCCAGCGCTTCGGCGGTCACTCCCCCGCTGGCGCTCACCATGTCACCGGGGACCTCCGCCGTCCCCGCCGCCTCCGCTGGGGCGGCGTCGGCGGCCGGGGCGGGACCAGCCCCCGGGGCGGTGCCGCCGCCCGGGGCGGTGCCGGCGCCCGGGGCGGTGCCGGCGCCCAGGGCGGTGCCGGCGCCCAGGGCGGTGTTGCCCTCAAGCAGGTCCCGCTCCCACTCCGGCAGCGGCTCTTCGCTGGAGAACTGGTCATCGGTCGGCTTCTCGTCGCCGTCCGCCGCGCCGGCCCGCGCGATGAGGCCCTCCGCCACCGCGTCTGCGACCACGCGGGTGAGCAGCGCGACGCTGCGGATCGCATCGTCGTTACCCGGGATCGGGTAGTTCACCTCGTCCGGGTCGCAGTTCGTGTCCAGGATGGCGACGACCGGGATGCCGAGCTTGCGCGCCTCGCTGACCGCGATGTGCTCCTTCTTGGTGTCCACCACCCAGATCGCGCTCGGGATCCGCGACATGTCCCGGATACCGCCGAGGGTCCGCTCCAGCTTGTCGCGCTCGCGCTTGAGGTGCAGCAGCTCCTTCTTGGTCATGCCGGAGCCGGCCACGTCGTTGAAGTCGATCTCCTCGAGTTCCTTCAGCCGCTGTAGCCGCTTGAAGACCGTGGAGAAGTTCGTGAGCATGCCGCCCAGCCAGCGCTGGTTCACGTACGGCATGCCGACGCGGCGTGCCTGTTCAGCGATCGCCTCCTGAGCCTGCTTCTTGGTCCCGACGTACAGGACCGTGCCGCCGTGCGCGACCGTCTCCCTGACGAACTCATACGCCCGGTCGATGTAGTCCAGCGACTGTTGCAGGTCGATGATGTAGATGCCGTTGCGCTCGGTGAAGATGAAGCGCTTCATCTTCGGGTTCCAGCGCCTGGTCTGGTGGCCGAAGTGAACGCCGCTCTCCAGGAGCTGCTTCATGGTGACGACCGGGGCCATCGCTGCGGTCCTTCCTTACATGCGCGCGGCTTAGCGGGCCGCGTGCGGCTCGGTTACTTCCTGGTGCCCGCTTGCTTGTCCGCACCGTGCAGCCGGCCTGCGGCCGGCGGACCGAGTGGCGCGTTCCGCGTTCCCCGGTCCCCCGCAAGCCCTCGTGACGTTCACTTGCTGCGTCACCACGGGTCCTCGGGTTACCGGGGTCGTGCGGATACACGGGCACGCGAATTGCGGCCGCTTCGCGCGTCATGCGGCGTGCCGTTGAAGCGACCATAGTTAAGACTACTTGAAGTCCGGCGCAGCCGTGGGGCCGGGGCTTGGCGCGGGTGCCGGCCCCGGTGCGCGGGCGCCCGCGCCGCCGCTACGCGCGGGGGTGCGCCTGACGGTAGCTCGCTTTCAGCCGTTCGGCGGAGACATGCGTGTAAATCTGAGTGGTAGCCGGCGAAGCATGCCCGAGGATTTCCTGGACGCTGCGCAGGTCCGCCCCCCCTTCTAGCAGGTGGGTGGCGGCTGTGTGCCGGATCGCGTGCGGGCTGGCGTCCCGCACGCTGACGCCCGCTGCTGCCCCCGACGCGGCGAGGTCCGCGTCGCGCAGGCGTGCGTGCACTATCCGCCGCGCCGTCCGCGGATCGATGCGGCCGCCGCGTGCGCCCAGGAAAAGGGCGGCACCGCTGCGGACGTTGGCCAGCACCGGGCGCCCGAGCTCCTCCCACCTGGTCACCGCTCGCACGGCGGGCACGCCGACCGGAACGACACGTTCCTTCCGTCCCTTGCCTAGCACGCGCACGGTCCGCCGGGCCTGGTCAAGCGTGCCGACATCCAGGTCGCACAGCTCGCTCACCCGGATCGCGGACGCGTACAGCAGCTCGAGCACGGCGGCGTCACGCATGGCCAGCGCCGCCGTTGTCCGCTGCCCGGCGGCGAAGTCCCGCAGCGCCCGGTTCTCGCAGGCCGTCAAGACCACGTCCATCTCCTCCCTGCGCAGCACCTGCGGCAGGACACGGTGGGCCTTCGGCATGCCGAGCTGCGGCCCTGGGTCGGCCGCGAGCCAGCCTCGACGGTGCGCGAAAGCGGTGAACGCCCGCGCCGCCGCGCCGCGCCGCGCCAGCGTCGCCCTGGCAGCCCCGGCCTGGTGCTGGCTGGCCAGCCAGCCGCGCAGGGTGGTCAGGTTCAGCGCGGCAGGCTCTTCGATCCCGTGACGGCACGCGTATTCGAACAGCGACTGAATATCGCCGTGATAGGCGCGGATGGTATGGCGGGAGAGAGCGCGCTCCGCGTCGAGGTGCCGGCCGAACTCCGCCAGCGCGGTGCGCAGCGCTGACGGCAGTGCTTGTCTGGAAGACTGTTCCGGGGCCTGCGGCGGGCCGTCGGCCGGCGTGGGGCCGTCGGCCGGCGTGGGGCTGTTAGTCGGCGTCGGGCCGTCCGCGTCGGCGACACGCGCCTGTGGCATAGCCATGGGCAAAGTGTGCACTGGCGCGGCCTGGCGGGGAACAACCTCGCCAAGGTTTTACCGGGCTGTTGCACGCCGTAAGGTCCGGCGGAGACGCCAGCCCTCGTCGCACCGTTCGACGAAACCGGTCGCCGCGAGCATGCCGAGGCAGCGGAGCACGGTGGCGGGGTCCAGCCCCGCCCTGACCGCGACCTTGGCCGTTCCCATCCCGCCGCGCGCCGGCAGTGCGTCCAGGACCGCGGCCGCCTCCGGGGTGAGCTGGTCGCGGTCGAGCACCGCTGCCGCGCGCCCGCTGGCCCCTGCCGTCACGCGCCCGGCTTGCCCGCCCTGCCCCGGCGGCGGTTCCGGCCGCCCCGGCGGCGGTTCCGGCCGCGCCGCGCCGACGGGGGACAGGTGCTCGATTACCTCCGCCGCGCTGGTGACCAGCATGCCCTGCCACTCCCTGATGATGTGATGGCAGCCGGCGGACAGGTCCGAAGTGACCGGGCCGGGCACCGCCATCAGCCGCCGGTTCAGGTCCCTCGCGTGCCGCGCGGAGTTCAGCGCCCCGCTGCGCTGCCCGGCCTCGACTACCAGCGTCCCGGTGGCGAGCGCGGCGATCACCCTGTTGCGGACGAGGAACCGCAGCCTGGTGGCGTTCCAGCCGGGTGGCCATTCGCTGACGATGACGCCCTGCGCGGCGATCGCGTCCAGCAGGTCTTTGTGGCCTGCCGGGTAGGGCACGTCCACCCCGCACGCCAGGACCGCGACCGTCACGCCGTCGGCGCCGAGCGCGCCACGGTGCGCGGCGGCGTCGACGCCGTAGGCGCCCCCCGAAACCACCGCCCAGCCGCGCGCGGCGACCGAGGCGGCGAACTCGGAGGCGACGTAGGCCCCGTATGCGGTCGCCGCCCGCGACCCGACGATCGCCACCGAGCGCAGGCAGTTGAACCGCAGGTCGGCGTTGCCGCGCAGCCACAGCGCGTACGGCTGCGCGTCGCCTAGGTCCGCCAGTTGTCCCGGCCACTCCGGATCGCCGGGGCAGACCAGCCGGATCCCGGCCCGGCAGAGTCCGGCTACCTCGCGTGGTTCGGGCAGCTGCGCCAGCCGCACCTGCCATCGCCGCATGGCCCGGGAAGCCGCGACGGCGGCGCTCCGGGCGGTGCCGGAGAAGCCCCGTCCGGCGCCGGGAAAGCCGCCGGCCTTGATGGCCTCCAGCGTCCGCACCGCCCCGCAGGCCCGTATCACGGCGCCCAGCCGGACATCGCCCGGCTCGGCGAGATAGGTCAGCGCCGCCCGCGCGTACGTCTCCGCGTCAAGCGTCGCGGTCATCGGGGCACCCCCAGCCACAGGCCGATCGCGAACTCGACCTCACCAGGCCCCGGTCGCGCCTTCCCGGCCAGGTCGGCGACGCTCCATGCCACCCGCACGACCTTGTCCGCCCCTCGTGCGCTTACCTGGCCGAGTTCCATCGCGCGGTCCAGCGACCGCAGCGCGCCGGGCTCCGGCGGGAACGAGCGGCGCAGTTCCGCGCCGGGGATCTCGGCGTTAAGCCGCCAGGGCGTGCCGCGCAGCCGGTGCGCGGCACGCATCCGCGCCGCCGCGACCCGCTGCGCCACGACCGCGCTGGTCTCGGCGAACTTGCGGTCGTAGAGCATCTCCTGCCTGTTGACCGGTTGCAGCCGTACCTTTACGTCCACCCGGTCTAGCAGCGGGCCGGACAGCCGGCCAAGGTACCTGCGCCTGGCGGCCGGGCTGCACTCACAGCCCGCTCCCCCCGACGCCGCCTTGGCGCACGGGCACGGGTTGGCCGCCAGAACCAAGGTGAACCTCGCCGGGAACCTGGCGGTCATCCCGGAGCGCGCGATCACCACCTCCCCCGCCTCGAGTGGTTGCCGGAGCGCGTCCAGGACGTCCCTTTGGAATTCGGGGGCCTCGTCGAGGAAGAGCACGCCGCGGTGCGCCAGTGACGCGGCCCCGGGCCGGATGATCCCGCTGCCGCCGCCCACGATGGCGGCCTTGCTGGCGGTGTGGTGCGGGGCGCAGAAGGGAGGCCGCGTCAGCAGGCCGGCCCCCGGCGGCAGCGTCCCGGCGACCGAATGAATGGAGGTGACCTCCAGCGCGGCCGCCGGCTCAAGTCCGGGGAGGATGGTCGGGAGTCGCTCTGCCAGCATGGTCTTGCCCGCCCCGGGCGGGCCGAGCAGCGACAGGTTGTGGCCGCCCGCGGCGCAGATTTCGGCGGCCATCCGCGCCTCGGACTGGCCGAGGACCTCCGCGAGGTCCAGCTTCCGCGCCTTCGGCCGCTTGGCTGCCGACCGCCGCGGCACCGGGGCGGGCGGCGGGGCCGGAGCCGGGCCGCCGCGCAGCCAGATGGCCACTTCCGCCAGGCTGGCCGCCGCCACCACACGGACTCCCGGCACCAGCCTGGCCTCCGCCTCGTTCTCGGCCGCCACGACGACCGTATCCACGCCGGACTCATCGGCCGCGACGACCGCGGGCAGCACGCCTGGCACCGGGCGCAGCCGCCCGTCCAGCCCGAGCTCGGCCAGGAACATCTTCCCCGCGGGCAAGGACAGCGGCAGGGCACCCGCGGCGGCCAGAATGGCGATGGCGATCGCCATGTCGAACCCGCTGCCCCGCTTGGGCAGGCTGGCCGGGGACAGCCCGACCGTGATCTTCGCCTGCGGCCAGTTCTCCCCGCTGTTGACGATCGCCGCGCGGATCCGGTCCCGCGCCTCGCGCAGCGCGGTATCCGGCAGGCCGACCAGGATCGTCGCCGGCAGGCCGTTAGCGATATCCGCCTCAACCTCGATGAGGTGGCCTTCGACGCCGACAAGCGCGACCGAGCGCGTGCGGGCCAGGGCCATTCACCCCACCCCCCGCACGTGCTCTATCGTGAACCCGCCGGTGCCCTCGTACAGCAAGCCCACGACGTCGATGCGTATCTGGTCGAACCGGACGCCGTGCGCGGTCAGCCAGCGGACCGCCAGCCGCCGCAGCCTGGCGCGCTTCGCCCGCCCGACTGCCTCTAGCGGCGTGCCGTACCGCGTCCCGGAACGGGTCTTCACCTCGCAGACGACGAACGTGTGCCGGTCCACCGCGACGATGTCGATCTCGCCTTCAGCGCATCGCCAGTTGCGGTCGAGAATCCGGAAACCGCAGCCCTTTAGGTAATTGACCGCGGCCTGCTCGCCATCCCGGCCGAGTATGTCCTTAGCGTGCATCGCCATCACCTCACGCGATGACGATGACGCGGCGCGGCAACGCCGCGCATCAGCCAAGTCCCAGTTGTGGGGAAAACCTTAAGAAACCGCGCCGCTGTGGATAAGTCCGGCGGAATGTCGGCGGAGCGTGCTTTAATGCGCCGGGGCTGCGTGCGTCATATGGCTTACCGCGCCCTTGCCGCGGCGGCGGGTTTGAAGTCGCTGGCCCGCCTGCCTCACACGATGAGGCCGGCGGGCCACCAGCCTCATACGGCGGGCCGGGCGGCCGGAATCAGCGGCAGGCATAACGCCGCGAAAGACGCAATCGGGCAAAAGCCCGCCGGGAGGGGCGATCGCGCCTACCCACCGCCTACCCACCGCCTACCCACCGACCCCATCGACCCGGCCGCGCCGGGCCATCGGCTCCCGGCCGGGCGGCTGAGACGGGCTGGGCCGCGGCTCGACCGCCGGGATGTCCAAGGTCACCGTCTCATGGCCGAGCGTCACCCGCTGCCCGTGGTGGGTGATCGGCAACGGGTCACCGGACAGCAGCGAATAGCGGGCGACGCCGCCGCGCGCCGCCACGTGCACGATCCGCCCCCGGTAGCGCAGCCGGAACGCCAGCCCGGCGATCCCCGGCGGCAGCCTGGGACTGAACGACAGGGTGCCCGATCCCCAGCGCATCCCGCCGAACCCGCCGATCAGCGCCGTCCAGGCGCCCGCCAGCGAGGCGATGTGCAGGCCGTCCCTGGTGTTGTGCTCGCGGTCCTCCAGGTCCATGAACGCGGCTTCGGCGAGGTAGTCGTAGGCGAGCTGCAAGTGGCCGACCTCCGCCGCCATGACCGCCTGCGTGCATGCGGACAGCGACGAGTCCCGCACGGTCAGGGCCTCGTAGTAGTCGAAGTTCCGCAGCTTCTGCTCGGGCGTGAAGGCGTCGCCGCGCAGCTGCATCGCCAGCACCACGTCCGCCTGCTTGACGACCTGCTTGCGGTAGAGCTGGAAGTACGGGTAGTGCAGCAGCAGCGGGTAGTGATCCGCCGGGGTGGCGGCGAAGTCCCACCGGGCGTACTGGGTGAAGCCGTCGTGCTGCGGATGCACGCCGAGGCGCTCGTCGTAGGGGATGTACATGTCCGTCGCGGCGTCCCGCCAGGCCGCCGCCTCTTCCGTGGTCACGCCGAGGTCGCGCGCCGCGTCGGGGAGCTTGCCCACGAGGTCGGCGGCGCAGCTGAGGTTGTGCTGCGCCATCAGGTTCGTGTACAGGTTGTTGTCCTTGACCGCGCTGTACTCGTCCGGTCCCGTTACCCCGTCGATCCGGAACTTTCCCGCGGCGTCGTGCTGGCCGAGGGAGCGCCACAGCCGGGCCGTCTCGACGAGCAGCGGCAGGGCGACTTCCCGCTCGAACGCCTCGTCGCCGGTCGCGTCCACGTACTTCACGGCAGCGGCGGCTATGTCCGCGTTGATGTGGAAGGCGGCTGTCCCGGCCGGCCAGTACCCCGAGCACTCCTCGCCGGCGATCGTCCGCCAGGGGAACGCCGCGCCGTCCAAGCCCAGCTCGCGGGCGTGCGCCTGCGCTATCGGCAGCACCGAGTACCGCCAGCGCAGCGCGTCCGCCGCGGCGGACGGCAGGGTAGCGGTGAGCACCGGGAGCACGAACGTCTCGGTGTCCCAGAACGTGTGGCCGTCGTACCCGGTCCCGGTCAGCCCCTTGGCCGGGATCGGCCGGTTCTCGGCGCGCGCGCCGGCCTGCATGATGTGGAACAGCCCGAACCGGACGGCCAGCTGGACCTCGACATCGCCGTCGACCTCGACGTCCGCGCCCTCCCAGAAGGAGTCCAGGTACTGCCGCTGCTCGCTGAGCAGCCCATCCCAGCCGGTCAGCTCGGCGGCGGCGATCGCGCCCGAGACCTGGTCGACCAGGGCCGGCCGCGTCCGCAGGCTCGACCACCCGTAGCCGACGTACTTCACCAGGCTCAGTTCCTCGCCCGCGCCCACCTCGGCGGCGACCATCAGCCGCCCGAGGTCGGGGAACGCCTCCGAGGTCACCGACATCCGCCCGGGGCCGGAGATCTCGTGGCACATCCCGGCCGCCATCCGCAGCTTGCTGCTCCGCGTCGAATGCACGAGCACGGCACGCGGGTGCTCGTGGTCCACCGCCATGTGCTCCTCGCTCACCAGGGGGGCCGCCAGGGCGGCGGCCGCGCGCGGATCGCCGGCGATCCGGGGCACCTCCTCGTTGGCGACGAGTTCGGACATCACGACCAGGCGCAGCGGCTCGCTGACCGGCGTGACCGTGTACTTGATCGCGACGATGGCCCGCTGGGTGAGCGAGACCATGCGGACCGACTTGATCAAGACCCTGTGGCCGGCCGGGGAGGTCCACTCCACGGCCCTGGTCAGCGTGCCGGCGCGCAGGTCAAGCGTCCGCGTGTGGGAATGCAGCGTCCCGTACCGGATGTCGAACGGCTCGTCGTTGACCAGGAGCCGGATCACCTTGCCGTTGGTGACGTTGATGACCGTCTGGCCCATGTCGGGGAACCCGTAGCCGGCCTCGGCGTACGGCAGCGGCCGGTCCTCGTAGAAGGAGTTCAGGTAGGTGCCCGGCAGGCCGTGCGGCTCCCCCTCGTCCAGGTTGCCGCGCAGGCCGATGTGCCCGTTGGACAGCGCGAAGACCGATTCGCTCTGCGCGAGCAGGTTCAGATCCAGCGACGACTCGGTGAGGGACCACGGCTCCACGCCGTACGGGTCGTTGGTGATCATGCGCACCTCCAGCTAGCAGCAACGGCGTCAGAGCAGGTCCGCCAGGTCCCGCACTACCACGTCGGCGCCGTGCTCGCGCAGCTCGGCCGCCTGTCCCACCCGGTCCACCCCTACCACGAACCCGAATCCCCCCGCGTGCCCGGCGGCGACACCCGCCAGCGCGTCCTCGAAGACCGCCGCCGCGCCGGCGGGGACGCCGAGCATGCGGGCGGCCTCAAGGAACGTGTCCGGCGCCGGCTTGCCGTGCAGTCCGCGCGCCGCGGCGACCTGCGCGTCGACCCGCGCGTCGAACAGGCCCGAGATTCCGCCAGCCTCCAGCACCTGGGCGGTGTTCGCGCTGGAGGACACGATCGCGGTGCGCAGTCCGGCCGCACGCGCCGCGGCGATGTACCGGGACGAGCCCTCGTAGACCTCCACCCCGTCCCGGGCGAGCACCTTGAGGACCAGCTCGTTCTTCCGGTTGCTCAGCCCCCACACGGTCTGCGCCCCGGGCGGGTCGGACGGCGACCCGAGCGGCAGCGAGATCTTCCTGGCCTCCAGGAACGACTGGGTGCCTTCGAGCCGGGGCTTGCCGTCCACGTACTCGTCATAGTCGCGGACCGGATCGAACGGGACGAACGTGGCCCCCGTCTTCGCCGACCATTCCCGCAGGAAGTCGTCGAACATCTCCTTCCACGCCGCCGCGTGCACGACGGCGGTCTTGGTCACGACGCCATCCATATCGAACAGGCAGGCTGTCACCCCGTCTGGGAGGCCGAGCATTCAGCGCCTCCCAGACAGCTCGCGGCTACCCGGGGAAACCGGGCTTGTCCTCCGGCAGTTCGAGATCACTCTTGGCCAGCTCCTCGATGTTGACGTCCTTGAAGGTGACAACCCGTACGTTCTTGACGAACCGGGCAGGCCGGTACATGTCCCACACCCATGCGTCGTGCATGGTCACCTCGAAGAAGACCTCGCCGTTGTCCGCGGTTCGCACCGCCAGATCGACGTCGTTGGTGAGATAGAACCGCCGCTCGGTCTCCACAACGTGGGTGAACAGGCCGACGACGTCGCGGTACTCGCGGTAGAGCTGCAACTCCATCTCCGCTTCGTACTTCTCAAGGTCTTCCGCGCTCATGTCCCCTATTCTCCCTCCGCCCCGCGGGCTCAGGCACGCACCGGAACGACCGGCGATGCTCCGGACAGGGTCCGAACTCTGCCAGCGCCCTCAGGTGCTCGCCGGTCACATACCCCTTGTGCCGGCAGAAGCCATACTGGGGATAACGCTCATCAAGCTCGTGCATCATCCGGTCCCTGGTGACCTTCGCCACGATGGACGCCGCGGCGACCGACGCGGCTACCTGGTCGCCCTTCCAGATCGCCAGCGCGGGCGAGCCCAGCCCGCGCACGGGGAAACCGTCGGTCAGCACGTATCCCGGCGTGCTGCGCAGGCCCGCGAACGCGCGGCGCATGCCCTGTACGTTGCACACGTGCAGTCCCAGGCTGTCGATCTCGGCGACCGGGATGGTGACCACGTGCCAGTCCACCGCACACCGCACGATCTGCGCGTATATCTCCTCCCGGACGGCGGGCGCGAGCAGCTTGGAGTCCGCCAGCCGCGGCATCCGCCTGATGGCCGCCTGGTCGAGCACGACGGCCGCCACCACCAGCGGCCCGGCGCACGCCCCGCGTCCGGCCTCGTCGATGCCCGCGACAGGGGCCAGCCCGGCACGCGCGAGGGCGTTCTCGTAGGCGGCGAGGCCGGCGCTGCGACGCGGCGTGTACCCGTGCTGGATCATCTCACTGGCAGCGTACGCCAACGAAGCCCGCACCGTGCTCCGCTTGCCCTGCCCGCCCCCGCAGCGCGCCGTTTTCCGCCGTCGCGCCTTCCCGCTCGTTCATCCCGAACGAACGGTGGCGCCTGTCCCCGCGGCCCGTTCAGCCCCGCGGCCCGGTCAGCCGCGGCAGCGTCGCCTGCGGGCGGACAGGCGGCGGCGGGCGCTGCGCTGCAACCAGGTGACCGGGACCGCGCCGGCGAAGCCGAGCGCCAGCGGCAGCGGCGAGGTGGCAGGCCGCAGCGGCGTGCCGTCCGCCATCGCCGCGGCGGCCGCCGCGGCCGACCCGCCGGCCGCCGCGGCCGGGGCGTTGAGCCTGGGCTGCTCGAACGTCGCCGGGATGTTCAGGAAACCCCATCTGCTCGGCGGCCAGATGATGACGAAGGCCCGGCCGAGGACCGCGCTCTCCGGTATCGTCCCGCCGCCCGGATCGCCGATGTGCCCGCGGGAGTCATAGGAAACCGCCCGGTGGTCGCCCATCACCCAGAGCCTGCCCGGCGGGACGGTGACGTTGAACGCGCTGGCGGACGGGGCGTTGCCGGGGTAGAGGTAGGACCGCTCGTTGAGCGGCACCCCGTTGACCGTGATCTGGCCCTTGGCGTTGCAGCACCGCACGTGGTCGCCGGGCAGGCCGATGACCCGCTTGATGTAGATGGTCGAGTCGTGGCTGACGCCGACGAGGCCCTCGATGTCGCCCCAGAACCTGCTGAAGATGCCGGGGCTGGCCGGCGGCTCGTTGAAGTCCCATGATCCGCTGCCGTCGAACACGACGATGTCGCCGCGCGCGATGCCGCGGAAGTCGTAGACGAGCTTGTTGACCAGGACCCGGTCGCCGATGTCGAGCGTGTTCTCCATCGAGGCGGAGGGGATGTAGAAGGCCTGGACCACGTACGCCTTGATGACAAGCGCGAGCACCAGCGCGACCACGATGAGCACGGGAAGCTCGCGCAGGAAACCGCGGCGCCGGCGCTTGCGTCCGGGCCCCGGGTCTTCCGGCTGGCCGTCGCCCGGCCGTCCCTGGTCGCCCGTGGCGCCGGTACCGGCCGTCCCCGCCGGCGGCCGCGTTTCCTCCAGGCCGGATGCGGGCTCGGGGGGACCCCACGACGGCGGCCCGAAACCTTCCCGCGGACTGGAACCGGTCATCCGCGCTCTCCCTGCTCCCTCGCGCCAGGCCGCGCCGTCTCGCTCATCATCACGTTGAGCGTATCGCGCGCCGCTCGCCCGCTCGTCCCGCTCGTCCCGCTCGCCCGCTCGCGCGGCTCGCCCCGTTCCTCAGTCCGGGCGGCGGCCTCTCCGGCGCCGCCAGGTTAGGACGCCTCCGGCCAGGGCCGCCGTGCCGGCCGCCTCGGCCGCCGGGGACGCCGCGGCGGCAGCGGCGGCGGCGTGCAGCGCCGCCTGCTGGAAGGTCGTCGGGATGGGCAGATCGGTAACCCGCGAGAGCGGCCAGATGATCACGAAGGCGCGGCCGACGACGGCGCTTTCCGGGATGGTCCCCTTGCCCGGGTCGTCCATGCGGTAGCGGGAGTCGTCGGAATCCGAGCGGTTGTCGCCCATCACCCACAGCCGGCCGGGCGGCACCGTGACGCTGAACGCTATCTGGTCAGTGCCCTGGCCGGGATAGATGTAGGACTTCTCGTTCAGCGCGACGCCGTTCACGGTGATCCGGCCTTGCGCGTCGCAGCACGCCACGTGGTCGCCTGGCAGGCCGATCACGCGCTTTATGTAATCGGTTCCCGGTGCGGAGACGCCGAGGAGGTCGCGCAGGTCGTCCCACAGCCGGACCAGCGGGTTGCCCGGCGGGGGCGGCGCGTCCGGCCCCCAGGATCCCTGCCCGCTGAACACCACGATGTCGCCGCGCGCGATGCCGCGGAACCGGTAGACGATCTTGCTGACCAGGACCCGGTCGCCTGGCCGCAGGGTGTTCTCCATCGACGCGGAGGGGATGGAGAACACCTGGACGACGAACGCCTTGAGCAGGATGGTCAGGATCAGCGCGGCGACCACGATCGCGACGAGGTCGCGCCAGAAGGGGCGCTTCCGCCGCGCGGCGTTCTTGCCCGCCGGAGCCCGGCCGCCGTCCCCGGCGGGGCGCGCTGAGGCGTCCCCGCCGGCCGGACCGCCGGGATCGGCCTGTGACGATTTCGGATCGCCCTGGGATCCGCCCTGGGATCGCGGGCCCGGCGCGTCGTCGAAGCCAGGCCGGCCCGGCTCAGCGGCCATCAGCGATCAGCCTGGGGCAGGGGCTCAGCCAGCGGTGCTTTCCCTGCGCTCCTTGATCCGGGCCGCCTTGCCGCGCAGGTTGCGCAGGTAGTAGAGCTTGGCGCGGCGGACGCGGCCCCGGGTCACCGGCTCGATCTTCTCGATCGAGGGGCTGTGCACCGGGAAGGTGCGCTCGACGCCCACGCCGTAGCTCACCTTGCGGACGGTGAACGTCTCCCGCAGACCGCCGCCCTGGCGCCGGATGACGACCCCCTGGAACACCTGGATCCGGGAGCGGTTGCCTTCCTTGACCCGGACGTGCACCTTGATGGTGTCACCGGGGCGGAAGTCCGGGATGTCGTCCCGGATCTGGGCCTGCTCAAGCTCGGCGATCGCGGTATGCATGGTGGATGTTTCCTTGGTCCTGGTCGGATGTGCGCACCGGCGCACCCCCGGGTGTAAGCCTGCTTTCGCCAGGGAAACACCCCGGCAGAGTCAACGCCCGATCGGGCGGCGCTCTTCAGTGTGCCACATTTTCGGCGTCAACCGGAAAGCCGGCCTGGATGAGCACGTCCCGGTCCCGGGCGTCGAGCCCGCCCGGGACCGCGGCCAGGCGGCGGATCAGGTCCGGCCTGGCCGCCGCCGTGCGCCGCAACGCCTCGTCGCGCCGCCATCGGGCTATCGCCGCGTGGTCGCCCGACAGCAGCACCGGCGGCACCTCCCGCCCGCGCCAGGACCGGGGCCTGGTGTAGACCGGGCCCTCGAGCAGCCCCCGCATCGCACCGTCACCGCCGCCGAAGGAATCGTCGGCCACGGACCGCTCGTTCCCCAGGACGCCCGGCAGCAGCCGGCACACCGCCTCCGCGATCACCACGACGGCGGCCTCGCCCCCGGCCAGCACGTAGTCGCCGATGCTGACCTCGTCCACGGGCATCCGGGACCTCGCGTCGGCGACCACCCGCGCGTCGATTCCCTCGTACCGTCCGCACGCGAACACAAGGCGCCGCTCCGCGGCGTAGGCCACGGCGAGCTCCTGGGTGAACGGCACGCCGCTGGGCGTCGGCACCACGAGCCGGGCCGTGCCGCCGGCCGGCCCGGGGGGCGCGCCGCCATCGGACAGCACGGCGTCGAGGGCGGCGCCCCACACATCCGGTTTCATGACCATGCCGGGCCCGCCGCCGAACGGGGTGTCGTCCACCGTGTGGTGCACGTCGCCCGCCCACTGCCTTAGGTCGTGGACGCGGAAGTCGATATCCCCGCGGGCGGCCGCCTTGCCGATCAGCGACACCTCAAGCGGCCCGGCGAAGTAACCGGGAAAGATCGTGATGATGTCAATGCGCATGGGAGCCGCTTTCCTGATGGCCGCGACAGGGCGTCAGAGCGCTTCTTCGAGGTTGAGCAGTCCCGCGGGCGGGTCTATCACCAGCACGCCCGACGAGACGTCCACGTCGGTGACGATCGCCTTGACGAAGGGCACCAGGATCTCCCCGGTCCCCGCCGCCGGGCGGACGGCCAGCAGGTCCTGGCCATAGTGCAGGACGTCCGCGACGACGCCGACGACGGCGCCGTCCGCGGTATGGACCGACAGCCCGATCAGCTCGTGATCGCGGAACTCGTCGGGGTCGTCCGGCGGGGCGAGCGAGCTGGAGTCGACGCTCAGCCAGATGCCGCGCAGCCCAGCCGCCGCGGTCCGGTCCCCGATGCCGTCAAACCTGACGATGAGCTCGCCCGACTGCCATCGCGCGGCCGCCACCGTGAGCGGGCCGACGCCCGGGCGGTCGGTGTCCAGCCGCGAGCCCACCGCGAACCTCAGTTCCGGCTCGTCCGTCCGGACGCCGACCACGACGTCCCCGCGGATGCCGTGCGGGCGGCCGATCCTGCCCACGGTGACCTGCATGGCCCGTCAGCGAACCTCGCCGGTCTCCAGCAAGTCGATGCGGACGTGCCGGTTCCCGGCGAGGGAACCGATCACGGTCCGCAGCGCCCGGGCGGTGCGGCCGCCCCTCCCGATGACCTTCCCGAGGTCATCGGGGTGGACGCGGACCTCGAGGACGTTGCCCCGGCGCAGCATACGGGTGGCCACACGGACGTCGTCAGGGTGCGCCACGATGCCCCTGACCAGATGCTCAAGGGCCTCTTCGAGCACGTCAGGCTCCGGTGCCGCCGTCGGCGGCCTCGGCCGCTGGCTGCGACGCCTCGCCGCCCTCGCCGCCGGCCCTGGCCTCGGCGGGGGGCTCCTTCTTCGGCTGCTCCCTCCTGGGGGCGGACTTGGCCGGCCGGGTGGCGGCCTTGGTCTCCTTCGCCGCGAGGCTTTCCTTCACCAGCGCGTCGTAGCGCTCCTTCTTGTCCGCCTTCGGCTCGGCGGTCTTCAGCGTGCCCTCGGCACCGGGCTCGCCCTTGAACTTCTGCCAGTCACCGGTGATGGTGAGCAGGTGGCGCACCGGGTCGGTCGGCTGCGCGCCCACCGAGAGCCAGTGCTGCACCCGCTCCGAGTCGACTTCGATGAGCGACGGTTCCTGCTTCGGGTGGTACTTGCCGATCTCCTCGATGGCGCGCCCGTCTCGCTTGGTGCGCGCATCGGCGACGACGATCCGGTAGTACGGTTCCCTGATCTTGCCTAGGCGCTTTAGCTTGATCTTGACAGCCACGGCTGTGGTCTTCTCCCAGCGAATTAGGTCTGTGCGTCGGGCACCCGCCAGCGGGGAATTGGCCGGCCGGACCGAGCGGATGGGCCGGGCCGGGCGGACGAGGAGAGGGCGCCGCGCGGCCAGGTATCGCAGGCCATTGTGCCAGACGGCAGCGCCTGATGGGTAATCAGACGGCCGCGCCGGGTGCCCCGGGAAGGCGCGCAGAGGCCGGGCGTCACCGCCGAGCGCGAGGCCGGGGCACGGGTAACGGCACTCTCCCCGCGCGGGATCCCCGGGGGCGCGGGCAGCCCCCAATGCGAGGGCCCGGGCAGCCCCCGGGGACGAACAGCGCCCTCTTCATAAGAAACAGTTACATAACGCGCGTTGACTTCGCCTGCGGCCCCTCATAACGTGTCCCTACCTTTTGTTAACAATCAGACGCACAACCGTTCGCATAGCGGACAGCCCGGGCGGGCGCATGGCGAGCAGGAGGAATACCGAGGCTGACGGCATCTGGCGCCACCGCCGGTCGCGCTCGGCCCAGCCACGTGCCGGGCCGTGGCGCGACGGCTCCGCCGCACATGCGCGGCACCGCAAACAGGCACGTTCCAATACGTGAGAGATTGGAGTGATGTTAGCCTCAGAGTCGCTTGCAGTGCGGAAACGCACTATAAGCGACGTTTCGCGACGCTGTGCCACGGTCCAGCGGCGGACCGGGCGGCCGGCCCGAGCGGCCAGCGGCAGGACAAGAGCAGCTCACCGAAGCCGACATCACCCAGACATGGTTATGCGCCTGACCGGGCGCGCGCCTATATCCAAGGAGAAATCCAGACGATGACTGACCAGGCTATTCAGCCCACCGGTGCGGCGAGCCGTGCCAGCGTGCCGGGCGGCGGCGTCTCCCGGCGCGGCCTGTTCCGCGCGGCCGGCGCCGGCGCCGCCGTCCTGGGGGGCGGCAGCCTTCTCCAGGCATGCAGCTCAGGGATCAAGGGAGCCTCCAACACCAGCACCTCGGGTGCCACGGCCAGCAAGACGATCACGATCGGCTGGATTCACCCGCTGACCGGGTCGCTGGCCGGGTTCGGCGCGCCGGACACCTGGGTGATCGAGCAGATCAGGCAGACCGCCCCGTACAAGAACGGCTTCAAGATCGGCGGGAGGACCTACCAGGTCGCCATCCGGTCCTATGACACCCAGTCCAGCTCCACCCGGGCCGGGGACCTGGCCAGGCAGGCCATCCAGGCCGACGGCGTGGACATGCTGTTCGCCTCCTCCACCCCCGAGACGGTCAACGCCGTGGCCAGCCAGGCCGAGACCCTGGGCACCCCGCTGGTCTGCTCCAACGTCCCGTGGGAGTCGTGGTACGTCAACCTGGGCGGCAACCCCCAAAAGCCCACGCTGCGGCCCCGGTACGTCGTGATGTACTTCCTGGGCGCCGAGCACCTGGTGGAGTGCTTCATCCCGATGTGGAACCGGATCGGCGCCCGGTACGGCAACAACCACCTGGTCGCCGCGGCGTTCCCCAACGACTCTGACGGCAACGCCTTCCGCGCGGTGTTCCCGGCCATCGCCCGGGGCGCGGGGTACAAGTTCGTGCTGTCGGCGGCCTACAGCGACGGGCTGACCAACTACTCCTCGATGATCTCCCAGTTCAAGGCCTCCGGCGCGGACTTCTTCACCAACGTGCCGCTGCCGCCGGACTTCGCCACCATGTGGAAGCAGGCCCTGCAGCAGGGCTTCCGGCCCAAGCTGGCCACGGTGGCCAAGGTGCTGCTGTTCCCCACCGACGCCTACGCGATGGGCGCGGAGGTCTACAACGTGGCCACCGACAGCTGGTGGGTGCCGTCGCTGCCGTGGCATTCCTCGTTCACCGGCCAGTCCTGCCAGGAGCTGGCCGATGCCTACACCGCGGCCGGGCACGGGCAGCCCAACGCCAACATCAGCAACTACACGCTGTTCGAGATCGCCTACAAGGCGTTCACCTCGGTCAGCGACCCGCACGACAAGGAGGAGGTGGCCGCCGCCCTGCACCAGGTGGTGATCCCGGACGCGGTGGCCGGGCCGATGGACTTCACCTCGGCCAAGAACCCCGCCCCCGGGGTGGTGATCACCCCCCCGGTCGGCATCCAGTGGCAGAAGGGCACCACCTACCCGCTGGAGGCCAAGGTCGTCGACAACACCCTGCTGCCGCAGGCCAAGCTCACCGGCGACCTGCTGCCCACCTTC
>DATGLH010000135.1:0-6370 GCA_035294225.1 Trebonia sp.
GGCATGCACCCGGACTGGGGCCTAGTGGCGCTGCTCACCGCCGTGGCCGTGCTCGGCGGCTGGGCGGGGGCCCGGCTGACGGCGCGGGCCGATACGAGCAGGCTCCAGGCAGCGTTCACCGTCCTCCTCCTGCTCGTCGCCGGCTACACGGCCTGGCGGGCCCTGCCCGCGCTTACCTGATCCCAGCGGCTACTCACCCTGCGACACGTCAACCCGTAAGGAGAACCACCATGTGCCATGCAGTCACCTGCAAGAAGTGCGGCAAGATCACCTGGGCCGGCTGCGGCCGGCACGTCAGGCAGGTAATGGCCGGCGTCCCGGACTCCCAGCGCTGCGCCGGCCACGCCGGCGACCCCGCCGCCCGCGGCGGCGGCTGGCTGCGCAAGCTCTTCGCCCGCGGCTGAGCCGCCACGGGGCCGCGGACGGGTGCTGGCTGGCCTCGGCGGCGTCCGGCCTGGGCTACGCGCTGTGGTCGGCCGCCGACGCGATCCGCCCGGATCGTGTCGTGTACCCGGACGGCCGCCGGCGGCCGGGGCCCGGTGCTTCCGTCGCGTCCTTACGCCAGCGCGAGGTCGGTGTGCGGGAAATCGTCACCGGCGGACAGCAGCGGCTCGTTCGCCAGCCGCGCGACCGCGTAGGTGAGGCAGTCGCCGAAGTTCAGCCGGGCCTTGTGCCGCCCCCTGCCGAACCGCAGGTAGGCGTCAACGGCTTCCCGCCAGTGGCGGTCACCGAACGGGATCTGCTCGATGCCGAATTCGTCGAGCAGCCGGACGACAAGATCGCGCGGGTCCCGGCTTAGCCTGGCTGCCAGCACTAGTCCGGTCTCAGCGAGGGTTGGGGTGCCGATCCCTGCCGAGGGCGCGCCGGCCAGTTTGGCGATGAGGTCCCGGTAGCCGGGCTCGGCGAAGGTGATGGCGATCAGCGCCGAGGTATCGACGATCACACACCCTCCTGGCCATAGCCGAGGATCTGGTCCTCTTCGCTGGTGCTGAGCCTGCGGCCGAGCTGTTCTGCCGGTATCCGGGGCCAGACTTCGCGCTCCAGGAACCGCAGCGCGTGTGCTTCCCGGTCGCCGGGGCTGACCCGGTAGGCCAGCCGCTGGCGCCGCTCGGCAAGCGCACGGCGGATGGCCTCCGTCTTGGACTCCCCGGTTATGCGCGCCACCTCGGCGGCGAGCCGCTCGACTTCTTCGTTCTTGATGTTCAGGGCCACAGCGGAAACCATACACCATTTTTATACCATGGTGTATTATGCGGGTCCTGGACGGCTCCGTCACGGTCGCGCCGCCGGGCGCGTCCCGGACGGGCTGTAGGCCGCAGGTCCCCGCTGCGGGACG
Organism: Trebonia sp.; assembly: GCA_035294225.1. Classification (GTDB taxonomy): domain Bacteria; phylum Actinomycetota; class Actinomycetes; order Streptosporangiales; family Streptosporangiaceae; genus Trebonia. Next base: position 1,337 of record DATGLH010000135.1, read on the forward strand.
GAAGTCGGTCCGCCTCGTGCCTTCAGGCCCATCGCCGCGCGCTCGCCGGCTGCGAGGATGAGATCATGAGGGGTGTTCCGCTCCGCGCCGCCGGGCGGCTCAGCCGCCCGGCGCTGCTGCTGACGGCGACGGTCGCCGGCCTGGCGGCCGGGGGACTGGCCTGGCTGGCCGGCGCGGGCGGGGCCGCGGACGGGTGCTGGCTGGCCTCGGCGGCGTCCGGCCTGGGCTACGCGCTGTGGTCGGCCGCCGACGCGATCCGCCGTGGGCGGCTCGGTGTGGACGTGATCGCGCTGCTGGCGCTGGCGGGCGCGGTCGCCGTCCGCGAGCTGCTGGCCGCCGCGGTGATCAGCGTGATGCTGGCCAGCGGCCGGACTTTGGAGGCATGGGCGGCGCTGCGTGCCCGGCGCGACCTGAGCACCCTGCTGGACAGGGCGCCGCGGAGCGCCCGCCGCTACCGCGACGGCAGCGTGCAGGTCGTGCCGCTGGCAGACGTCGCGGCCGGCGACATGCTGCTGGTGGCACCGGGTGACGTGGTGCCGGTAGACGGCACGGTCGCCTCGGGCGCCGCCGTCCTGGACGAGTCCGCGCTGACCGGCGAGGCACGGCCCGCCGAGCGCATGCGCGGCGAGCGGGTGCGCAGCGGCGCGGTGAACGCGGGCGGCCCGTTCGACCTGCGCGCCAGCGGCACCGCCGCCGAGAGCACGTACGCGGGCATCGTCCGCCTGGTCGCCGCGGCGGAGAAATCGCAGGCGCCGTTCGTCCGGCTCGCGGACCGGTACGCCATGTGGTTCCTGCCGCTGACGCTGGCGGTAGCCGGCGCCGCGTGGGCGCTGGGCGGGGCGGACCGGGCCGTCGCGGTGCTCGTGGTGGCGACCCCCTGCCCGCTGATCCTGGCCGCGCCGGTCGCCCTGGTCTCGGGCCTGTCGGCGGCGGCGCGGCGCGGCGTGGTGGTCAAGAGCGGCGGCGTGCTGGAACGCCTCGCCCGGTGCACCACGCTCGTCCTCGACAAGACCGGGACGCTCACCGCCGGGCAGCCCGAGGTCACCGCGGTCATCCCCGCCGGCCCCGGTGCCCCGGCCGCCACCGAGATGCTGGCGCTGGCGGCGTCGCTGGACCAGGTGTCCGGGCACGTGCTCGCCGCCGCGATCGTCCGCGCCGGGGCCGGGCGGGGCTGCCGCCTGACCCCGCCGGCGAACGTCGCCGAAGTGCCGGGGCAAGGCATCGCCGGCACGGTCGGCGGCCGCGAGGTCAGGCTGGGGCGCGCCGGGTGGGCGGGCGCCGCGGAAACCGACCCCTGGGTCCGGGACGCGCGCCGCCGGTCCCGGCTGGACGGCGCGCTCACCGTCTTCATCGCCGTCGATGGCCGGCCGGCGGGCGTGCTGCTGCTCGAGGACCGGCTCCGCCCCGATGCCCGGCAGACCATCCGGGCCGTGCGGCGGGGCGGCATCGGCAGGGTCGTGCTCGCCACCGGCGACCGGCCCGAAGCCGCCGGCGTCGTCGGCGCGCTCACCGGGGCCGACGAGGTGATCGCGGAGCTGACCCCGGCCGCCAAGCTGGAGGTGGTGCGCCGCGAGCAGCGCCGCGCGCCGGTGATCATGACCGGCGACGGGATCAACGACGCCCCGGCGCTGGCGCTGGCGGACGTGGGGATCGCCATGGGCGCCCGCGGTGCCACCGCGTCGTCGGAGGCGGCGGACGCGGTGCTCACCGTCGACGAACTCGGCCGGCTCGGCGAGGTGGCGGCGCTGGCCCGGCGCACCCGGCGGATCGCCCTGGCGAGCGTGCTGGCCGGCATGGGCATGTCGCTGGCCGCCATGGCGGCGGCGGCCGCGGGCCTGCTGCCCGCGGTGTGGGGCGCGCTGCTGCAGGAAGGCATCGATGTCGCGGTGATACTCAACGCCCTGCGCGCGCTGGCCCCGGTGCCGCCCGAGGTCCGGCTGACCGCGGCGGACACGGATCTGACCAGGCGGTTCCGCGCCGAGCACCAGGCGATCCGGGAGGACACCGACCAGCTGCGGACGGTCGCGCGGACCCTCGGCGAGCCCGGCGCGATGGACCGGGTCCGCCGCGTCCACGACCTGCTGACCCGCGAGGTATGGCCGCACGAGCACGCCGAGGAAACCGACCTGTACCCGGCGCTGAACCGGGTGCTCGGCGGCACCGACCCGACCGCCCCGATGAGCAGGGCGCACGCCGAGATCGCGGTCCAGACCGCGCGGCTGGGGCGGCTCATCGACGACATCGGCGACGCCGTCCCCGGCGAGGCGGACATCGCGGACCTGCGCGAGGTCCTGTACAGCCTGCACGCCATCCTGCGGCTGCACACGGCACAGGAAGACGAGACCTACCTGTCGCTCGGAGACACCGCCAGCGCCGGACGGCCCGCCGCCTGAGCCGGCGGCCCCTGGGGAGTCGCCACGGTCCGTTCGGGATGACGCCCCGTCGGCTCCCGGGACGGCCCCGTGGGCTCCCGGGACGGCCCCGTCAGCTCCCGGGGACCGGCCCCGCGGACCCCCGTACCCCCGGAAGCGGGCGGCGGCCGCCACGATCCGCCCGGTGGACCGGCCGTCCAGGTACGCACGGCGACCACCATGCCGCCCCACTGCCGCAGCACGGCCGCTTCCGGGAGCTCCCGGCCGTCGCCGCCGCCCCTGCCCCAGATGCCCGGGCGCGGCCGTGCCGGCAGCCGTTCCGGGGCGTCCTCATCGAAGATCACTTCGAGAGCGGGCCAGGCGCGGCCTTCCGGCAGGCGGCCGCCGCGAGCGGTGCCGCCGTGAAGCCCGAGAACCGTGTGCAGGTGCGGCCGCGGCTGGCCCGGCGCCGGTCCGTGGCCTGACGGCGCCCCGCCCGGCGGGCGGCGCCGTGGACGTATACCGGCAGGCGGACGTATACCGGCAACCGGAAGGAAGATTGACATGATCGCGGATATGAGCTGGTCGAACGCTACGGACGCGCGGTAGCCGTCGACGGCCTGACCTTCGAGGTCCATCCAGAGAGGGTGACCGGCTTCCCCGGGCCGGATGGCGCCGGGAAGCCGGGCATCGGGAGGATGGCATGTGCCGCTCTGGGTTTGTCCCGGAGGTTATCGAGCGGCGGGGCAGGTGAAGGTGAGCAGCATGTCACGGAGCTGGGTGATCGTGTTCCGCGCCCGCTGGGTCTGCTGAAACAAGATCTCCAGGCCGCTGGGGCTCCAGCGGGGGCGTACGCTGGCCCAGCCGCCCTGGCCGGGATCGCCATCGGTGGTCAGCCGGCGGGTCCAGCCGGTGTCACCTTGCAGCCCGGCGAGGTAGAGGTCATGGTGCGCCGCGGTGGCGCCCAGCGCAAACTGGGTCGGCGGGCTGGGATTGGCCCGGTCGCTGTTGAAGACGATGACGTCGCGGGCCGGGTTGACGTCCATGGTCTCCTCCCATGCCGGGTCGCGGGTGTACCGGGTGATCTTTCCCGTGCGCAGGCTGAGCGTGTACACGTCGGGGTTGCCTGCGGGGCCGTCCTGCGCGTCGGGGGTTGACGCGCCGAACATCAGGTCATCGCCGGCGCGGGTGAAGCCCTTTGCCTCGTGCCAGTAGTGGCTGGGGGCATTGACCGGGTGGACGTTGACCAGATGGGGGAGTCCGCCGATGGTGACGAGGTCGCCGACGAGCATGACCCAGGTCGCGTTCGCCAGGCCGCTGAGGGTGTCGCCGGTGATGCCCTGCAGGGTGCTGAAGGCGACATACTTGCCGTCGGGGCTGAACTTGGCGGGCGTGGTGCTGTCCCAGTACAGGACGCCCGGGCCGGATGGCATCGGGCTGTCCACGATGATCTGCCGCAGGCCGGTGCCGTCGGCGTTCATGACGTACATGCGGGGTGGCGTGTGGTAGCTGAGGTTGGCGCGCTGCCCGGCGGGCGGGGCCGGGCGGGTGGAGAAGTAGATGTGCCTGCCGTCCGCGCTCCATTCCGGTCCTTCGGCGCCCATGGGCGGGGTGAGGGTCGCCACGGTGGTGCCTGACTGGGTGTCGAAGACCTTGATCCGCCCGTCGGCTGGGTCGGCGTAAGCGATGTGGCGGCTGTCTGGCGCCCAGCCGTTGTTCTCGTCGGAGGCCGTGAAGCTGAGCCGGCGCACCGAGTACGGCGCGTCCCGCAGGTCGCACCCGGCGCCGGCCCGGGCCGGCGCCGGGTGGGCGGCTGCGGGCGTTGCCGCCCGCCCGGTGCCGCATCCGGCGAGTGCTGCCAGGCTGAGAAGCCAGGCGCACGCCCGGGTGCGGGATGCGCACCCGGCCTTTTCTGATGGGTGCGTAGCTCGTCTGCGCATCTTCGTCGCCGTTCCTTCCGCCTTGCCGGCCGCGCCTGCCCCGAACAGAGAGTTCACACTTTAAAGTCTAGACTATTGAGTACGAATATTGAGCTTCCCTGGGGAGGCCCGGAGCCGCGCCTCGGAGCGGGCATGGCCGGCATCCACGCCCGGCACCGGGCCGGCCCTGCTCTTGCCGGAGTCCCGGTACTGTGGCAGTGCCACTCACACGCTGACGATCTGGCTGAGGAGCGCTGACCATGAGCGCAGGCGAGGCGCCCCCCCGGCGGCTGATGCGCCGGGCCGAGCGGCGGCAAGCCCTCATCGACGCCGCGACCCGTGCGTTCGCCCGCAGCGGCTTCGCCGCGACCAGCCTCGACGACATCGCCGCCGAGGCTGGAGTCGCCCGGGACACCATCTACCGCAACTTCGACACCAAGTCCGACCTCTACCGGGCCGCGCTCAGCCAGATCACCAGCCAGCTCCGCGAGGCCAGTCTCATCGGACACGACCCGGCCAGCATCGACAGGATGCTGAGCGTGGCACGGCGCAACCCGCACGGATTCCGGCTGCTATTCCGTCACGCGGCCCGCGAGCCCGAGTTCCGCGCCACCATTGATGAGCACCGGACCGCTGTCACTGGTACTGCCGAGGAGCAGCTGCGGCCCTTCATACCCGACCCGGCCCAGCGGCAGTGGGCAGCCCAGCTCCTGCCTACCATCACCACCGAGGTCATCATCACCTGGCTCGATGCCGGGCAGCCC
>DATGLH010000136.1:0-10451 GCA_035294225.1 Trebonia sp.
CCCGAGGCCAGCGGGCGCCGCTGGCCACCACAACGGAAACCACCTGGACCCCGCAGCTGTGGGGGATCCTCCTCGTCCTCGGCGGTGCGCTGCTGCTCGACGGCCTTGACGTGTCGATGGTCGGGGTGGCACTGCCGTCCATCCGGGCCGCCCTGCACATGAGCACGTCGTCGCTCCAGTGGATCGTCAGCGGGTACACGCTGGGCTACGGCGGCCTGCTGCTGCTCGGGGGGCGCGCCGCTGACCTGCTTGGCCGCCGCCGCGTGTTCGTTGCCGCGGTCGCGGTGTTCGCCGTTGTATCGCTGCTCGGCGGTATCGTGTCGAGCCCCGGCCTGCTGATCGCGGCCCGCATCGTCAAGGGCATGGCCGCGGCGTTCACTGCCCCGTCCAGCATGTCGCTGCTGACGACGACGTTCCCGGAAGGCCCGCTGCGCAACCGCGCGTTCAGCGTGTACACGGTGTTCGGCGCCAGCGGGTTCTCCCTCGGCCTCGTGCTGTCTGGCCTGCTCACCCAGGTGAGCTGGCGGTGGACGCTGCTGGTGTCCGCGCCGGCGGCGGCGCTGGTGCTGCTCGGTGCCGTCACGCTGATCCCGCGCGGCGGGGCGGCGCGGGGCACGGGCCGGGCCGGGCGGCGGTTCGACCTGCCCGGCGCCGTGGTCATCACCGCGGCGATGCTGCTGCTTGTCTACACGGTCGTGAACGCTCAGCAGGCCGGATGGGGATCGGCGCGGACCATCGGCTCGTTCGCCGGGGTCGCCGTGCTGGCCGCCCTGTTCGCGGTGATCGAGACGCGCAGCTCCGATCCGCTCGTCCCGTTCGGGATCTTCAGGTCGGCGCCGCTGCGGCGCGCGCAGGCGGGGGCGGTCACGCTCTTCGGCAGCTACGTGTCGTTCCAGTTCCTGCTGACCCAGTACCTCCAGTCGCTGTCGCACTGGTCGGCCATCGGGACCGCACTGGCCTTCCTGCCGGCCGGCGTGATCGTGGCGGTGCTGTCGCTGCGCACCGCCGGGCTGCTCAGCCGCCTCGGCGCGGAGGCGCTGGTCGCAACGGCCTTCGTCGCGCTGGTCGCGGGCTACGCCCTGTTCCTGCGGGCGGGCGTGGCGCCGGACTACCCGGCGGTGATGCTGCCGACCGTGCTCCTGCTCGGCATGGCGTTCGGGTTCGGGTTCTCCGCGCTGACCGTCTCCGCGACCTCCGGGGTGCGAGACGAGCAGCAGGGCCTGGCGGCAAGCCTGTTCCAGACCTCGTTCCAGGTCGGCGGCGCGGTGGTTCTCGCCGTCGTCACCGCTGTCGTCGAGGCAGGCGGCGCCAACACGCTCACCTCGCCCGCCGCGGTGCTGTCGGCGTACCGGCCGGCGCTGTACCTGATCACCGGTGTCGCCGCGCTCGGCCTGGTGGCCGCGCTGCCAGGCCTGCGACGCGGTTCCGCCGCAGTTGCCGATGAAGCGGGCCGGTTCGTCACGGCGGAAGCGCGTGCGGTGGCCACGCCGGAAGCCGCGGAGCGGGACGTGGCCTGACAGTGCGGCGGGCCGGGATCTTGCGATTCCGGCCCGCCCATGGGCCCATCCGCCGCCATCGCTAGAACCGGGACCGTCCCAGCGCCTGGGACAGGTCCCTCACCACTACCGGCGTCGCCGCGGCCGGCCTGCTCGCCGACGTCATCGGCGTAGCCGTGGAGCGAAGCGGCATCCCGCGGGCGGGGGACCCGGCCAGGGCGCGCACCTAGGCGCACAAGGCGTGGCGGCAGCACGGTGTGGATCACCGCGCACCCGGGGATCCCGGGCGCCGATGCCGCGGAGCGGTTCGCGGCCGTCGCCTCGGTCAGCGCCGGGCAGGGTCCGCGGCAGGCGATACCGTGCGGCTGACATGAGCCAGCAGGACTGGTGTCACCTGGGTCGCGTCACCATCCCCCGGGGACGGCGCACCAGCAGGCAAGGAACCGGGCTCGCTTGCGCCCTGACCCGGCGCTCAGGCGTAGAAGGTCTTGGGCTGCTGATAGGCGGCGACCGCGCCCGGGCCGAGCTCACGGCCGATGCCGCTGGCCTTGACCCCGCCCCACGGTCCGGCCGGGTCCGGCAGGTAGCCGTTGATGCCCACGGTACCGGTGCGGATCCGTCGCCCGACCGCCTTCGCGTGCTCGGGGTCCGCGCTCCAGACCGAGCCGCCGAGGCCGTAGTCGGAGTCGTTGGCGATCCGGACGGCATCGTCCTCATCGGCGTACTCGATGACGGCAAGGACCGGGCCGAAGATCTCCTCCTGCGCGATCGTGGACTTGTTGTCGACGTCGGCGAAGACCGTCGGCTCGACGAACCAGCCGCGGTCCAGGCCGGCGGGCCGTCCGCCGCCGGCGACCAGCCTGGCTCCGTCGCTGGCGCCCTTGGCGATGTAGCCTTCGACTCGGTCCCGCTGCCGCTGCGACACCAGCGGGCCGATCATGGTGGCCGGGTCGAGGGCGTCGCCGACCGGCAGTGACGAGGCGAACGCGGCGAAGGCCTCGACCACCTCGTCGTAGCGGGAGCGCGGTGCCAGGATCCGGGTGCCGGCGTAGCAGGTCTGCCCGTTATTGACCAGCGTGGCGGCGAACAGGTCCTGGCCGATCCTGTCCAGGTCCAGGTCCGCGTCGTCGAGGATGATCGCCGCGGACTTGCCGCCGAGCTCCAGGCTGACCGGGCGCAGCAGCCGCCCGCAGACCTCGGCGATCTGCCGGCCCGCCGCGGTGGACCCGGTGAACGCGATCTTGTCGACGTCGCGGTGCTGGACGAGGTAGGCGCCGATCTCCCGGCCGCCGGGCACGATGCTGACCACGCCGGGCGGGATGTCAGCCGCGATGACGGCCTCGGCGAACACGTAGGAGTCGAGCACCGTCTCCGGCGACGGTTTGAGCACGATCGTGCATCCGGCGGCCAGCGCGGGCGCGTACTTGAACGCCGACAGCGTCTGCGGGTAGTTCCACGGCACGATCCCGCCGACGACGCCGGCCGGCTCGTGCCGGATGACCAGGCTGCCGCCGAGGAACCGGGGTACTTCCTCCTCGACCGGGGAGTCGGCCAGCAGGCCCGCCACGTAGCGGAGCGTGCCCACCGGGGTCATGCCCTCGATGGCCGGCGACAGCGCGATCGGCATCCCGTTCTGCGCGCTGACCAGGCGGCCGATCTCCTGGGCCCGCGCCTCCAGTTCGGCCGCGAGCCGTTCCATGGCGGCGGCGCGCTGGCCGGGCTCCCACTGCGACCATCCGGACGGGTCGTCGAAGGCCCGCCGTGCCGCGGCGACCGCGGCGTCCACATCGGCCTCGGCGGCCTGGGGGGCCTCGCCGATGAGCTCTTCGGTTGACGCGCTGCGGACCATGATCCTGGCGGCGGAGCTGGGGCTGACCCACTCGCCTCCGATGAACAGCTTGTCATAGCTAGCGAACATGCGGTCCTTCTCTCTGTTCCCCGGACGGGACGGCCATGACATGGGTCTCGGTGAACTCATGCAGGCCCTGCCGGCCGAGTTCGCGGCCGATGCCGCTGGAGTTGAACCCGCCGAACGGCGCGCGCTCGTCCACCGCGGTGGCGTTGTGGTTGTTGAAGAAGGTGACGCCGGTGCGCAGCTGTTTCGCGACGGCCATCGCATGCTCGGTGTCGGCCGACCAGACCGACGAGCACAGCCCGGACCACGTGCTGTTGGCGAGGGCGACCGCCTCAGCCTCGTCGCGGTAGGGGATGACCGGGAGTGCCGGCCCGAACTGCTCCTCGGTCACGATCTCCAGGTCCGGCGCAGGGTCGAGAACGAGCGAGGGAAGCAGGTAGTTCCCCTCCGTCCCGGAGGTGTACTCGCCGAACGTGAGCACTTGCGCGCCGGCGGCGCGGGCCGCGGAGCATAGCCCGGCGACGTAGTCGCGCTGCCGCTGGGTGTTGAGCGGTCCCATCGTGGTCGCCGGGTCCAGGCCCGGCCCGACCCTGGTCCCGGCAAGCGTGGCCCGGAGCCCGTCGATGACCTCGTCGAACCGGCTGTGCGGCACGTACAGGCGCTTGACCGCCATGCAGACCTGCCCGGTTGTCATGAACGTCGCGGCGCTGAGCCGGCCGAACGCGGCCTCGTCCATGTCCGCGTCGCCGAGGATGATCGCCGGGTCGTTGCCGCCGAGTTCGAGCGTCACGTTGGTCAGGTTGGCCGCCGCCATCGCCATGATCCGCCTGCCGCCGCCGACGCTGCCGGTGAAGCAGACGTGCTTGACCCGCGGGTCGCCGACCACAACCGGGCCCAGGACCTCATCGGCGCCGGTGACGACGTTCAGCACGCCCGGCGGGAGCCTGCGCACCAGGTGCCGCAGCGTCAGAACCGACGACAGCGGCGCGGTGGGCGGCGGCTTCACGATCACGGTATTGCCCGCCATCAGCGCGTACGGCAGGGACGCCGCCAGGATCGCCAGCGGCCAGTTGAACGGGTAGATGATCGTGACGACCCCGGCCGGGAGCTTGGTGATCGTGGTGCTGAACGGCGGCCCCGGGATGTGCTCGGGCTGGTCGAGCTCGGGGGCGAACTCGGCCGCCTGGCGAAACCGCCCGGCGAAGACGGCCAGGTCGATCGCGGCCTCGGCCCGTACCTTGCCGTTCTCCCTGGACAGGATGCCGGCGCGCTCATCGGCGTCGGCATCGAGCCCGTCCAGTGCCTTGAGCACGATGGCGGTGCGTTCGGCGGCGCTGAGCGCGGCCCAGGCGGGCCAGGCGCCGTGCGCGGCCGCGACGGCGTCCAGGGCGTCCGCCGTGGTCGCGGCGGCGGCGTGCCCCACGACATCGCCAGCGTGCGCCGGGTCGTATACGGCGAAGCTGCCGGCGGCGGTCCGCTCCTCGCCCGCGATGAGCAGCGGCGTGCTGACCATGGCTAGAACTCCGTCCCCTGGTAGGCGGCCGTGGGGCCGTCGAGCAGCACGGCCTTGGACTCCAGGAACGGCAGCAGCCCGTCGACGCCGCCCTCGCGGCCGATTCCGGACTGCTTGAACCCGCCGTGCCCCATGTCGAAGTCCGACTTGAACCCGTTGTGGCCGACGGCCCCGGTCCGCATCTGCCCGGCGACCTCGCGGGCACGCTCCACGTCCTTGGTGAATACGGCGCCGTGCAGCCCGTAGATCGTGTCGTTGGCGATCCGCACGGCATCGGCCTCGTCGGCCGCCGGGATCACGGACAGCACCGGCCCGAAGATCTCCTCCTGGGCGATCACCGAGGAGTTATCCACGTTGCCGAACACGGTCGGCTCGATGTACCACCCCCGGTCCAGGTCCTTCGGGCGGCCGCCGCCGGTGGCGAGGACCGCGCCGGCTTGTATGCCTTTAGCGATGTAGCCCTCCACCCGGGTGCGCTGCCGCTCGGCGGCCAGGGGCCCCATCTGGGTCGCCGGGTCGAACGGGTCGCCCACCTTGACCTTGGAGAACGCCGCGGCGAGCGCCTCGACCATCGCGTCGTGCCGCGGCCTTGGCACGACGATGCGGGTGAGCGAGGCGCAGACCTGGCCCGACAGCAGGCACTCGGCCTGCGCCAGCGCCTGCGCGGCGGTCTCGATGTCGGCGTCGTCCAGGATGACGGCGGCGGACTTGCCGCCGAGCTCCAGGGTGACCCGGGCGATCCGCTCGCCGCAGATCGAGGCGATGCGCCGCCCGGCGGCGGTGGACCCGGTGAAGGTGATCTTGTCCACCCGCGGGTCGCGGACGAGCAGCTCGGAGACCTCGCGGTCGGCGGTGACCACGTTGAGCACGCCGGGCGGCAGGCCGATCGCCCCGGCGGCCTCCGCGACCAGGTATCCCTCGCCGGGCGCCTCGGGCGAGGACTTGAGGATCACCGTGCACCCCGCGAGCAGCGCCGGGGCGAGCTTCATGGCGATCAGCCCCATCGGCGCGTTCCACGGAATGATCGCCCCGACCACGCCCACCGGCTCCTTGACGACCAGCCCGAAGCCGCCGCGCGCCGGCCGGTGCGGCACCTCCCAGCCGAACGTTCCGGCCAGGTCCGCGTAGTAGTCGAAGGTGTGCTTGGCGCCGGCCGCTGCGCCGCGCGCCACGGAATGCAGCACACCGGACTCGCGCGGCCAGATCTGCGCGATGTCCCGGGACCGCTTGCTGACTTCCTCGCCGAGCGCCCGCAGGTACTCCGCCCGCCGGGCGTGCCCCAGCCGCGGCCACGGCCCGGTGTCGAACGCCTCGCGCGCCGCGCTGACGGCCCGGTCGATGTCGGCCGCCCGCGCCTCGGCGACGCTGAAGTAGGGCTCCTCGGTGTGGGAGTCGATCACGGTGATCGTGGCACCAGACGACGGTGTTACCCACTGCCCGCCGATGAAGAAGCGATCCGCGTGCCGGATCGGCGCCGTGATGTCGCCCGCCAGGGTCATGTCGAGCCTTTCCGTGTAGTCTCAATGTGACTACAAGACTAGGCGGGCGCCGGATGCCCGCCAAGAGGCCGCCCGACAAGCCGGCGATGCCGAAACTGGGGGACGCGACAATGCCCGCGCCCGCGGGCGCATGTGTGGTGCTGGTCCCCATGGCGGCGCAGGGCCGGTTTCGCTACCTTTGCCGTTAGTAGTCCCACTGTGACCACTAGGGAGACCGGATGCTGTTCCGCCGATTCGGAGCGCTGGCCGCTGCACTGCTCGCCCTGTCCGTGCCGGTCGCCGGCGCCCCGGCCGCGTCGGCGCGGGAGGCCCTGCCGACGTTGACGGTCAGCGGTGCGGTGGCGGACCCGGCCGCCTATACGCCGGGCCAGCTCGCGGCCCTGCCTGCCGAGACAGTCCGGCTACGAGACGGCCACGGCACCGTCACCGCGACGGGAGTGTCGCTCGACCTCCTGGTAACCACGGCCGCACCGGTGCTGCCCGCCGTCAAGAACGCGCTGCTGCGGGTCATCGTGACCGTGGATGGCCCGGGTACCCGCCCGGTGAGCTTCGCGCTCGGCGAACTCGACCCTGCCTTCGGCGACCACGACGCCGTGGTCGTGCTCAGCATCAACGGCAGGCCGCTGCCGGCCGGGCCGGCCCTGGCAGTACCCGGCGACCGGGCGCCGCTGCGGGACCTGCCGATCGTGCGGCACATCGAGGTCGGCGTGGCCAACCCCGCGGTGACGATCCCGCCGTCGCCAGGGTCCCTGGTCATCGAGACCGGGACGCGGCAGGTCGTCTTGTCCGCGGCGGCGCTGGCCAGCCTGCCGCAGCAGACCAAGACGGCGACCTTCACCGCCGGGACCGGCACGCAGACCCACACCGAGACAGGCCCTGCCCTCGCCAGCGTGCTCCGCGCGGCGCACGTCAGGGCAGACCTGGACACCTGGGTCGCGGCCGTCGGCTCGGACGGCTACGTCGCGGCGGTCACGCCCGCCGAGTCATGGGCTGGCGGCAGGCCGCTGCTCATCTCCCTGGCCGAGGACGGCGCTGCGCTGGCCGCGCCGCGGCTGGTGGCCGACGGGGACATCAAGGGCGGCCGGTACGTGTCCGGTGTCTATGACCTGGTGGTAGGCCATGGAGCGCCCGCGAGCTGACTGAGCAGCGGCCCAAGGGGCGGCTGAACGGCTACGGTAGATCCGTGGATGCCCGGCCGTCGCTGTCGCTGCCGGAATGGCTGGTGCTCGCCCTGCTCAGCCAGCAGCCCATGCACGGGTTTGCGGTCGCCCAGCTCACCGCGCCGGGCGGCGAGCTGGGCCGGGTCTGGCAGGTCCCCAAGGCGGTCATCTACCGGGCGATCAGCCGCCTGGAAGCCGCCGGGCTGGCGGCCCCGCAGGGGCGCCAGCCCGGTCTGGGACCGCAGCGGACCGTCTACGCGGCAACTCCGGCGGGCGAGCAGGCCGCGCGGGACTGGCTGCGCACCCCGGTGCGGCACGTGCGGGACATCCGCTCGCACCTGCTGCTCAAGCTGGCACTGCTGGACCGGGCTGGCGAAGACCCCGCCAGCCTGCTGCGCCGCCAGCGGGAGGTGCTGGAACCCGTCGTCCGGGCCATTGAGGCCAGGCACGCCCGGTGCGGCGGCTTCGACGCGACCCTGCTCGCCTGGCGCCAGGCAAGCGCGAGAGCCGCGCTCGCCTTCCTCGACACCATCACCCCGGCCGGACCGCGGGACTCCTGACCCAGGCAGGCCGGCAGAGCGGAAACGGCGGGTTACCGGCATCAGATGTCAGGCTACCGCTAACCGGTCGGGCATGGCGGACCAGTCCCGTGCTGATCCTGCTGTTCGGGGTCGGCACCCACACGGCTGAAGGAACATCGCTGCTGGTGATGCCGCCGAACTCGGTCGCCGCTTCGGTTCAGCACCTGCGCCAGCACACCGCGTCCCCCCGGCTGGGCGCTGCCAGCCCCGGGCCGGTTCCGGGAACGGTCATGCCGGGCACGGGCATGAGATAGGACCCGCCGCCGGAGCCCATGGCGAGTCCGGCGGCGGCGAAGCCGGTTCCCCGCGGCCCGCGATGACGATGACGGCCTGGCCCGGTGCCCCGCCGCCGGCGGGGAGGACAGCCCGTACACCGCAAGCGCGGCGGCCGGGAAGGCCGGAGACTGGCCGCCCGCCGGAAGGCCCGGCCCCGGTCCTGGCCTGCGTGCCTGGTTACGCGCCGACAGCCGCGGCGTCCGGCGTCCACCGCCCCTGCCGCGGCTGCGCAAGGTCCGGGCCGCGCGCGGCGCCGCCAGCGTCTCATGGTCACCGGGCCCGGGAAGCGTCCCTCGAATTCCGCTGCGCGCGGCCTGCTCAGCACCTGCCAGGAAGCCGTCAATTACCTGACGGATAAAGCACGCATTATCCACCGCGTAATCGACAAGCTGATTTCCCGCAACGCAGAATCGCGGCAAGAAGCAAACCGGGCATATGGCAAGGAAGGAAATTGCGATGCGGGAAATAGCCGAGCGATACATCGCGAGCTGGAACGAGACCGACCCGCAGCGCCGCCGCGAGCTCATCGGCGAACTGTGGGCCGAGGACGCCAGCTGCACCGACCCGCTCACCGAAGCGCGCGGCCAGAACGAGATCAGCGAGATGATCGGCGCTGTCCAGGGCCAGTTCCCCGGCCTGGCCTTCAGCCTCGCCGGGCCGGTCGACGCCCACCACCGGCAGGCCGCTTCACCTGGACGCTGGGTCCGGCGGGCGGCGAGCCGGTGGCGGCCGGGTTCGACGTCGCCGTCGCGGACGACGACGGCAGGCTGGCCAGCGTCTTCGGCTTCCTCGACCAGGTCCCCTCCTGAACAGCCGCACAGGCACGTCCCCGGCCGGGCCGGGCGGCGGCAGCGTCGGCACGCAGCGGCCCGGGGTGACGCAGCACTATGAGTTCGCGGTGTGCACGGACACGCCGGGCCCGGTGCCAACCTCGGCCGGGTACCCGATGTCCGTGCCGCGGGACCTGTCGGCGCTGGAGTCCGCGCACACCGTGATCATCCCGGGCTGGCTGCCGGTGGGGTCGCCGCCGCCGGCCCGCGTGCGCAGCGCGCCGCCGAAGGCGCACCTGCCAGCCGGCGCACCGGGTCGGCGCGCGCCATTCCGCCGGGCCGGGCCCGGCGATCAGCCCGGCGAAGGCCGTGTATCCGGTGACCAGCCCGGGTATCCGGTGACCAGCCCGGCGGATACCTCGGGCTGCGGCAGCGAGTCCACTGATGTACGCACCTCCATGGTGCCGCGATCGACGGCAGCACCGGACCTAGGCGCGAGCCTGTCAGAAGTCGATTACCCGGCGGGTAATCGACATGTACGGCAGAGGGGCCGAAGATCACGGTCATGTTGCCACGCCCCGGCCCCAGCTCGACCTCGCCGCAGACCTGCTCCCCCTCCTCCGCGCGATCGGCGCGGGCAGCAGCCACCAGCCCGGGACGCCATAGGGAGCCTGGGACGCCATAGGGAGCCCGGGACGCCATAAAGACAAGGAAGGGAGACCGCCGTGCGGTGCTATGCGATCGCGATCTTGCGCGATGTCACGATGGGGCCGCCCATCGTGGAATACCTGGAACGGATCGACGGGACGCTGGCCCCCGTCGGCGGCCGCTTCGCCGTCCACGGCGGACAGGCGGAAATCCTGGAAGGAGAAGATCCCGGCACCCTGGTGATCATCGAGTTCCCCGATCGCGATCACGCCCGCCGCTGGTATGCCTGCGACGACTACCAGCGGATCCTCCCCCTCCGAACGAGGAACTCCCGCAGCACCGTACTCCTGGCAGACGGGGTCGGCCCTGCCCACAAGGCCACCGACGTGCTGCACGCTGACAACCGGGACGGACGCTGAACCCGCCGCCCGGGTGCCTGACCGGGCTTCGCGGCGGCTAACTGTCCAGGCGGGCTTGCAGGCCGTCGAGGAGGCAGTCCAGGGCGAGGGCGAACCGGGCCTGGCTGGATGCCTCGATGTCCGGGGGCGGGGCGGTGAGCCGGGCGGCGACGTGCGGGTACCGGCCGGTGATCTGGGCCAGGTAGCCGGCTGCCTCGCGCTGCCAGTCGGCGAGGGTTGCCGCGGGCCCGGCGG
>DATGLH010000137.1:0-12424 GCA_035294225.1 Trebonia sp.
GGAGGCGGTCGGCGGCCCGCAGACTTACGTGCTCGGCGGCGCGTTCAACTGCGGCAAGGGCCAGCCGGGCCAGGTCGCCCCGGTGAGCCACGGCGCCCCGGCCGCGCTCTTCCGCGGGGTGCGGGTGCTCAACACGGCGGAGGAAGGGCAGCAGGGATGAGCGACGTTCGCGGTGTTCCCGGCGGCCTTCCGGGGACGCCCCCCGGAGAGAACGGGGGGCCAGGGGAGTATGGGGGGACGGGCAGTCCCGCCATGCGCGGGGGGATCCCGGCGGGTCGTTCCCCCGGGGCAGCGCCTCCCCCCAGGGGCAGGCATGCGTCTTCGCAGGAGACCGTCGAGCGCGCCCTCGCCGCGGCCCGGCCGGGCGGCGACTGCGTCGTGATCGCCGACGAGACCTCGACCGCGAACCTGCGGTGGGCGGGCAACACGCTCACCACCAACGGGGTCGCCGTCTCCCGCAGCCTCACGGTGATCGCGATCGACCGGCGGTCCGGCGGCGCGGCGGGCGTCGGGGTCGTCTCCCGGTCCGGGGTCAGGCCGGACCAGGTCGAAGACGTCGTGCGGGAAGCCGAGAAGGCCGCCGCCGAGGCCTCGCCGGCCGAGGACGCGATGGACCTGGTGAGCGGAGACGGCGGCGTGCGTTCGGAATCACCCGATTGGTCTTCCGCCCCGGTAGCCACGGATTTCGGGGTCTTCCGGACCTTCGCCGGGCAACTCGGGGAGACGCTGCGGGCGGCCGATGGCGCCGGGCGCAAGCTCTACGGGTTCGCCGAGCACGGGGTGACCTCGACCTTCCTCGGCACGTCGGCGGGGCTGCGGCTGCGCCACGACCAGCCGGCCGGGCGGCTCGAGCTCAACGCCAAGTCCGCCGACCTGGCGCGGTCGGCGTGGGCGGGGGCGGCGACCCGCGACTTCACCGACGTCGACGTCGCGGCGCTGGACGCCGGGCTGGCGGAGCGGTTGAGCTGGCAGGAGCGCCGGATCGCGCTGCCGGCCGGGCGGTACGAGACGCTGCTGCCGCCGACCGCGGTGGCCGACCTGATGATCGGCCTGTACTGGTCGGCGGGGGCGCGTGACGCCGGCGAGGGGCGGACGGTCTTCAGCAAGCCGGGTGGCGGGACGCGGATCGGCGAGCGCCTGGCCGGACTGCCGGTCGACCTGTTCAGCGACCCCGCATACCCCGGTCTTGAGTGCGCGCCGTTCGTGATCGCGCACGCCTCGGGGCGCGACTCCTCGGTGTTCGACAACGGGCTGCCCGTCGGGCGCGCGTCGTGGATCTCCGGCGGCGTGCTGAGCGCGCTTTATTCGAGCCGGTATTCGGCCGCCGTGACCGGACTGCCCGTGACGCCGCCGGCGGACAACCTGATCATGTCGCCGGGGCCGGCGGGCTCGTCGGCGTCGCTGGAGTCGATGATCGCGTCGACCAAGCGGGGGCTGCTGCTCACCAGCTTGTGGTACATCCGGGAGGTGGACCCGCAGACGCTGCTCCTGACGGGCCTCACCCGCGACGGGGTCTACCTCGTGGAAGACGGCGAGGTCGTCGGCGCGGTGAACAACTTCCGGTTCAACGAGACACCGGTGGGCATGCTGTCCCGGCTGGCCGAGGCGGGCGGCTGCGAGCCGACGCTGCCGCGAGAGTGGGGCGACTACTTCAGCCGCACCGCGATGCCGCCGCTGCGCGTGGCCGCGTTCAATATGTCATCGGTCAGCCAGGCGAGCTGACCCGCGCCCCTTGCGCCTGCCGCCCCTCCGCGGTAGCCGGGCCGCCCGGGGGGCGATACCGTAGAGGGGTGAGGGTAGGCCATCTCGGGCGCGGCCAGCAGGTGCATCTCGTCACCCAGGCGCGGCGCCCGATGTCGGAGGACATCAGGTACCGGCAGAACCGGTACCTGATCATGATGGCCATCCGCGTGCTCTGCTTCATCGCGGCGATCCTCATGTTCGTCAACCACCTGGGCTGGCTCTCCGGCATACCGGCGGTGGGCGCGATCTTCATTCCGTATTTCGCGGTGGTCTTCGCGAACGGCGGGCGCGAGCCGGACAACGTGCGCGGGTTCATGGAGTACCGGATGAACCTGCCCGCCCGCAGGGAGCCCCCCGGCCCTTCCGGCCCGTCGTCAGGGTCCTCTTCCGGCCCGTCGTCAGGGTCCGGGGACGGCGCCGCCGGCCGGCGCTAGCCGCCATTGCATGAGCTGGTTAGCTAAATCGGCAGGCAAAGCCCGGCTCCTGCCCGGAATCAAACGGACATTCGGGATTTAGCGGGTGAACGTTGCGCTCTGCGGGTTCCGTCGGCGCGACTACGCTAAATAACGTGCCGAGATTACTTTGTAATTAGGTCTTGACACATAGGGGTGCCTTTAGGTGTACGATTCGTATAGGTGCTCTGGTCCCCCGTCGGGGCACCGCTGCCGGCGTTCCGGGCCCCCGTCGGAGCGCCGATGATTGCGACGCCGGGTGGTTTGCCCCCGTAGCCACCCGGCGTTGCCCTCTTCCACAGCTTTTCCACAGCTACTCGGTCTGCTGGAACTCCATGATCGCTATACCGAGCAGCGTCGCGCCCATCACAGCCACGATTCCCAGCGACAGGCCGACCGGGACGTGCCAGCCGGCCCAGGTAACGCCCGGGCTCAGCACGGCGAACGCCTGCGGCGGGATGCTCAGGTGGCTGAAGACCGCGTGCCGCATGGGATCGACGATGTAGGTGAGCGGGTCGAACCTGGTGAGCACGGTCAGCCAGGCCGGAAGCCCGTTCAGCGGATAAAGCGCGCCGGACAGGAAGAACAATGGCATCACCAGCATCTGAGTGAGCGCCATGAACGCCTGAATCTGCTTTATCCGCGCCGCCATCATCACGCCGAACGCGGTGAGCGTGAACGACAGCAGCAGCAGTTCGCCGATCACGATGAGAAACAGGACAGGATCGTAGGGTACATGCGCCAGGCCGGCCAGCGCCAGAATCACGATTCCCTGGAACGTCGCCACGGTCGCGCCGCCGAGGCATTTGCCGATTACGATCGCGGCCCTGCTCACCGGCGCCACCAGCATCTCCCGCAGGAACCCGAACTCACGGTCCCAGACAATGGACGCCGCCGAGAAAATGGCGGTGAACAGCACGGACATCGAAAGCACGCCCGGGTAGATGAACGTCCTGAAGTCGACGCCCGGCGGCATTCCGCGCCTCGCCAGCGAGGACAGGCCGGTGCCGAGGACGAACAGGAACAGCACCGGCTGCACGAGCGAGGTGACGGCGCGCAGCCGGTCGCTGCGGAACCTGATCAGCTCGCGGCGCCAGACGATGCTGACCGCGCGCAGGTCCTGGCGCAGCCCTTTCTCCGGCACAGAGACGCGGATCGCCTCGGTGACCTCGTCCGGCTGGCCGACGGGCCGGCCGGTCACTCCGATCGCCATCGCTGCTACCTCCCTCTGCGGAACGCCATGACGTGAGCGCGGTTGCGGTCGCCGGCGGTCGCCTCCGCGTCCCTGATGGTCTTGCCCGTGTAGGACATGAACACGTCGTCCAGCGAGGGCCTGCTCACGCTCACGGCCCTGATCTGCTGGGTGAGCGCGGCGAACAGGCGCGGCACGAAGTGCTCGCCCGATTCCACGTTGAACGTCACCATGCCCTCGTGGACCGCGGCGTCGATGCGGAACCGCTCCTTGAGTTCGGCGATGGCCGCCTGGTCGTCGGCCACGGCGATCTGCACCCGGTCCTTGCCCACGCTGGCCTTGAGGTTTTCCGGCGTGTCGAGGGCGACGATCTTCCCGTGGTCGATGATGGCGATCCGGTCGCAGTTCTCCGCCTCGTCCATGTAGTGCGTGGTGAGGAAGATCGTGATGTCCTCACGCTGCTTGAGGTCGTTGATGTACTCCCAGATCGACGTCCTGGTCTGCGGGTCCAGGCCCACGGTGGGCTCGTCGAGGAACAGCACGCGGGGGGCGTGCAGCAGGCCGCGGGCAATCTCCAGCCGCCGCTTCATGCCGCCCGAGTAGGTGGCCACCACGGCCTGGCGGCGCTCCCACAGGCCGACCATCTCCAGGACCTGGCGCATCCGCGGGCCTAGCTGGGAGCGGGGCACGCCGTACAGGTCGGCGTGGAAGCGGAGGTTCTGCTCGCCGGTGAGGTAGCTGTCCAGCGTCGTGTCCTGGAAGACCAGGCCGATGTTCCTCCGGACGGTGTCCCGCTGCGTTTTCACGTCGTAGCCCGCTACCCTCGCGGTTCCCGACGTGGGGTCCGCGAGGGTGCACAGGATCTTGATGGTGGTCGACTTGCCGGCGCCGTTCGGCCCGAGGAAGCCGAAGGTCTCCCCCGGCCGGACCTCGAACCCGATGCCGCGTACCGCCTCCACGTCGCCGTACCGTTTGACCAGATCGGCGACCAGGACCGCCGGTTCGCTCACTCGGGTTCCTCCGCAGCGGCCTCGGCCGCGGTTTCGCCGGCCGGGCCGTCGGCGGGCAGGTCCTCGCCGGCCCGGCCGTCGGCGGGCAGGTCCTCGGCCAGGATGCGGTACAGCGAGCGGCGCGTCTCGGCGAGCACGCGGCGGGCCTCGGCGAGCTGACTCGCCGACCCGGCGCGCCGCACTTCCATGACCGCCATCATGACCTGGCGGATCATGCCGCCAAGCTCCAGCGCCGACTCATCGGCCCGCCCGGCGGCGTCCCAGGACCGGCGGAGTTCGTCGGCGTGCGCCTCGACGTACGCCCGGCCCTCCGCGGTGAGCCGGTACATCCGGCGGCGGCCCTCGCCTTCGGGGCTGATCAGCCCCTCGTCCTCAAGCTGCTGTAGCGCCGGGTACACCGATCCCGCGCTCGGCCGCCATACCCCCTGGGTGCGCTCGGCGATCTCCTGGATGATCTGATAGCCGTTCCACGCGTGCTCCCCGGCCAGCAGGTCGAGAATCGCCGACCGCACGTCCCCGCGCCGCGCGCGGGGACCGCGCCCGAACGGGTGCCGGCCGAACATCGGCCCCATCGGGGGAACCGGCCCTGCCTCGGGCCAGCCCCAGCCGCGCCGGCCCCAGCCGGGGCCGTGCTCGCCCCAGTCGCCCCGGTCGCCGCCGCGCCGGCCCGGGCCCCGCCCCGGCCTCGGCCCCCATTCGGGCCGTCCCGGCCGGGGCGGACCGCCCCAGCCCTCGCCTCGCATACCGCGCCTGTGCTCCTCATGCATGGCGCTTCACCTTCCCTCACTTCGGACGTCGTCATGTCCTCTTCGATACTCCAACGATATATCGTTATCGATCGTCCGCGCAAGTCCGCGGGAAACCCGGAATCATTCATCACGGGTGATGTCAGACACCCCGCGGAAGGCGCAGTGTAGCCGTCGGCCCGACTACGAGGACGGTTACAGATGACCAGCAGCCAGGTGACACAGCCCAGCCCTCAGCTCAACATGCGGCAGATCGTCAGCGGTTCCATTCTCATGGGGATCGGCGGCGCCCTCGCCCTCGCGGGCGCGGCGATGGCCGCGACAGCACTGGTGGCGGCATACCGGGAACGCCTACAGCGGATGGAAGTGCCGCCCGGCGTCCTCGCGCGGCAGAACTGGGAGCGCTTCAAGGCCGCCAGCGCCGCGGGGATGGGCGAGTGGCGCAACGGCCGGCAGCGTGTTCAGCCGCCGGCAAGGTAAGCGAGCCGACAGCAGCCGGAATGTCCGGGCGCCCTACCGGACCGGTAGGTCGTATTCGCGGCGGATGCTCGAGCCAACGCGGGTGATGTCGGTGCCGTAGACGTGCATCGAGACCGCCACCCCCTCGCCGCTGTTGCGGACCTGGTGGATGTCGCCGGGCGGGGCGAACCCGCCGACCGCGCCGGCGGGATTCCGGGTGCGCGCCACCACTTCGAGGTGACCGCCGCGGAGAGCGAAGATCTCCTCGTATTCGGCGCCTTGCAGCACGGCGGTCACGCACCACGCGAGGTGATCGTGGACCGGGGTCCGCTGGCCCGGCCGCCACACCATGGCGACGACCGAGAACGACCCGTCCGGTTCCGCGTGCACGAGGTGGCTCTGGTACCCGGCCGGGTCTCCGGCCAGCTGCCCGGGAGTCAGCAGGTCGCCGGGGGCGGGGAGGTGGCGGCGGAGGACGGCGGCCACCCGGTCCGCGGTGTCCTGCCAGGACCCGCGGGCCCGCACCTCGCGGCGGATCGCGGCGGCGAGGGACGCCGGACAGGCCCCCGTGACGTCACGCGGCGCGATCCCGGCGCCGACCGGAGCGGCTGCTGAGGCAGCTGATGGCGACACGGCACCTCCTCGATGGCAGCTTCTTGCCATCCCACCGTAACCACCAGCCTGACATAAGCACTAATGTCAATTCTCCTGTCACACATAGACGACATTAATCAGTGACTTCAGCGGGCGGGGGGCGCCACCCGCCGCCTTCGCGCGCTTGTCACCCAATCCGCCGCGGCAAAGCGGATAAAACGGACGAGGAATCACGTGTTCCGGGCTGTAAGCCGGTGAACGTGTCTCATTATCTGAAAGGCCGGTCCCTGTGCCGGGCGGTCCTGGCCGTGCGGCCAGGACCGCCCGGCTGCACGGGCGCAAGGCCCGACTCAGTCGGTGAGGGTTGTGTAGGCGATGACGCCGCGGCGCATCGCGTCGATGGCCCCCCGGGCGGTCGCGGCGACGCCGCGCTCGCGCGGGCCGGCGGCGCCCGGGCGGCCGGCCGGCCGTGGCTCCGCGCCGGGCGGTGGCTCCGCGCCGGGCGGTGGCTCCGCGCCGGGGTGCGCGTCGGCGGCGGTGGGGGCGGGTTCCGCGGCGGCGGCGATCTGGTCGAGGAGGTCCATCAGCTGCTTGATCGCCCGCACGAAATCGCCGGGGGTCAGGCCCGGCACCGACTCTAGGACGCCTTCGAGACTCGCGCCCCGGACCCACCGGTAGGCCGCCCACACGAAGCCGGGGTCCGGCTCCCGCAGGAACGACAGCCCGTTGCGCTTTTCCAGCTGGTCGAGTTCCGCCCAGGTCCTGGTCATCGCGGTGAGCACGTCACGGACCGGCCCCTTGGGCAGTCGCGCGGGCGGCTCGTCGTCGTTGCCCGTGCGCGACTCGAACGTCAGCACCGAGACGCAGGCCGCGAGCTCGGCGGGGTTCAGCCCCTCCCACAGGCCCCGGCGCAGGCATTCGGCCGCCAGCAGGTCGAGCTCGGAGTACAGGCGCGCCAGCCGCCTGCCGGCGGGGGTGACCGTGTCGCCGTCGAGGTAGCCCAGCTGGTCGAGCACGGCACAGACCTTGCCGAACGTCCGCGCGATCACGTGCGAGCGGCTGCCGATCTGCCGTTCGAGTTCGGCGGCCTCCTGAGATGAGCGGAAGTAGCGTTCGGCGTACCTGGCGTGCTGCTCGCGGTCCGGGCAGCCGTGGCACGGATGGCGGCGCAGCTTGCGCCGCAGTTCGGCGATGTCGGGATCACCACCGCCACGTTCGGGATAATCGTCGGATGCGTCGCGGTCAGCGGCCCGCCGCCCGCGCGGGAACGGCTCCCGCTCCCTGCCCGCGAGCTTGCTGCGCATCGAGGAGACCAGGTCGCGGCGGTGCTTCGGGGAGCGCTCGTTGAACGCCGGCGGCACGCGGAGCCGGTCGACCGGTTCGGACGGCACCGGGAAGTCCGCCGCCGACAGCTGCTTGAGCTGCCCGTGCGCGGTGAGCACCAGGGGCCCGTCGGCTGTGCCGCCCGCGGGGGGACGACCCCCCTGCACCCCCTGCCCGCCGCCCGCGGGGGGACGACCCCCCTGCGCCCCCTGCCCGCCGCCCGCGGCCGGCGGCGGCGCGAGCACCACCGCCATGCCCGCGCGCCGCCCGGAAGGCACCCGGATGATGTCGCCCCGGCGCAGCGTGGCGAGGACGCGGCGCGCCTCGGCGCGCCGCGCCGAGGCGCGGCCCCGTGCGGAGGCGCGCTCGGCCTCGGTGAGCTGGCGGCGCAGCCGCGCGTACTCCGGGAAGTCGCCGCGGTCGCACGTCATCGACGCGGCCAGCTCATCGAGGGTGGCCTTCACCCGGCGCAGCCGCCGGGCCAGGCCGACCACCCCCCGGTCCGCCTGGAACTGGGCGAACGACGACTCGAGCAGCGCGGCCGCGCGCTTGCGCCCGGCCCGCGCCGTCAGGTTGACCGCCATGTTGTAGGACGGGCGGAAGCTGGAGTTCAGCGGGTAGGTACGGGTGCCGGCCAGGCCCGCCACGGCGCCCGGGTCGATGCCCGGCTGCCAGAGCACCACCGCGTGCCCTTCGACGTCGATGCCGCGCCGCCCCGCCCGGCCGGTCAGCTGGGTGTACTCTCCCGGGGTAAGCGCGGCGTGCGCCTCGCCGTTCCACTTGTCGAGCCGTTCGATCACGACGGTCCTGGCCGGCATGTTCACGCCGAGCGACAGGGTCTCGGTCGCGAATACCGCCTTCACCAGCCCGGCGGTGAACAGCTCCTCCACGACCTCCTTGAACGCGGGGAGCATCCCGGCGTGGTGCGCCGCGATGCCCCGGCGCAGCCCGGTGACCCACTCGTGGTAGCCGAGGACGGTGAGGTCCTCGTCCGGGATGTCGGCGGTCCGCCGCTCCGCGACGTCCTCGATCTGCGCGGCCTCGTCCGGCGTGGTCAGCCGCAGCCCGGCGGCCAGGCACTCGCGCACCGCAGCGTCGCAGCCCGCGCGGCTGAAGATGAACGTGATCGACGGCAGCAGCCCGGCGGCGTCCAGCCGGCCGATGATCTCGGGCCGGTAGGGCGGGGCCGGGCGCCGGACGCGCTGCCCGCCGCGGCCCGGCCGGGACGCGGGCGCGCGGTAGGCGTCGCGCTGGGCCAGCCGGATGAGTTCGGGGTTGACCTGGTGGTGCTCGTCGTCGGTGAACAGGTCGTACAGCCGCCGGCCGGCCAGCATGTGCTGCCACAGCGGCACCGGCCGGTGCTCGTCGACGATGACCTCGGTCCCGCCGCGCACCTGGGAGAGCCAGTCGCCGAACTCTTCGGCGTTGCTCACCGTCGCGGACAGCGCCACCACCCGGACCGATTCCGGCAGGTGGATGATGACCTCTTCCCAGACGGCGCCGCGAGCACGGTCCGCCAGGTAGTGCACCTCGTCGAGCACGACGTAGCCGAGGCCGCCCAGCGTCGGCGAGCCGGCGTAGAGCATGTTGCGGAGCACCTCGGTGGTCATCACTACGACCGGGGCGTTGCCGTTGACGCTGTTGTCCCCGGTCAGCAGCCCGACCGTATCGGCGTCGTACCTGCGCACCAGGTCGTTGTACTTCTGGTTGGACAGCGCCTTGATCGGCGTGGTGTAAAAGCACTTGCGGCCCTGCGCCAGGGCCAGGTGCACCGCGTACTCCCCCACGACGGTCTTCCCCGACCCGGTGGGCGCGGCCACGAGCACCCCGTCTCCCGCGGTCAGCGCGCCGCAGGCGGCGACCTGGAACGGGTCGAAGTCGAAGTCGTAAAGCTCGCGGAAGGAACTGAACTCCGGGGCGGCCTGCCTGTCGCGGAACCTCGCGTACTGTTCGGCCGGAGTCACCGCCGGTGTGCTCATGGCTTAAGGGTATGGGACCTGGGCGTCTCGATACGCCGGAGGCGCCCGTTCCGCCTGTTTCGCCTGTTCCGGCGCGTTCAGGCGGGCCCGTTTAGTTCAGCGAGCTGTCCGCGTCCACCCGGGGGGCAGGGTCAGGGGGCGGGAGCGGCGACAGTTCGTCGTCGGCCAGCCCCGCGTACGGGTCGGGGTGCAGCCGGGCCCGGCGCTTGTCGTTGAAGTACACGAAGACTTCGGCGATCTCGACGAGCACCACGGCGATCCCGCCGAGCAGGAGCATCGTGTACGGGTCCGGGCTTGGGTTCACGATGCCGGCGATAAGGAAGACGCCGAAGATCAGCACCCGCCGCCACTTGCGGAAGCGCTCGTGGGTGAGGATGCCCACGATGTTCAGCATGACGATGGCGAGCGGCAGCTCGAACGCCAAGCCGAAGCCGAGCAGCATGCCCGTGAAGTAGCCGAGGTAGGTGTCGAAGCTGGGGAGCACGAGCACCCCGTGCGGCGCGAGGCCGAGCAGGTAGTGCAGGCCGCGTCCCATCACCACGTACGCGAGCACGGCGCCGCCGGCGAACAGGGGGGCCGCGGTGCCGGCGAACAGGTACGCCCACCGCTTCTCCCGGGAGTACAGTCCCGGCGCGACGAACGCCCAGAGCTGGTACAGCCAGACGGGGCTGGTGGCGATCAGCGCGATGAAGAACGCGACCTTGATGCGGATGAAGAACGGGTCGAAGACGCCGTTGGCGACGAGCGCGTCACCGACCGTGTGGCAGCCGGTGTGGCCGTCGATCGTCGCGGAGCAGAAGGGGCGCATGACGAACTGGAGCGTGGGGTTGGAGTAGAACAGCGCGACGCCCATGCCGATCACGATCACGATGATCGACTTGAGCAGCCGGTTGCGAAGCTCGCGCAGGTGGTCCATGAGGGGCATCCGCCCCTCTGGGTTTTCCCGCCGCTTCGAGCGCACGTAACGCTCTCCTACGATCCTGGCGCCCGCGAGCGCCGAGGCCCTCTTCGCCATGGCCGTTGAGCCCGTTCTTCGCAGGCGGTCGCCCGCGGGTTAGCGCTTCTGCTGGCTGTCCGCGGCCGTACCGTTGGCCGCGACCGCCTGCTGGAGGCTGTTGAGCTGCTCCTGAAGGGCCGCGAGCTGTGCCTGCGCGTCGGGGGCCGGGGCGGCCGGGGCGGGAGCCGGGGCCGGGGCGGCCGCCTGGAGCTCCGCCGGGGCCGGGACCGGGGCGGGCTGCGCGACGGGCTCGTCATCCTCGTGCAGGCCCTGCACCTCCCTCTTCAGGATGCGCATCGACTGGCCGAGCGAACGCGCCGCGCTGGGCAGCTTGCGCGACCCGAAAAGCACGATGATCACGACCGCCACGATCAGGATCTTCCACGGGCTGTCGAACAAGTCACCAATCATTTGCGTCCTCTGTAACAGGGGTGAGTCCGCTCGCCTGAGACTCATTTCGGGATCGAGTCTACACGTCACTTCCCCGGCGGCTAGGGGCGAGCGGCCGAACGGCCCGCCAGCGCGTCAGCGCAGGCGGGCGAGCAGGTTCTCGTCCCACACCATGATCGTGTAATCCCGGTAGCGGTAGGTCCCGGCCGGCCGCCCGAACGTCGCCACCGCCTGCCGCCCGGAGACCTCGTACGCGCCGGATGAGGACAGCACCAGGTAGCCCGCCGAATGCCGGGACGGATCGAACCAGGTGCCGCTCGCGTTCCAGGTGCGGGCGGTGAGGTACTTGCCCGCGGGCGCGACCGGGCGCAGGCTGACCGTGCCGCCGCTGGTCGCCGTCACGATGTTGGCCTGGGAGTACCCGCTGAGCCCCGACGTGAGATGGTGGCCGGTCAGCCACGCCGTAAGGTCCGCGTACTGCGGCGGGGCGGCCGGCTGGGCGGCCGCGTAGCCGAGCATGGCGGCGTAGCAGGCGCCCGCCGCGGCCAGGCCGTACCGCAGCGCCGCCGCGCCGCCGGACCGGCCGCCGGCCAGGCGCCCGCCGAGCAGGCGCCCGGCGAGCACCGCGCCGAACGGCAGGACCGGCGCGATCTCCCGCGTGCTCAGCATGTTCACCGCCTGCACGCCGGCCAGGTAGGCGGCCACGTCGATCACGATCCCGGTGACCAGGACGGGCTCGATGAGCGTGTCCCGGCGGGAGAACCGCCGCACCGCCATGCCGAAGCCGGCGATGACGCAAGCGACGCCGGCGAGGTGGATCACCGCGAACGCGACGGCCCGCGCGGAGCCCGCGCCGGCGATGTCCGCGCCGAACAGTTCGAGCAGCCCCTCGCCGGTCAGCCTGAGGTTCCCCGGCAGCATGCCAGCGCTGGCAAGCGCCGTCCGCAGCCCGTGGACCTGCCATCCGCCGTGCGCCCGGATCAGCGCGGTCACCGCCATCTCAGCCGGCACCGACGCGGCCGCGGCAGCCGCGAGCGACAGTTCATACCAGTGCGCCCGCAGCCTTTCCCGGTGCAGCACCACACCCTGGAACACCCGGATGACGCACACCAGGACCAGCGGTATGACCGCGACGAACAGCGCCATGGCATCCGCCAGCGCCGTCGCGGCCAGCCCGAGCCCGGCGAGCACCGGGACGTGCCAGCGGGCCGGCGCTACGTCGATGAGCAGCAGGATGAGCAGCACGGGAACCCCGGTCCCGGTGTGGTCCGGGGACAGCAGCAGCGTGCCGGTCCCGCTGCCGAGCTGCGGCGCCAGCATGATCCCGCCGGCGACCAGGGCCCGCGTCAGCCCTTCCGCCCCGCGGGCGCGGCCGCGCGCCAGGAACGCCGCCAGCAGGACGAGCAGCGTGTAGCTCATCGCGCCGCCGACGTGCATGACGTCGGACGACAGCCCGCGGACGGATTCGATCAGCATGTACTGCGGCAGTTCGGTGGTGTAGAAGGAGACGTCGGTGAGCCGCCAGCCGCGCAGCAGCGG
>DATGLH010000138.1:0-31851 GCA_035294225.1 Trebonia sp.
CATCAGCACGGCCTCGCCGGCCTTGGAGGAGATGCGCACCGGGGCATGGTCGTCGATGACCTGCTGGATAAGGGGGAACAGGCGCGCACGCGCGTCGCTGGCAGTAATGGCCATCCCGTCATCCGCCTCCCTTTGCGTACCTTCACGTACCGAATATGGTACCAGATACGTACGATTACCTGTACCACGCAGGGCGCCATGCAGGCTAGCGCCAGGAAGGACACCCGATCGTCAGGGCGCCTGCCCGGCGGCGGCGCCGCTACACGCTGGGGCCGCTCACCGCGTCCAGCAGGCGCGCGATCCGGTCGCGCAGCCCGCGCGCGCCGCGCCCGCCCGGCGCGCCGGCGCCGTCCCGCTCGCCGGCGGCCGCCGAGACCAGGTGCTGTGCCGAGTCGAACGAGAGCTGTATCGCCCCGCCTGGCCCTCCGGGCCCGCGCGGGCCCGGCACGGTCAGCGTCTCGTGCGCGAGCGCGTCAAGCTCGGGATCGCCGGCGTCCAGCGCCAGGATCGTCGCCCCGGTCCGCCGCGCGTCGTTGACCCGCTCCAGCAGCGGCACCGGCGCGCTGTCCGCGGAGACCACGAACAGCGTCTCGCCGCGCCGCGCGGCCTCCAGCCGCGACAGCCCCACCCGCAGGTGCGGCGGCGCGTCCGGCGGCGGCGACCAGCGCACCAGCGTGGGCATCAGCGTGGGGATCCCGGCCAGCCGGGACTCGGAGTCCAGGTGGGCCGTCAGGTGCCACGGCTCGAAGGAGGGCGTGCCGACGACCAGCAGGCCGCCCGGCGACCGGGTCGATGTCCGCAGCGCCCGCCCGAACACCCGTATCCGCTCCAGCCAGCGCGTTCCCGCCAGGAGTGTGCGCAGCGTAGCCACCTGATCCGCATCCACGTACCAAGCATGCACCCGGCCGGCCGAATCCGCACGCCAACGCGGATGAGAGGATCGACTCGACAGACCCGGACACACTGGAGGCGCGATGAAGTTCGCCTGGCTGTGCAGCCACGAGTCCTACCAGCCCGAAGACCTGGTACGCCAGGCGATCGCCGCCGAAGAGGCAGGCTTCGACGTGGTCCTCGGCAGCGACCACTTCCACCCCTGGGTGGACGATGAGTCCGCGGCGGGGTTCGTCTGGTCATGGCTCGGCGCGGTAGCGGCGCGGACCAGCGGCGTCCAGCTCGGCACCGCGGTCACCTGCCCGCTGTTCCACTACCATCCCGCGCTGGTGGCGCAGATGGCCGCGACCGCCGACCGGCTCTCCGGCGGCCGGCTGCTCCTCGGCGTCGGCACCGGGGAGGCGCTGAACGAGCGGCCGCTCGGCTACCCGTTCCCCGGCTACGCCGAGCGACAGGCGCGCATGGCCGAGGCGCTGGAGATCATGCACCGGCTGTTCGCCGGCGAGAAGCTCACGTTCGGCGGCACGTACTACACGACCGAGACCGCGAAGCTGTACTCGCCGCCGCAGGGCGCCGTGCCCATGCTCATGGCGGCCGGCGGCCCGAAGTCCGCCGCCTTCGCGGGCACGCACGCCGACGGCCTGATCACCAGCGTGAAGGACCCGGCGGACACCGTGGCCAGGGTGATCGAGCCGTACCGCCGCGCCGCGACCCAGGCGGGCAGGGAACACCTGGTCCTCGCCACCCGCTGGACCGTCCTGGCGGACGGGCCGGACGAGGCGTGGCGGGCGCTGTCGCCCCTGCGCGGCCAGCGCGTTCCGGGCCGTCTTGAGGCAACCGACCCGGCCGAGCTCCGCGCCAAGGCGGACGAGATGGACCGCGGCGAGGTGCTCGCCAGCTACACGGTGGTCCCGGACGCGGCGGCCCTCGCCGCCGCCTACCGCCCGCTGGTCACCGATGTCGGCGCGGATATCGTCTCCATCCAGGTGCTGTCCGCCGATCCGATCGCGACGATCGAGATGATCGGCAAGGAGGTCCTGCCGCAACTGCGGGCCGCCGCTGCCTGACCTTCCGGTCATCCCGAACGTACGCGGCATCCTCCGCGGAGTCAGCCGCGTACGTTCGGGATATGATCCCCGGCGGCTAGCGGTAGGAGTACTCCTCCGACGGGAACGCGCCCGAGGCGACGTCGGAGGCGAACTCGGCCGCGGCGGCGCGCAGCACGCCGGCGACGTCGGCGTACCGCCTGGCGAACTTGGGAGACCGCGGCGACAGGCCGGCCATGTCCTGCCAGACGAGCACCTGCGCGTCGCAGCCGGGGCCGGCGCCGATGCCGATCGTCGGGATGCGCAGCGCCTCGGTGATCCGCGCGCCGAGCGCCGCCGGGATGCCTTCGAGCACCACCGAGAACGCGCCGGCCGCCTCCAGCGCCTTGGCGTCGTGCAGCAGCCGCTCGCCGTCCTCGCCGCGGCCCTGCACCCGGAAGCCGCCGAACGCATGCACTGACTGCGGGGTGAGCCCCAGGTGGCCCATCACCGGGACCCCGGCGGCGGCGAGCTCTTCGACGTGGTGCGCGACCCGCAGGCCGCCCTCGAGCTTGACCGCGTGCGCGCCGGCTTCCTTCATGAACCGGACCGCGGCCGCCAGCGCGGCGGCCGGCGACGCCTGGTACGACCCGAACGGCAGGTCGGCCACCACCATGGCCCGCTTCGTCCCGCGCACGACGGCGGCGGTCAGCGGGATCAGGTCGTCCACGGTGACGGGGATCGTCGTGTCATAGCCGAACACCACGTTGCCCGCCGAATCCCCGACCAGGAGCACCGGGATCCCGGCCTCGTCGAAGATCCCCGCGGTAAGCGCGTCATAGGCGGTGAGCATCGGCCACTTCTCGCCCCGCGCCTTCGCGGCGGCGATGTCCCTGACCGTGACCCGGCCCGGGCGGCTGCCGCCGTACAGCGGCTCTGACCCTTGCGACGGCATCGTCGAACCTCCAACGTCTCGAGGCGCCCCAGCGGCGTACCCGGACACGTCGATGATCGCATGCCGCGGCGTGCGAGACTAATCGGATGCGCAGTGACTCCCCGGTTGATTTCGCCCTGACCGACGCCATCGCCCGCGAGTACTTCGACCGGGGCGCGCAGCCCGCGATCTGCTACGGCGTCGTCTCCGGCGGCGTCCTGGTGCATTCCGCCGGGTTCGGAGCGCGCTTTTCCGGAGGCCCGCCGCCGGACGCGGACACGGTGTTCCGGATCGCCTCGATGTCGAAGAGCTTCACCGCGTCGGCGATCATGCTGCTGCGGGACGAGGGGCGGCTGGCGCTCGACGACGTCGCGGAGAAGTACGTGCCCGAGCTGGCCGGCTGGCCGCCGGTGACGCCCGACGCCGACCGGGTGACGATCAGGCACCTGCTGACGATGACCGCGGGGTTCCCCACCGACGACCCGTGGGGGGACAGGCAGCAGGGGCTGCCGCCCGCCGGCTTCACGGCGCTGCTGGCCGGCGGGGTGGGGTTCACCTGGGCGCCCGGCACCCGGTTCGAGTACTCCAACCTGGGCTACGCGATCCTCGGGCGGGTGGTGGCGCAGGCGGCGGGGGTGCCGTACGACGAGTTCACCCGGACGCGGCTGCTCGCCCCGCTGGGGATGACCAGGACGGGGTTCGAGGCGTCAGAGTTCCCCGCCGCCAGCCTCGCCCGCGGGTACCGGCGCGGCCCGGCCGGCTGGGAGGAGGTGCCGTTCGACCCGTACGGGGCGTTCGCCCCGATGGGCGGGGTGTTCTCGTGCGTCCGCGACCTCGCCCGGTGGGTGGCCGGGTTCGCGTCGGCGTTCCCGCCCGGCGAGGCGGACGCCGGCGGCCCGCACCCGCTGCGGCGGGCGTCGCGGCGGGAGATGCAGCTGCCGCAGGCGGTGACCGGCTGGCGCGCCGCCGGGCAGCTGCCCGGCGGCGCGCCCGGCGCGCCCGCGTACTACGGCTTCGGGCTGTTCGCCGACGAGGACCCGGCGCTCGGCCGGGTGGTCGGCCACAGCGGCGGCTACCCCGGGTTCGGCAGCAGCATGCGGTGGCACCCGGCGACCGGGCTCGGCGTGATCGCGCTGGGGAACAGCAGCTACGCCCCGATGTCCGCGCTGGCCGGGCTGATCCTCCGGGCACTGGTGCCGCGTCCGGCCCCCGGCCACGTGGCGCTGTCGCCGGCGCCGCCCGCCCCCCGCCCCGGGGCGGCGCCCGCCCCCCCGGCCGGGGGGCCGTGGCCGGAGACCATCGCGGCGGCAGACGCCGTGAACCGGCTGCTCCAGGACTGGGACGACGCGGCCGCGGACGCCCTGTTCTGCGACAACGTCGCGCTGGACAGCCCCTACCCGGAGCGCCGCCACGCCATCGCCGCGATCAGGGAGCGGATCGGCGACTTCGGCGTGGACGGCGGCCGCCCCGCGGAGTCGGACACCCCGGCGCACCGCCGGTGGTGGCTGACGGGCCCCCGGGGAACGGTCCAGGCGCAGCTCCAGCTCAGCCCGCAGCGGCCGCCGCGGGTGCAGTCGCTGACGCTCGCCGTGCCGCCGGCCGCGGGCTCGGCGCTGGCCAGGGTCCTGGAATCGCTGGTCGCCTGGATGAACAGCGGCGCCAGGGAGTGGCCGTCGTCCGTCGCCGTGGGCCCCGGTGCCGACCCCGGCCTGCTCGGCCGCCGTCTCCGGATGGCCGCCGCCTGGGCGGGCACCTGCGTCGCCGGCGCCTGCCGCGCCGGCGACGGCAGCGCGTCGGTGAGCATGGAGCTGACCGGCGAGCACGCCACGGTGGTGCTGTCCGTGCAGGTCAATCCCGCCACAGGCGAACTCCGCCAGGCGGACGTGGCCCTCTAGCGGCGGCGCCCTGCCCGCGTCGAGGCCCTGCTCATCGGGCCGCGGCTATCGCCGTCCCCGGCGCCGCGCTGCCCGGCGCCGCGCTGTCCATCGCCGCGCTGCCCGGCGCCGCGCTGTGCCTGACGCCGGGGCGGCCGGATCGCCCCGGAATAGATTCCGATACGGATCAGTTCCGTATCGATAGCGCGGGCGCCCGTGCCCGCGCGCAAGCTTCGAGTCGTTGAAAGTTCGAGTCCTCGGAAGGACGCGCATTGGACGCACAGACGATTCAACGCAGGCGCTGGGTGATCCTCGGCGTGCTCGTCGTCGGGCTGCTCGCCATCGTCATCGACAACACCGTACTCAACGTCGCGCTGAAGACGATCGCGGACCCGGTCGGCGGCCTCGGTGCCAGCCAGAGCCAGCTTGAGTGGGCGATCAACTCATACACGCTGGTGTTCGCCGGCCTGCTGTTCACGTTCGGCGTGCTCGGCGACCGCGTCGGCCGCAAGCGGATGCTCATGATCGGCCTGGCGCTGTTCGGGCTCGGTTCCCTGCTGTCCGCCTATTCGCGGTCGCCTGACCAGCTCATCGCGGCCCGTGCGGCGATGGGCCTCGGCGGCGCCGCGGTCATGCCGCAGACCCTGTCCATCATCTCCAACGTGTTCGAGCCCGGCGAGCGGGCCCGCGCCATCGGCATCTGGGCGTCCGCCGTCGGCATCGGCGTGGCCATCGGCCCGGTGCTCGGCGGCCTGCTGCTCGCCCACTTCTGGTGGGGCTCGGTCTTCCTGATCAACGTCCCGGTGACCGTGCTCGGCGCGCTCGCGGTGCTCGCCCTGGTGCCCGAGTCGCGCAACCCGGCCCCGGGCAAGGTCGACTACCCCGGCGTGCTGGCCTCCATCGTGGGCCTGGTGCTGCTGGTGTACGGGATCGTGCAGGGCGGCGATGGCGACTCGTGGACCAGCGCTCCGGTGCTCGGCCCCGCCCTCGGCGGCCTTGCCGTCCTGGCGCTGTTCGCCTGGTACGAGACCCGCACCGACCACCCCTCGCTGGACGTCCGGCTGTTCCGCGACCGGCGGCTGTCCGCCTCGGTCGGGGCGATCGCCCTGCTGTTCTTCGGCATGGGCGGGGTTTACTTCTTCACCAGCTTCTACTTGCAGAACGCGCGCGGTTACAGCCCGCTGGACGCCGGGCTGCTGACCGTCCCGTTCGCGCTGGGCCAGTTCATCATGGCCCCGCGCAGCGCGAGCCTGGTCACCCGGCTCGGCGCCAGGGCCGTCGGTGCCGGCGGGATGCTGCTCAACGCCCTGGCCATCGGCGGATACGCCTTCCTCGGGACGGCCTCGCCGGTCTGGGTGCTCGCGGTGCTGTTCGGCGTCCAGGGCGCGGGCATCGGCGTCGCCATGCCGGCGGCGACCGCGGCGGTCATGGACGTGCTGCCGCGCGAGCGGGCCGGGGCCGGGTCCGCGCTGACCAACACGGCCCGCCAGGTCGCGGTCGCGCTCGGCGTGGCGGTGCTCGGGTCGATTCTCGCCGCGTCCTATCGCTCGACGATGTCCCCGACGCTGGCCGCGCTGCCTCCCGGCGCGCGGAACGCGGCCGGGCAGTCCATCTCCGCCACCCAGGCGGTGGCCCAGCAGCTCGGCCACGCGGGCAGCTTCCTGCTCGGCCCGGCCAACGCCGCGTTCGTGGACGCGATGCACGTCACCACGCTGACCGCCACGGCGCTTGCGGTCGCCGGCGGGCTCGCGGTCATGCGCTGGCTGCCCGGCCGGCCGCGGCCTAACATCGAAGAGGCGGTCGCCGCCGAGGTGGCGGCGGCCGAGCGCGAACTCGCCCGGCGGCGCGCGCTCTCGGACTCGGAAAGGTAACGGAGAGGCGATACGGACATGCGCACGGAAACCGGCCGCGTCGGCGCTGACGTGACGGCCGGCCCGGCCACCGCCCAGGACGCCGCACGGCGCCCTGGGCGGCCGCGCAGCGAGCGGGCAGAGCAAGCGATCCTCGACGCCACGCTCGCGGCGATCGGCGAGTGCGGAATCGACGGCGTGCGCTGCGAGGACGTCGCGGCGCGCGCCGGGGTGGGCAAGGCGACGCTCTACCGGCGCTGGCCCACTAAGGAGGACCTGCTCATCGCGGCGTTCGCCGCGCTGAAGGGGCCGCTGCCGCAGCCGCGCGGCGAATCGGTGCGCGCGGACCTGACCGCGATGCTCGATGCCATGGCGCGGAGCGCGGACGATCCCCGGTACGCGCGGCAGTTCGCGCTGCTGCACGGCGAGGGACAGCGGTATCCCCGGCTGGTGGCCCGCTACATAGAACAGGTGGTGGAGCCGCGCCGGGAACTGATCAGGTCGGTGCTCCGCCGCGGCGTCGAGAGCGGCGAGCTGCGGCCGGACACCGACGTCGAGATCGCCATGCTCGCTCTCACCGGCGCCGTGATGGCCCGGGGCAGGCATGACACCACGCCCGCGGCGCCGGGGTTCGCGGCGCGGGTGGTGGACGAGCTGCTGCGGGGCATCGCGGCGCGCTGACCGTGATGCCGGGCGCGCGCCGGCGGC
The DNA here is from genome assembly GCA_035294225.1 of Trebonia sp. Taxonomy (GTDB): domain Bacteria; phylum Actinomycetota; class Actinomycetes; order Streptosporangiales; family Streptosporangiaceae; genus Trebonia. The sequence continues at coordinate 7,283 of DATGLH010000138.1, forward strand.
GCGATAGCCCCGGCCACGTCATCCGCGGGGGGTGATGCGCGCCCTGGCCGGCCGCTGGAACCGTGGCTGGCGGAGCGCCATCGCGCGCGAGAGCAGATTCCACCACGGAAAGCGGGTAACGGGGACCATGAGCGACGAAGAGCAGCGCCGGCTGCGAGAGGCCGACGCGGGGGTCCGCTGGCGCCGGTGGGGGCCGTACCTCAGCGAGCGCCAGTGGGGGACCGTCCGGGAGGATCCCGGCCGCGGCGACAGCACCTGGGACGCGTTCAGCCATGACCAGGCGCGGTCCAGGGCCTACCGCTGGGGCGAGGACGGGCTGGCCGGCATCAGCGACGACAAGCAGCTGCTCTGCCTGGCGGTGGCGTTGTGGAACGAGCGCGACCCCATCCTCAAGGAACGGCTGTTCGGCCTCACGAATGCCCAGGGCAACCACGGCGAAGACGTCAAGGAGTGCTACTACTACCTCGACGCCACGCCGACTTCCTCGTACCTGAAGATGCTCTACAAGTACCCGCAGCGCGAGTTTCCCTATAACGACCTGGTCGCGACCAACGGGGCGCGCGGGAAAACCGACCCCGAGTACGAGCTCATCGACACGGGGATCTTCGGCGGCAACCGGTACTTCGACGTTTTCGTGGAATACGCGAAGGCCTCGCCCGAAGACATCCTCATGCAGGTCACCGCGCATAACCGGGGGCCGGGCGAGGCCCGGCTGCACGTGCTGCCCACGCTCTGGTTCCGGCACACGTGGTCCTGGGCCGGCGGCGCGGAGCAGCCTGAGCTGCGTGCCTACGCCGGCGGCCCGGGAGGCAGCGCCGTGCGCGCCGGGCAGAGCGAGCTCGGTACCCGGTGGCTCTACGCCGAGCGGCAGGTGCCCGTGCTGGTGACCGGGAACGAGACGAACAACGAGCGGGTGTTCGGCTCGCCGAACGACGCGCCTTATGTCAAGGACGGCATCGGCCGGGCCGTGGTACACGGTGAGGACGGGGCGGTCAGCCCGGACGGGACCGGAACCAAGGCGGCGCTGGACTTCCTGCTGGCGATTCCGGCGGGGGGCAGCGCGACCATCCGCATGCGGCTGGCCCCCGGGCAGTCCGAGCGCCCGTTCAGCGATTTCGACGAGCTGATGAACGCGCGGCGCGGCGAGGCGGACGAGTTCTACGCCGACGTGTTCGCGGGCGACCTCAGCGACGACGAGCGGCTGGTCGGCCGCCAGGCGATGGCCGGCATGCTGTGGTCGAAGCAGTACTACGGGCTCGACATGGAGCGGTGGCTGGCCGAGCACGGCGCGGACCCGCTGCTGCCCGGCCCGGGGCTGCGCAACCGCGACTGGCGGCACCTCATCGCCGAGGACATCATCTCCATGCCGGACACGTGGGAATACCCGTGGTTCGCGGCGTGGGATCTCGCCTTCCACGCGGTGGCTCTCGGCGTCGTCGACATGGCCTTCGCCAAGCAGCAGCTCGGGCTGCTGCTCGGGGACCGCTACCTGCACCCGAACGGACAGCTGCCCGCGTACGAGTGGAATTTCAGCGACGTCAACCCGCCGGTGACCGCCTGGGCGACGTGGTTCGTGTACCAGATGGACAGGGCCAGGACCGGGAAGGGGGACCGCGTCTTCCTGGAAGGCGCGTTCGGCAAGCTCATGCGGAACTTCTGCTGGTGGCTGAACCGCAAGGACGCGGACGACCGCAACGTCTTCCAGGGCGGCTTCCTCGGCCTGGACAACATCGGCGTCTTCGACCGCAGCGCGCCGCTGCCCGGCGGCGGGCGGATCGACCAGGCGGACGGCACGGCGTGGATGGCCCTGTACAGCCAGGTCATGATGCAGATGGCCATCGAGCTCGGCCGCGAGAACCCGGCGTACCTGGAGCAGGCGCTGGCGCTGCTGGAGAACTGGGCCTGGATCGCCGCCGCGACCGGCCATGTCGGCCCGGACGAGGTGGGCCTGTGGGACGAGGAAGACGGCTTCTTCTACGACGTGCTGCGGCGGCCGGACGGCAGCTCCGTCCCGCTCAAGGTGCGCTCGATCGTGGGGCTGATGCCGCTCGTCGCCGCCACCGTCATCCCCGCCGCCGTCCGGGCCGAGTTCCCCGGCCTGGTGGACGCGGCCATCGGGTTCGCGGGCCGCCACCCGGCAGTGGTCGCGGCGCTGCCGGAACAGGGACGGCAGGCGCGGCAGGCCTCGGGCACGGTGATCTTCGCCCTGTTCGACGAGGAACGGCTGCGCCGTATCCTCGCCCGGATGCTGGACGAGCAGGAATTCCTCGGGCCGCACGGCATACGCGCCATATCCCGCTACCATGCCGGGCACCCGTACGTCCTGGAGCTGGACGGCCAGGAGTACAGCGTCAGCTACCTTCCGGCCGAGTCCGACACCGGAATGTTCGGCGGCAACTCCAACTGGCGCGGGCCGGTCTGGGTCCCGGTCAACCTGATGCTGATCCGGGGCCTGATGAACCTCTACGCGCACTACGGCGACGGGTTCACGGTCGAGTGCCCGGCCGGCTCCGGCCAGCAGAAGAACCTGTACCAGGTGGCGGAGGACATCAGCGAACGGCTGCTGGGCGCCTTCCGCAGGGACGCCGCCGGGCGCCGCCCGGTCCACGGCGGCCAGCCGGTCCTGCAAGACGACCCCCACTGGCGGGATCTGGTGCTGTTCTACGAGTACCTGCACGGCGACAACGGCGCCGGGATCGGCGCCAGCCACCAGACCGGCTGGACGGGCACCGTCGGGGTGCTGCCGCTGATCTTCCGCGGCAGTCATACCCGGGCGCTCCGCGAAGGCCGGATCCCCGCTCCCCGCGCCGGGGAAAGCCCGGCGGAGGCGGCGCGCTCCGCGGAGGCGGCGCGCTCCGCGGAGGCGGCGCGATGACCGGCTGGCCGCAAAGCCCCGTCATCTACGAGGTGAACACCGCCGTCTGGCTCGGCGAGCTGTCACGCGCGGCGGGGAGGCCGGTGACGCTGGCCGATGTCCCGGACGCGGCCTGGGACGCCGTCACGCCCGCGGGAGCCGACGCGGTCTGGCTGATGGGCGTCTGGGAGCGCAGCCCGGCCGGCCTCGAACTGGCCAGGGCCACCCCCGGCCTGCTCTCCTCGTTCCGCGAGGCACTGCCCGACCTGAAGGAACAGGACATCATCGGATCGCCGTACTGCGTGCACCGGTATGCGGCCGACGAGCGGTTCGGCGGGCCGCCCGCGCTGGCCGCGGCGCGGGCGGCGCTCGCCGCCCGCGGGGTGCGGCTCATCCTCGACTACGTGCCCAACCATGTCGCGCCCGATCACCCGTGGGTGACCGGGCACCCGGAGTTCTTCATCGAGGGGGGCGAGGACGATATCAAGGCGGATCCGGCCGGCTGGCTGCCGGCCGGCGGGCACGTGCTCGCCCACGGCCGCGATCCGTATTTCCCGCCCTGGCCGGATGTCGTGCAGCTGAACGCGTTCTCGCCCCGGCTGCGCGCCGCGACCGCGCGGACGCTGTCGGACATCGCGGACCAGTGCGACGGGATCCGCTGCGACATGGCCATGCTGATGACCAACGACGTCTTCGGGAAGACCTGGGGCGGCCGCGCCGGGCAGCGGCCGGACGAGGAGTTCTGGCCCGCCGTCTTCGCCCGGCTGCGGCCCCGCCACCGCCAGACCGTGCTCATCGCCGAGGCCTACTGGGACATGGAGTGGGCGTTGCAGCAGCAGGGCTTCGGCTTCTGCTACGACAAGCGGCTCTACGACCGCATCGTAGAGCCGAGCCCGCCGGCCGTGCACGGGCACCTGCAAGCCGACCTCGGCTATCAGGCGCGCCTGCTGCGCTTCCTGGAGAACCACGACGAGCCCCGCATCGCCGGCCGGCTCCCCGCCGTCCTCGAACGGGCGGCGGCGGTCGCCGTCGCGACGCTGCCGGGCGCGACCATGTGGCACGAGGGGCAGTTCGAGGGGCGCCGGGCGCGGGTCCCGGTGTTCCTCCAGCGCCGTCCCGACGAGCCGCCGGACGAGGACCTGGCCGCCTGGCACCGCGATCTGCTCTTCACGGTCGCCGCCCACGGCGTGCGGACGGGAGCCTGGCAGCTGCTCGGAATCGATGGCTGGCCTGACAACCAGTCCTGCGCCAGCCTGGTCGCGTGGTCCTGGACACCCGGCGACAGCCGCGACGGCGATGCCGGCCGGTCCGGCCGGCATGTGGTCGTGGTCAACCTGTCGGAGTCCCCGGCGCAGGGGCAGGTCCGGCTGCCGTGGCCGGACCTGCCCGGCCGCCGGTGGCGCTTCAGGGACCTGCTGACCGGGGAGGACTTCACGCGGGACGGCGGCCGGCTGGCCGGTCCCGGCCTGTTCGTCGACATGGGCCCAGGGCAGAGCTACCTGTTCGCCGTCCGCTGACGTCGCTGACGGCCAGCCCGGTTATCCCGAACGTACGGTGGTTTCACGCCCCAGCCCGCCGTTCTCCGGGCACGGCCCGGGCATACAGCCCGGCCCGGGCTTGGCCGGCTGCGATTGCCGGCCGGAGCGCCACAACGGTGACCCGCCTCGGCCCACGTCAGCGCGCGCCGTGCTCCCGGTAGCCGGCATGATCGAGGACCCGGCCGCGTCAGTAAGGCTTCTGGGCCAGCTCGTAGACGAAGCTCACGGTCTCGGTGAAGGTGCCGGCGTTGCCGTGCGGGCCGAGCCTGGCCGCAAGGTCGGCGTCGAATGCGGCGGCCTGGCCGCCGAGCACCGCGGCCGGAAGGAACGATGTCGGCCGATGAACCCGGCCAGCTCGGGCAGGGTCCACCGGTGCTCGATCGCGAACTGGCGAGGTCCGGCCAGCTGGAATCCGGCACCGGACAGTACCCGGGAATCGGGCTTGCGCTGCCGCGCCAGGTCCCAGCCGGCCGGGATTCTGTGCCCGGCGCCGAGCGTCGCCTTCCACTTGTCCAAGGTGGCGGCCAGGGCCTGCTGCCAGCGGGCCTCGCCTACCCATGGCGTGGAAGACCAGCACAGCGCGAGGTGTCCGCCCGGCTGGAGCCAGCCGTGGACGCGGCGGGCGACCAGATCGCGGTCGAGCCGGTGGAACGCGTTGCCGATGACGGCCAGCTCGAAGTGGCCCGCGGCGGCGTGAAGGGTCTCGGCGCTGGCCGCGATCGGCCGGACATTGCGCGCACCTGCGGCGGCCGCCTTGGCCCGGACCGCCTCCACCATGTCCGGTTCCTGGTCGACGGCCCACACGTCGGCGAACCGCTGGCGCAGCGGGAAGGTGAGCTGGCCAGTCCCGCAGGCCAGGTCCGGCAACCGCCCGCGCCCGGAAACCCGGGCAGTGCGGGCCAGGTCCTCGATCATCGCTTCCGGGCAGGGCAGCCGGTACCGGTCGTAGTATCCGGCGGTTCCCCGGTACAGGCCAGCCGCGAACCGCACCTCGTCATCCGCCAGGCTCAGTCCCTCCAGGGCACCGCCGTGAACGGCCGTGGTACTGCCAACGCTACTGCCAGGCCCGCCGCATCGTCCCCCGCGCCCGCGGCGGCAGGACGCGCCCGCCCGGCCTGATCCTGCTGTGCGCCCGCCGCCGCCGGGTGCGCATCCACCGCCCCGCCAGGGCGGGCTAACCCCGCCCGAGTACTTCTGGGCCGCGCCGTTCCGCCGGAGCGGCCGTCGCCGTGACCTGCCGGGGAGGAGGCAGCAGCAGCGCGATGACCAGGCCGCCCAGCGTGATCACCAGGAGGATCACCGCGGACAGCGCGAATACCTTGTTGCCCGGGAGCGCGGCGGAGGCTATGACCGACCCCGCTAGGGCAACGCCGAGGGACGATCCCAGGTTGGAGACGCTGCGTGACAGCCCGGATATATCCCCCTGGTCGCGCTCGGGGAAGGCCGACTGAACCACGTTGACCGACGAGGTCAGCATCACCCCCACGCCGAGGCCCATCAGCAGCAGGCCGGGCACGGACGTGGCAATGGGCCAGGTCGCGCGCACGAGAGCCAGCAGCAGCGCCATGCCCGCTGCCGTGACCGCGAAGCCGGTCTGGATAAGCCATCGCTGCGTGTGCCGCCTGGCGAACCGCTCGGCGAGGGCGGAGGCGAGCAGGATCCCCGCCGTCGCGGGCGTGAGCACCAGGCCCGTCTTGATCGCGCTGAACCCGAGTTCCTGCTGGAGGAAGACGGAGATGACGAAGAACGTGCCCTGCATGGCCAGCCACTGAATGAGCTGCGTTCCCATGCCGAGGTTGGCCGTGCGGTCGCGGAACATCCGGAGCGGGACCAGCACCGGCTTGCCCTTCCGCTCCCTGGAGCGCAGGTGCAGGAAGAACCAGGCGAGGATCGCCGTGCCGACGGCGGCGAACAGCCAGACCGGCGAGACGCCGCCCCTGGGTATCACGACGGTGCCGCCGACCGTGAAGTCCTCGCGGCTGGCGAACCAGCCGTACCTGCTGGTTTGCAGGATCCCCAGCACCACGAAGAACAGGCCGACGGCGCACAGGATCGCCCCGGTTACGTCGAAGTACGGCCTCGGGCCCTGCCTGCCCGGGTCGGATATCCGCGGTACGAGCAGGAGTATCAAGACCACGACGAGCAGTTGCGCGATGAACGATGCCCGCCAGCTGATCGCGCTGGTGATGATGCCGCCGACCAGCGGCCCGGCCGCGGCACCGAGGCCGGCGGCACCGCTGACGATGCCGAAGTTCTTCGCCCGGGACCGGGTGTCGGGGAACGCCACGGTCACCAGGATGTAGATGGGCGGGATCATCAGCGCTGAGCCGATCCCCTCCAGCGCCGAGTAGCCGAAGATCATCAGCCCGAGTCCTTGTGCCAGGGCCGCGATCAGGGCCCCGGCGCCGTACACCACCATCCCGATGGTGAAGCACCGTTTCCGGCCCCAGATCTCCGTCAGCTTGCTGCCGGGGATCATCAGCGACGCCATGGTCAGGGTGAACAGCGTGATCGTGGCCTGCATGCCGACCACGGTCGTGCCGATGTCCCTGGCGATGGCGCTGATCGCCACGTTCATGTTGGTCGCGGCGTAGCTCGCGATGAACTGCGCGAGCGCTAGCGGCACGATCATCGCCTGGGCCGCGGCCGCGGGCCGTCCGGTCGCTGAGTCAGCTGCTGACATGGCACGTCCTTGGTCTTGTCCGCCCGTGCGCTTGGTCTTGTCCGCCCGTGCGCGTTCATTGTTCGCGCCGATCCGGGCACCGCGCCTCACTCGATTTGGATGACCGCCGGAGCCATGTGCCCGGTATCCGGCCCCCAGGTCACCCGTCAGGGGTGGGGTGCGCGCCGCCCGCCGCGGCTGGACTTGGCCTGTCGGCGCCGTCATGGGCAGGCAAGGCAAGGAGAGGAGAAGTCATGTCCGATCTGATCGTCATCGGCTATCCGGACGAGACCACCGCGGCGCTCGCCGCCGATGAGGCCCGCACCCTCGCCAGGGACCTCATCATCCAACCGGACGCGATCGCGTCCATCGTGCGGGACAGGGAGGGCAGATACCACGTCCAGACCACTCATCACGCGGTCGGGGCAGGCGCCACGTGGGGCATGTTCTGGGGCCTGCTGTTCGGCTTGCTGTTCTTCATCCCCGTCTTCGGGATCGCGATCGGGGCCGGGCTGGGCGCCTTGATGGGAAAGGTCACCAAATCGGGAGTCGACAAGGAATTCCAGGACCAGGTCCGCGACCTGATCCAGCCGGGGACGTCCGCGCTCTTCCTCATGGTGGAGAAAGTGACCCCGGACAAGGCGGTTAAGGCGATGAGCAAGTACGGCGGGACCGTGCTGAAGACCTCTTTGTCGGAAAAAGGCGAAGCCGAGCTTCAGGCGGCTCTGCACGGCCCGGAAACGGCGCAGGTCTGAGCCGTCAATTCGTCAATTGAGGCACATCGGGCCGGTCGCCGCCGGCAAGCGCGGCAAACGCGGCATAGCGTGAGCAGCGCCCCGTATCCGGACAGTTACGACAAAGCTCTTGCGATGATGGGGATCAAGGTCCCGGAGGATAGGGCCGCTGTCCCCTTTTAGGGGCATATGGCCAGTGGCCTTACGCCGCCCAGTGCCCGCTGCCGCGCATAGAACTGTTAGTCCGGGTAGTATTCGCGGTCCCCTGGAAATCGTAGACTCATTGCATTGCCGGCGGACTATGCCGGTCAATTGAGATGGGTTGGCAAGCGCCCTGCGGGCGCCTGATTCCGGAGGGGGCCGCATGACTTCGCTAATTGACGACGGCCATCATAAGGCTCTGGCCGCTGATCTTTCCGCGCCATTCGTTGCCGCTAAGACATCGCCGCCGGAAATTCCGGACTGGATTGTAGCGCGCCCGAGGATCAGCAAGCTCATCGAAAGAGGCGTGCAGCGCGGGACGATAACCCTTGTATCCGGGGCGCCGGGGACCGGGAAGACCGTGGCCCTTGCCCAATGGCTGGCGTCCCGGCGGAGGCGCGGGCCGGTTGCGTGGCTGACATTGGACGAGTACGACTGCGCTGACCACTTCTGGCGGCTGCTGGCAGCGGCCCTGCGCCGGGCCGGCGTCGCGGTGCCGGCGAGCGGAGCTGACTGCGACGCGCACGCGCCGCTCCTGATCGCCTCCGCCCTGGCCGCGGGGAAGGCGCCGGTCGTTCTCGCCTTGGACGACATGCACATGATCCGCTCGCCCAAGCTAGCCGCCGGGCTCGGCTATCTGCTCCGGCACGCCAAACCCAAGCTCCGCGTCGTCGGCGGCACTCGCGTGAATGAGCCGCTGCCCCTGCACCAGTACCGGCTGGCGGGAGACCTTACCGAGATCCACGCCGCGCAGCTGGCCTTTACCGGCCCGGAGACCCGGCTGCTGCTCGCCAGGCATGACGTGGCGGGATACCGGCAGGCGCTGATGCCGCTGGTGAAGCGGGCGGAGGGATGGGCGACCGGGCTGCGCTTCGCGGCGATCGCGCTCAACCGCGGCGGAGCCGTCGAGCCCGGGGACGTGGACCGGCTGATAAGCGGGTACCTGATCAGCGAGGCGTTCGACACCCAACCCGCCCGTGTGCGGGACATCCTGCTGCGTACCAGCGTCCCCGGGCAGATCAACCAGGACCTGGCGGACGATCTCGCCGGCCAGGACAGCGACCAGGGCGGCGCGGCGCCGTCCCTGTCCGAGCTGGTCCAGGCCAACCTGTTCATCCAGCCCGCGGGGGGAGGCTGGTACCGGTACCACGCGCTTTTCCGGGACGCGCTTCGCGCGAGGCTCCATGCCCGGAACCCGGGCCTGCTCGCCGAGCTGATGCACCGCACATCTGAGTGGTGCCGGCGGCACGGCCAGCTGGCGGACGCGGTGCGGTACGCCGCGCAGGCCGGGGACGGAGCGCTCGCCGCGCGCATCATCGTCGGCGACCTGACGGTCAGCCGCCTGCTCGGTTCCGGCTACGGCCAGGCCTTGCTGCGCGGCCTGCAGGGCATTCCCGTCCCGGCCGCGACCGCCCCGTACCGCGAGTGCGTATGCGCCGCGGCCCTCGCCCTGGGCCGCCAGGACCACCGGGCGGCTGGCACCTGGCTAAGCCGTGCCGACGAACTGCTGCGCCGGCTTCCTGCCGGCCATGACCCCGCGTCGCGGCTGGCCGTCGCGGTGATCCGGTTCGGCCTGGCACGAACCAGGGGAGACCTCCGCGCACTCGCGGACGCGGCGGCCGAGCAGGAAGACGCCATGGCGCGCCTGCCCGGGGACGTCTTGTCCGCGCACCGGGAACTCGCACGGCAGACACTGGCCAGCCGCGGTGACGCGGAGCTGTGGCTGGGCCGTTTTGACCACGCGGAAAAGGCCTTCAGCGAGGCGGTGGCACCCGGGCCCGATGCCGCCGCCGGGGAACGCGCGTGTTACCTGGGCCGGGTGGCCCTGGCCGAGGCGCTCAGCGGCCGTCTCGTGCGCGCGGCGGAGTTCGCCGCCAGGGCCGCCGCTGAAACCGGGGACTGGGGACGTGACGGACTCGACGCCGGAATGGAGGCTCCGCCGAACGTGGCGGCTGACATCGCGCTCGCCTGGATATACCTCGAACGCGGCGACCTGGCCAGGGTAAGGCCCCCGCTCAGGCGGGCGGATGCGGGCCTGCGCTCCCATCGCGACCGGGCGGCCGCCGCGCTCGCGAGCCTGATCGCCTCCTGGCTCTACCTCGCCGAAGGCCATTGCGATGCCGCCCTCGGCATGCTCGCTGGCGCGAGGGAGGGCTGGTCGCCGCCGGACTGGCTGGGCCAGCGGCTCACGCTGGCCGAAGCGCGCGCGCACGCGATGGCCGGGAACGTGCCGGCCGCGCTGCGGGTCCTGCGCCGGCATGCCGTCATGCCGAGGGCAGACGCCGCGGCCGCCAGGGCGTATGCCTGGGCAAGTGCCGGGAATACCGGCACGGCGCGCCGTGAGCTCCGGTACGTCTTCGAAGCCGCCGCCGCCGAACCCACGCACACGCTGGACCGCGTCATGCTCGACGCCCTGCTCGTCGACGCGCGCGTCCACTATGCGAACGGCGACGGGCGGGCCGGCCGCGCTTCGCTGGCCCGGGCGCTGCGCCTCGCCCGCGGCGAGGACGTCAGGCTGCCGTTCGAGCTGGAGCATTCCTGGGTGTTCCCGGTCCTGCGCGCGGACGCCGAACTCGCGCGAAGCTATCAGGCCCTGTCCCAGCCGGGCATGGCCGATGACAGCCGCCCGGCGCTACCGGCGCCGGCGGCCGGGAAGGCGGGGGCCGCCCTCCTGGAGCCGCTGACCGAGCGGGAGCGGGAGGTGCTGCGGCGCGTGGCGCAGTTGCTGAGCACCGCGGAGATCGCGGGCGAACTGTACATCTCCGTCAACACGGTGAAGACGCACCTCAAGAGCGTGCACCGCAAGCTCGCCGTCACCCATCGCAGGGAGGCTGTGCGCCGTGCCAGGCAGCTCAAGCTGCTCTGACGGTCAGGCTGCCCTGACGGTCAGGCCGCCCTGACGGTCAGGCCGCCCTGGGGGCCTGGCAGCTCAAGCTGCCCTGGCGGGCCGTCAGGCCGGTCCGGCCGCCCGGCCCGGGCCGGGCGGCCCGCGCCCGCGGTCAGCCGGCGTTAGAGAGCCAGGCCGGCCGCCGCACCCGTGCCGCCCGCCGGATCGCCCTGGCCCGGACGCGTTCCAGCCGCGGCATCGCGTCTAGCCCGCTGAGCTTGGTGAACATCGAGTAAAGCGCCTCCAGGCGCGGGTCGGTGCGGGTGATGGCGCGCTCCATCCGATGGAGCTTGCGGCGTTCGCCGATCGGCAGGCCCATCGCGACCTCCAGAGTCGTCCGGTCCGCTGTCATTGTCGGCCTGCCGGCAACCCGCCGCCTCACCCCGCGCGGGCTAGCGCGGTGTTTTTCCTTCCCCGTTTGCGGCGGGCGGATCTTCCGGCGGCGGATTCCGCCTGGCAGTCCCCCGGTACGCGCTGACCAGCCGTGCGACCAGCGTGGCGAGGAAGACCTGGCCGGTGAGCGCCTCGAGGACCGCCACCGCCCGGCCGAAGCCGCCGCCCGCGGTGAAGTCCCCGTAGCCGAGGGTGGTGAGGGTGGTGAAGCTGAAGTACTGGAACGTCTGCGTGTTGGCCGGCTCGCCGTTGGCGAAGAAATCGGCGCCAGACACGCTGTCGGTGGCAGCGAAGAAAGACGCGAACATCAGCCCGATGACGAGATAGGCGCTTAGCGCGCCATAGATGCTCTGGAGCGTGACGGTGTCCAGCCGCAGCACCCGCTCCACGATGATCACCACCGTGAGCAGCAGCAGCATGCCGGTCCAGATGCTGGCCGCGCCCCGCGCGACCGCGCCGCTGGACAGGGCCGTCATGGTGACCACGGCCACGGAGCCGCCCAGCGCCACCCATATGACCAGCGCCTTCAGGCGGCGGGGCAGGCTAGCGCGCCGTAGCCCCAGCAGCGCCGCGACGACGAACAGGACCACCTGCACGGCCCGGCCCGCTTGGTCACTGGTCAGCGCGGATATCAGGTAAGCGACGACCAGGGTGGCAAGGAGCAGGCCGAACCGGGCCTGCCGGCCGGTCTGTCCGCCTGCGCCCATGTCATCAGCACATTCCGCCGTGTGCGGCACCGGACCACCCGGGGCGGGTGAAGTCTGAGCGCCCTCCCGCGGCCGAGGCTGGCGGGGAGGAGCGGGCGGTGCCCGCCCCCGCCGGCGGAACCGGGCGGTCCCCGCCCGGCGGCGGAACCGGAAGGAGCCAGGCGATGGCCAGTTCAGTCAAGGCAGAGGTCGATGACCTCACCAGGGAGGCGCTTACCGGGCTATCGGCCGGAGACCTGGGCCTGCTGGCCGAGGGCCTGGAGTACCGCGAGGAATGGCGCCGCAAGAGCGGCCTCGGCGAGCGGACCTTCGCCCTCGTCAAGATAGCCGCCCTGATCGCGGCGGGCGCGCCCCCCGCGTCATACCGGTGGCAGGTGTCGAACGCCGTGGCCGCCGGAGTGCCGGCAAGGGACATCCTGGGCGTTCTCTTCGCGGTCGCGCCGCAGATCGGCGGCCCCAAGGTGGTCGCCGCCGCGCCCGAGATCCTGCTCGCGCTCGGCCTTCCGCTGCCGGATGAGCCGCCCGCGGGGGAGCCGGTCCGTTAACCCCCGCCCGGCCGCGGCCGGGCCGTGATCCGATGCCGTGATCGGATCACGGATCACGTGCGGCGCCGCCTGGCGTCATCCGAAACGGGTGAGGCAGGTCAGCGCGCCGTGGACGAGGGTGACACTGTGGGGCCGTGATCATCGGCTTCCGGGCCGGGTGCGGCCCCGGTGGCCTTCCGGCGCGGCGGCGGCCTCGGGGGTGATGGAGTGCGCGGCCGGGATACTGAGATGCGGCTGTTCGGGGAAATGCTGCGGCGCGGCAAATCCGGCGCCGGAGGGCTGATCCTGGTCGAAGGCCAGCCGGGAATGGGCAAGTCCCTGCTGCTCGGCGAGGTCGCCAGGGCGGCGGACGCGCAAGGCTATACGACGGTCGCCGTGGCCGCCGACGAGTTCTCGCGGGCGATCCCGCTCGGCCCGCTGCTGCTCGCCCTGAGCGCCCCCGCCCTGAGCGCCCCCGCCTTCGGCGGCCCCCTCCTGAGCGGCCCCCTCCTGAGCGGCGCCCCCCTCGACGGCGCCGCCGGACCGGGGGATGAGGATCGTGGGCCCGGCGGCCTGGACCCGCGCATGCGGGACATCGGCCTAGTGCGCCGGAGCCTGGAGAGACTGGCCGCGCACGGGCCGGTGCTCGTGACCGCGGACGATCTGCAGAACGCGGATCCGGCCACCCTGCTCGCGCTCAGGATCCTGCCGGGGCACCTTGCCGCCCGTCCGCTGAGCTGGATCCTGGCGCGCTCGACGGGCTCCGGGACCGGCGCGGCACGGCTGTTCGACGTGCTCGAGCGCGACGGTGCCAGCCGCCTCGTCCTCGGGCCGCTGCCGGAAGCGATCATCGCGGACCTCATCACCGAACACGCCGGCGCGGTCCCCGGCCCACCGCTCCTGTCACTGGCCGCCGTCGCGGGGGGGAACCCGCTTCTCGTCCGTGAGCTGGTGCAAGGGCTGCGGGACGAGGGCATCCTGCGCGTTTCCGCGGGCCGCGCCGTGGTGACGGCAGAGCGTGTCCCCGAACGCGTCAGGAAGTTCTTCGGCCGCCAGCCCGGCACCCTCTCACCGGAGAGCCGCCGGCTGGTCGAGGTCTCCGCCGTCATCGGCCGGTCTTTCGCCGTGGAGGACGTGGCCGAGATGCTCGGCCAGCCGCCGGCCGTCTTGCTGGCGGCGGTCAACGAGGCGCTGGCCGCGGGCATCCTCGTGGCGGACGGCGAGACGGTGGCCTTCCGTGACGAGATGACCTGGCGGGCGGTCACCGAAGCGCTCCCGCAGCCGCTGGCGCGAGCGCTGCACCGGCAGTTCGGCCAGCTCCTTCTGGACCGCGGTGACGAGCTGGGGGCGGCAGGGCACCTCGTCAGCGGGGCGCGGCACGGCGACGGGCCCATGCTGCGGGAGATGGACCGGCTGGCGCGCAGCGTGTTGCCGAGCGCCCCGCAGGCTGCCGCCGGCCTCGCCGCGCGCGCCCTCGAACTGACCTCCCCGGCGGATCCCGCGCATGCCGGCCGCCTGGTGACCGCGGTCCGGTCGCTGGTCGCCACGCAGCGGTTCCAGGAGGCGGCCAAGCTCATCGGCACGTCGCTCGGCGCGCCGCTGCCGGCGCTGGCCCGCGCGCACCTGCGCGGCGCCCTTGTGTCGATACACGCCGCGTCCGGCCGGCCTGAGGAGGCGCGCGCCGAGGCGGAAGAGCTCCTCGCCGAGCCGGACCTGCCCGGGTCCGTCCGGGACGACACGATGGTCGCCTTGTTCGCGGCGCTCGCCGAACTGCCCGATTTCGCCGCTGCCGAGCGGCGCGCCAGGCAGGTCATCAGCCTGGCGCGCCGCCCGGCGGCCACCGTCCCAGGCGGCGGCACCGTCCCAGGCCACGCCGTCGTGGCGGCGGCGCGCGCGCTCCAGGCGCACGTCAGGTGGAACCAGGGCCAGCTCGCGGAAGGTCTCAGGCTGTTCCGCCAGGCCCGCGCCGAGGCGTCAGCCCGCCCGGAGGCCGCCGCGAAGACAGGCGCGGAAGCGGGCCCGGAAACCCTCCATCCGCCGGCCCGCTCGCTCATCGACGTCGAGCTCGCCGCGCGGCTGATCGACATCGGCCAGTTCGACGAGGCGTCCGCCCTGATAGCCGCCTCCCCGGCGGCGGGCGGCGCCGCCGGTTCCGTGCTCGCCCAGGCGGGCCCCGCCCTGCTGCGGGCACGCATGCACCTGGCGCTCGGCAGGATCGACGCCGCCGCGGCGGAGGCCGAGTCCGTTCTCTACGCGGGACGCCTGGCCGACGGCAGCCCGTTCGCCACCCTCGCGCGGTGCCTGCTGAGCACCATCGCGCTGCGGCGCGGGGACCTGGTCTCCGCGGGACAGCTGCTCGACCCGGTGGACACGCGGCTGGCGGAGGCGGGCGCGGGACGAGTGGGCATCCGGTACCGGCTACTCGCCGGGCAGGTGGCGGAGGCGCGCGACGGGCCCGTGGCCGCGATGAGCCTCGTTGGCGGCGTCTACGATTACGTCCGCGTGTTCCGCTGGCCGCTCGTCCAGGATCCCGCCGTGGCGCCATGGCTGGTCAGGCTCGCGCTGAAGGCCGGCGACGACACGCGGGCGGCCCTTACCGGCGGCGTCGCCGAGCGCCTTGGCCGGGCCAGCCGGGCCTTTCCCATCGTGACCGCGGCCTGTGCCCACGCCCAGGGCCTGCTGGGCAGCGATATCGGCTTGCTGCGGCTGGCCGCCGAGACACAGCCGGACATGTGGGCGGCCGCGAGCGCGGCCGAAGACCTCGCCGTGCTGCTCGCCGACGCGGACCGTGTCGCCGACGCCATCGGGTGGCTCGACCGCGCCTACGCCAAATTCCAGGAGTCGGGCGGGAGCCGCGGCGCGGCCCGGGTGCGCGGCCGGCTGCGCAGGCTCGGCGTCCAGCGAAGGCACTGGCGCGCCGGCGCCGAGCGCGCGCCCCGGGGCGCGGACAGCCTGACCGAGACCGAGCGCGGCATCGCCGAACTGGCCTGCCAGGGGCTGACCAACCGGCAGATAGCCGAGCAGACGTTCGTCAGCGCGAACACCATCGCGTTTCACCTGCGGAACGTCTACCGCAAGCTCGGCGTCGCCTCCCGCGTCCAGCTCGCCCGCGTCCTGCCCGACGCGGGCGAGGGCAACGGGAACCTCCCCGCCCCGGAACCGCCCGGTCCGGAACCGCCCGCCCCGGCACCGCCCGCCCCGGAACCGCCCGGTCCGGCAGGGGCGCCCGGTCCGGCGGGCATGCCGGGCCTTCCGGGGCCCTAGCCGGGCAGCGGTTCGCGCCAGCGGTTGGTGATCGGCAGCCGCCGGTCGCGGCCGAAGTTCTTCTGCGTGATCTTCGGGCCGGGCGGGTACTGGCGGCGCTTGTACTCGGCGGCGTCGACGAGCCGGATCACCCGCTCGACGAGGGCCGGGTCATGGCCCGCGGCGACCAGCTCGGCCGCCCCCATGTCCTTTTCCACGTAGTCGTCGAGCAGCGCGTCGAGCACCTCGTACGGCGGCAGCGAGTCGGTGTCCAGCTGCCCCGGGGCAAGCTCGGCCGACGGCGGCTTGGTGATCGAGTTAGGCGGGATCGGGGGAGTCAGCCCGGCTCGTTCGGCTTCCTCGTTGCGCCATCGCGCAAGCTCCCAGACCAGCGTCTTGGGGACGTCCTTGATCGGGCCGAAGCCCCCCGCCGAGTCGCCGTACAGCGTCGAGTAGCCGGTCGCCAGCTCGCTCTTGTTGCCGGTGGTGAGCACGAGGTGCCCTCCGGCGTTGGACAGCGCCATGTTGATCACGCCGCGCACCCGGGACTGGAGGTTCTCGGCGGGCAGCCCCGAGCGCGGGAAGCCGTCCTCCAGCTCGGCGGTGAACGCGTCCACGATCGCCTGGATCGGCACGGTCCGCGCGTGCAGCCCCTGCCGCTTGACCAGGTCCTCCGCGTCCGTGACCGAATGCTCCGAGGAGTACTTGCCCGGCATCAGCACCACGTGGACGCTGCGCGGGCCGATGGCGTCGGCGGCGATCGTCGCGGTCAGCGCCGAGTCGATGCCCCCGCTCAGCGCCAGGATCACCGAATGGAAGCCGTTCTTCCGCACGTAGTCCCGCACCCCCGTCACGAGCGCCGCGTACACCTCGGCCAGATCGGACAGCCGCGGCCAGAACGGACCGCCCTCGCCGCCGTCCGCCCCGGCCTCCGCGACGGTCCCGCTGCCCCCAGACTCCCCGCCGCTCCCGGCGGCCCCAGACCCCCCGCCGCTCCCGGCGGCCTCGTCCGCCCCGGCGGGCAGCACCGCCCGCTGAATCGTGATCACGGTCCCGTCGCCGGCGTCCACCGGCTCATCGTCCGCCGCGCCCGCCGCGCCCGCCGCGGGCAGGTCCAGGTCGGCGACGATCAGCGCCTCCTCGAACTGCGGGCCGCGGGCCAGCAGCTCGCCGGAGGCGGACACCAGGATCGAATCCCCGTCGAAGACCAGCTCGTCCTGCCCGCCGATCATGTTGCAGTACGCCAGCGCGGCCCCTGCCTCGCGCGCGCGCCGCATGCACAGCGAGAGCCGCACGTCGTCCTTGCCGCGCTCGTACGGCGACGCGTTCGGCACGACGAGCAGGCTCGCGCCCGACCGGCGGCACACGGCCACCGGGCCGCCCTCCTGCCACAGGTCCTCGCAGATCGCGACCGCCACGTCGACCCCCTCCGCCTCCGAGGTCGGCACCCGGAACACCGGCAGCGTGTTCCCCGGCACGAAATACCGGTACTCGTCGAACACGCCGTAGTTCGGCAGGTGGTGCTTGGCGCTGGTGAGCACGACCCGGCCGCCGTGCAGGACGGCCGCCGCGTCCAGCGGCGCCCCGGCGGGCAGCCCGGTCCGCGGCGCGAGGTCGGTCCGCCGGTCCAGGTACCCGGTCACCACGGCGATGCCGCCGAGCCCCTCCACGTGCAGCCGCTCGGCCACGTCGCGGGTGGCCGCGATGGACGCCTCGACGAAGGACGCCCGCAGCGCGAGGTCCTCTACCGGGTACCCCGTGAGCGCCATCTCGGGAAACAGCACGACCCGCGCGCCGCGCGCGGCGGCGCGGCGCGTCCACTCGACGATCATCTCGGCGTTCCCCGCCAGGTCTCCGACGGTTGCGTTCACTTGGGCGAGCGCGATCCGCAGCATAGGCACGCATCCAGCTTAGGCCGCGCGCGGCTTTCCCCCGCGCTCGCCGCCGCCCCTCCTGCTGAGCGGGCGCGGCCCGGCCCGTCCGCATGCCCGGTGAACCCGGGGGCGCGATATTCCATAGCCGGAAGCGCCCGGAACACGCTATGGCAACAAAATGCCACTGGAGGCCGGACACGACCGCGACAACCGAATCGCCTGACGTATCGTCTTTCCGTCAGATGATGCGATATGTCGGATCGTGCGATATGAGGGAGTATGCGGATTCCGCCGCGCGCCGCGCGCTGGAAAGCACGGTGGCTTGAGCTGAGCTCGGCCGCCGTCGTCGCGGTGGTCCTGATCATCTGCACCGGGCACATCTGGACGGCGCCGCTGCTGCTCGGGCCGCTGCTCGCCGTCCCGCCCGCGCTGGCCGGCATCGGCGCGGCGACGGTCAGGCGGCCCCTGGGCTATGGCGCGATCTGCCTCCTCGCCGCCGTCATCATCGCGCTGACGGCCGGCGGCGCGACCCGGGCGCTGCCGGAGGCGACGATCGTGGCCGTCGCCGCGGTGACCGGGATCAGCGCCGCCGGCACGAGGATCGGCAGGGGCAGGGAGCAGCAGATCGCCAACGTCATCTCGGTCGCCGAGGCCGCCCAGCGGGCGGTGCTCCGGCCGCCGCCCAGACAGCTCGGCCCCCTCGAAGTCGACGTCGTCTACCTCGCCGCCGCGGCCGACGCGAAGGTCGGCGGTGACCTGTACGACGTCGCGAAGACCCCGCACGGGATCCGGCTGATCATCGGCGACGTGCGCGGCAAGGGGCTGGGCGCCGTCGAGGTGGCCGCCGACGTCCTCGGCATGTACCGCGAGGTGACGCACGAGGTGCACACGCTCGGCGAGCTCGCCCGCAGGCTGGACGCGGGGCTGTCCCGCCGCTGGGGCCAGCACGAGGAGTTCGTCACCGCGCTGCTGGCGGAGATCGACCCGGGCGCGGGCCGCCTGTCCATCTTCTCCTGCGGCCACCCGCCGCCCATCCTGATCTCCGGCGACGGCGTCACCGTGCTCGACGTGCCCGCTCCCGCGCCGCCGCTCGGCCTGCTCACGCTCGGCGACAGCTCCGGCGCGGCCCGGACGGTCTCCTTCAGGCCGAACGACCAGCTTCTCCTCTACACCGACGGCGTCACCGAGGCGCGTGACGGCAACCGGGCGTTCTATCCGCTGCACGAGCGGCTCGCCGACCTCGGCGCCAGGGCACGCGGGGCCCGCGCCGACGGCGACGGCCTGCTCGCGCTGCTCCGCGACGACCTGATCCGCCACGCGGGCGCGCCGCTGGAGGACGACGCGGCGATGCTTTTGGTCCGCGCCCCGGCGCAATGGCCCGGCAGGCTACCCGCTGGCACGGGCCAGCCGGCGTCCGGTGAAGTATCGGCGAGAAACGTCTAAGGTGATAGCCGTGGACAGGCAGGAAGAATTCGTGCTGCGCACGCTCGAGGAGCGGGACATTCGCTTCGTCCGGCTCTGGTTCACGGACGTGCTCGGCGCGCTCAAGTCCGTCGCCGTCGCCCCGGCCGAGCTCGAAGGCGCCTTCGCCGACGGCATCGGCTTCGACGGGTCGGCCATCGAGGGTTTCGCCCGCGTGCACGAGGCGGACATGATCGCCAGGCCGGACCCCTCGACCTTCCAGCTGCTGCCGTGGCGCGGCGAGTACCCGGGCGTGGCCCGCATGTTCTGCGACATCCTCATGCCGGACGGTTCGCCGAGCTACGCCGACCCGCGCTGGGTGCTCAAGCGCAACCTCAGCAAGGCCTCCGACATGGGCTTCACCTTCTACACGCACCCGGAGATCGAGTTCTTCCTGCTGCGCGACCGGCCCGAGGCCGGCGCCGACCCGGTGCCGATCGACACCGGCGGCTATTACGACCACACCCCGCACAGCATCGCCCACGACTTCCGGCGCACCTCCATCACGATGCTCGAGCAGATGGGCATCTCGGTGGAGTACAGCCACCACGAGGGCGCGCCCGGCCAGCAGGAGATCGACCTGCGCTACGCGGACGCGCTGACCACCGCGGACAACATCATGAGCTTCCGCCTGGTGATGAAGGAAGTCGCGATCGAGCAGGGCGTCTGGGCCACGTTCATGCCCAAGCCCTTCACCGAGCACCCCGGCTCGGGCATGCACACGCACGTGTCCCTGTTCGAGGGCGACCAGAACGCGTTCTACGAGGCGGGCGCCGAGTACCAGCTATCCAAGACGGCCCGCGCGTTCATCGCCGGGCTGCTCAGGCACGCCCCGGAGATCACCGCGGTCTGCAACCAGTGGGTGAACTCCTACAAGCGGCTGTGGGGCGGCGCGGAGCGCACCGCCGGCGCGGGCGGCGAGGCCCCGGCGTACGTCTGCTGGGGGCACAACAACCGGTCCGCGCTGGTCCGGGTCCCGATGTACAAGCCGCAGAAGGGCAACTCGACGCGGGTGGAGTTCCGCTCGGTCGACGCCGCGTGCAACCCCTACCTTGCCTTCGCCGTGATCCTCGCGGCGGGCCTGAGGGGCATCGAGCAGGACTACGAGCTCCCCCCCGGCGCCGAGGACGATGTCTGGGCCCTCACCTCCGCCGAGCGCCGCGCCCTCGGCATCAAGCCGCTCCCGGCCGACCTCAACGAGGCGATCAAGGTCATGGAGAACAGCGAGCTCGTCGCGGAAACCCTCGGCGAGCACGTCTTCGACTTCTTCCTGCGCAACAAGCGCGAGGAATGGGCCGAATACCGCCGCCAGGTCACCCGCTATGAGCTAGACCGCTACCTCCCCATGCTGTAGCGCTCCGGTTCCGGTCATCCCGAACGCGCGCGTGGCTCCGCCGCCCCGCCGCTCCGCCGCGCCCCGGAACCGGCCCGGCCGGCCAGCGAACCGATGCCGCCTCCTACGACGGGCTGATCGTGATGCTGCCGAGGTCGGAGCTCGCGGTGATCGTGTGCGGCGACGCCGCGTTCTCGCGCACGGTGACGGTGCTCGCGCCGACGTAGGTATGCGTGTCGACCTTGTATGAGGCCGACCCGGGGACGCCGATGGTGATCGGGCCGACGTTCGTCGACGCGCGGACCGAATCCGGCGCGGCGGAGAACGTGGCGTCGATGCCGCCCGCGTTCGACTTGAACTCCGCGGCCGGCGAGCCGAGGCCGGTCGCGGTGATCAGCCCGGCGATGGTCTGCGCGCTGACCGGGCCGGCCAGCGAGGTCAGCGTGATCGCGCCGGCCCGGGTGACGGCCCGGACCGCCACGTCGCGCGGCACCTGGACGACGTACGCCACGCCGCACACCAGCTGCGCCGCGCAGGTGTAGGAGAGCGTGAGCGTGGCCCCGGCGACCGAGTGGGCGGTCGCGGGCGGCGTGGTGGAGTACGACGGCTGCTGCGACACGAGGACCGTGTCGCGGTTGCTCCCGGTGACGTCGATCGTGCCCGCGCCGCCGTCGATGACCAGGGTCGTGACGTGCGCGGTGACCGTGAAGGCCGTCGCGGGCGCGGTGTGCGGGCCGGCGCCGATCTGCTTGAGCTGGCCGCACCCGGCCAGCAGGGGGAGGGCGGCGCATGCCGCGACGCCGGCCGCCACGGCGAATCGCGAACCTGTGGGCATGCCCCGACATTCTCGCCGTTCCGCCGCCCCGCCGCAATCATGGCTCAGCCGGGCTCCCGGCAGGACGGCACGCCCGGATTCCCCGGGGCCGTGGCCCCTCGCCCCAGTCTATCTGGGGCTGTGCGGCACAGCCCCAGAACGAGCGCCGCGCATTCCGTCCCGGACCCGGCCGCCCCCGGGTTGCGCGTGTTTCCTGGCGGGCCAGGGCGCCGGTATACGCTCCTAGCGTGAGCGACACGCGTACCTCGCTGGCCGGCTGGCTGGCCCGGATGGGGTTCGCCGATGTCGCCAGGGCCGGACGCCAGCTCGCCGGGCTCGGCATCGCCGCTGCCGATCACCCGCTGCTCGCCGCCGTGGCCCAGGCGGCCGACCCCGACCTCGCGCTGGCGGGCGTGGCCCGGATCGCCGAACGCGGCCCCGGCGTCTCCGCCGCCCTCGATGCCGATCCCGCCTTCCGGGCCCGGCTGGCCGCCGTGCTCGGGGTCAGCAAGGCGCTGGCCGACCACCTCGCGCGCCATCCGGGCGACTGCGCGGTGCTGCGCGGCCCGGACGCCGACCGCCGTCCGGGCCCGGCGGAGATCCGCGAGGAGCTCCTGCTGGCCGTCGCGGCGGACCCGGGAGCAGCGGAGCCGAGGGCCGGCCTCGGCACCGCCAGGGCTGACCCGGCCGCGCTGCTGGCCGCCGCCTACCGCCGCCGCGTCCTGCACCTGGCCGCCCGCGACCTGACCGGCGTCGTCACGGTGGACGAGGCGGGGGAGGAGCTCGCCGACATCGCCGCCGCCGTCCTCGAGGCGGCCCTGGCCATCGCCCGCGCCGAAGCCCCCGCGGACGGCGCCCCCTGCCGGCTGGCGGTCATCGCGATGGGCAAGTGCGGCGCCCGCGAGCTCAACTACGCCAGCGACGTCGACGTGATCTTCGTGGCCAGGCCGCCGTCGAAGGACGCCGAGGACGCCGCCCTCAAGACCGCCGCCCGCCTGGCCTCCGGCATGATCCGGGTCTGCGAGCGGTCCACCCCCGAGGGCAGCATCTTCCCGGTCGACCCGAACCTGCGCCCGGAAGGCCGCAACGGCCCGCTGGTCCGCACGCTGGCCAGCCACCTGGCCTATTACGACCGGTGGGCGAAGACCTGGGAGTTCCAGGCGCTGCTCAAGGCCCGCCCGGTGGCCGGCGACTTGGACCTCGGCCAGGAATACATAGCCGCCGTCATGCCGCTGGTCTGGCAGGCGTCGCAGCGGGAGAACTTCGTCGAGGACGTCCAGGCGATGCGCAGGCGCGTGGAGGCCACGCTGCCGCGGAACATGGCCGGCCGCGAGCTCAAGCTCGGCCCCGGCGGCCTGCGCGACATCGAGTTCGCCGTGCAGCTGCTCCAGCTCGTGCACGGCCGCGCCGACGAGCGGCTGCGCATCCCCGCCACGCTCCCCGCGCTGAAAGCGCTGGCCGAAGGCGGCTACGTCGGCCGTGCCGACGCCGACGACCTCGCCGCGGCATACCGGTTCCTGCGCCGGAGCGAGCACCTGCTCCAGCTATACCAGCTGCGGCGGACGCACACCCTGCCGACCGACCCCGAGGTGCTCAGGCGGCTCGGCCGCGCGATGCCGAAGGGCTCGGTCGTTCCGAACGCACGCGTGGTTCCACCGGAAGAGGCCTTCACGGACGCCTGGCGCAGGCACGCGCTCCAGGTGCGGCGCCTGCACGAGAAGCTGTTCTACCGGCCGCTGCTCGGGGCGGTGGCCCGGCTGCCCTCGGATGCGGCACGGCTGACCCCGGAGGCGGCGCGCGCCCGGCTGGAGGCGCTGGGCTACCATGACCCGGCGGGCGCGCTGCGGCACATCGAGGCACTGACCGCGGGGCTGCGCCGCCGCGCGGCGATCCAGCGGACGCTGCTGCCCGTGCTGCTCGGCTGGTTCGCCGACGCGGCCGAGCCGGACGCGGGGCTGCTCGCGTTCCGGCAGGTGAGCGAGGCGCTGGGGGAGACGCCCTGGTTCCTGCGGCTGCTGCGGGACGAGACGAAGGCGGCCGAGCGGATCGCCCGCGTGCTGGCCTCGAGCCGGTACGCGACGGGCTTGCTGCTGCGGGCACCCGAAGCCGTGGCCATCGTCGCCGACGATGCCGAACTCGTGCCCAGGGGAGTCGGCGTCCTCCGTTCGGAAATGATGGCGGCGGCCAAGCGGCACGAGGCGGACGCCGAACAGGCGGCGGTCGCGGTGCGGTCGCTGCGGCGCCGGGAGCTGCTGCGGGTCGCCGCGGCGAACGTGCTCGGCCTGATCGGCCTGGCCGAGACGGCCGACGCGCTGACCGCGATCACGACGGCCTCGCTGGAGGCCGTGCTCACGGCGGCGGCCGCGAAGATCGAGCTGGAGCTGCGCGAGCCGCTGCCGACGCGGTTCGCGGTGATCGCGATGGGCCGGTACGGCGGGCACGAGAGCGGCTTCGGCAGCGACGCCGACGTGATCTTCGTGCACGACCCGCTGCCGGGCACCGGCGCTGGCGGAGACCGGAAGGCGTCGGACGCGGCCCAGGCCGTGGGCGCGGAGCTGCGCCGGCTGTTGCAGATCCCGGCTCCGGACCCGCCGCTGCTCATCGACGCGGACCTGCGGCCGGAGGGACGGCAGGGGCCGCTGGTGCGCAGCCTGGCGGCCTGCCGGGCGTACTACAAGCGGCGTGCCGCGCCGTGGGAGTGGCAGGCGCTGCTGCGCGCGGAATTCGCCGCCGGCGACGCCGCGCTCGGCGCGGAGTTCATCGCGATGGCGGATGAGCGCCGCTACCCGCCCGGCGGGATCGGCGACCAGGCAGCGCGGGAGATCCGGCGGATCAAGGCGCGGGTCGAGGCGGAGCGGATCCCGCGCGGCGCGGACCGCGCGCTGCACGTCAAGCTCGGCCCCGGGGGCCTGTCGGACGTGGAGTGGACGGTGCAGCTCCTGCAACTGCGCCACGGCCACGCCGTGCCGCGGCTGCGCACCACGCGCACGCTGGACGCGCTGGACGCGGCGGTGGACGCCGGCCTGGTCCCGGCTGCCGACGCGGCCGCGCTCCGCGCCTCCTGGGAGTTCGCCGCCCGGATCAGGAACGCGATCATGCTGGTCCGCGGCCGCCCCGGCGACGCGCTGCCCGCCAGGCACGACGAGCTCACCGCGGTCGCCCGCCTCCTCGGCTACAAGCCCTTCGCCGCCGGTGCCGCCCCCGGCGAGGGTTTCGCCCGCGGCGGCCCCCCGGCGCAGGCCCTGGAGCAGGACTACCGCCGCACCGCCCGCCGCGCCCGCGCGGTCATGGAGCGCCTCTTCTACGGATAGCGCGGCTCCGGTCAGGCACGGCCGTTCGCGCGC